>JAYUUK010000549.1:0-6706 GCA_043754595.1 Roseiflexaceae bacterium | reverse complement strand
TGCCGTTATCCTTCAGTACGCGCCGTGCTGCAGTTAGCCAATCTCTGGTGAAGTTGTCATAATCCTTGAAGCTTGCAAACTGATCCCACGCGTCATCGACTGCATCAACAAGGGTTAGATTAGGCCGGAAAAGATCCCCACGTAGTTGAAGATTGTACGGTGGGTCAGCGAAGATGAGGTCAACACTCTTTTCGGGAAGACGTGACATAACCTCAATACAGTCCCCTTGGTAAATATGGTCAATCTCAATCTGGTGAGAAGATAGCTTGTGTACCTGTACCATAGCGTCACCTCGTATGCTGTGTGAGCTAACCGATGGCTCACGGTATCCGCTATCTTACCAGATTTTCCCGGTATTGAAAACATGCGTTCCCGATGCTGCAAAAAGGTGATTAGGGGTGAAACCAAGGATGACTATGCCAACTAACGCACGCGCATCTGTCGCCGTACGTGCATCCTATCCAGTTGTGTCGTGTCATAGCGTGTCTTCATAGCTGAAAGTCTACCATACTCGGCGAAGATGAGCAGGATATTAGACACCCTCTTAGATTCTGCTCACATAATCATACCACAATGCTCAAGGTCCCAATCCGATGATTAACTGTACAACCGTGAAAGAAGCCGCCCAACTCGGCGATGAGCGAGATACGTTTCCGCAGGAATGGCACATTGCCGACACATCAGGAATATGCGTGCTCTGAGGAGAAAGGGATGATCTTGGGGGCTGCGCCCCTTCGACTGCGCGCAGTGCAAGCCCCAAACCCCCGCTCTGCGCTGCGCGCGTTTCCAACGTACTAGGTAGGGTTGCGAGGATGCGTCTCAGCGCCGCCGGGAGGATCGGCTGGACCCGCGTTTGCGGCTGCTGGCGGCCGGCGGCGCAGCGGGAGCAATTGGCGCTGACTCGACCTGGACCAGTATCTCATCCGGTTGAGCCTCGTGCACATCGGTCGGCGACAGGCCGTTCTCGTCGGCGTGGTCGATCGGCAGCGCATCGAGCTCCTCGATCGGCGACGCGACGAGCTCTTCGAGCTCAGCGACCGGCAGCGGGTCGAGTTCAGCGACCGGCAGCGGGTCGAGCTCCTCGATCGGCGACGCGACGAGCTCTTCGAGCTCAGCGACCGGCAGCGGGTCGAGTTCAGCGACCGACAGCGGGTCGAGCTCAGCGACCGGCAGCGCAGCGAGCTCTTCGAGCTCCTCGATCGGCAGCGCAGCGAGCTCTTCGAGCTCCTCGATCAGCAGCACGTCGACCTCCTCGATCGGCAGCGTCGGCAGCGGGTCATCGGCGACTGGCGCCTGGCGCGAGCCGGCCAGCGCGACGCGGCCACAGTTTGGGCAGACCAGCGCCTGCGCGTCGATCGCGATCGCGGCGCGCTCGGGGGCGATGAGCGCGATGGCGGTCTGCGGCTCCACCGTGCCGTGGGTGAGCTCATGGCCGCACGCCTCGCAGCGCGGCGGGCCAGCGGCAACCACCGCCGGCGGGTGGATCATCGAGCCGCTGCGGCGCGGGCCGATCTCGCCGCCGCCGACCACCCGGCGGTAGACGGCCAGCGTCTCGCGCGCGGCCAGCGCCCAGGAGAAGCGCGCCGCCTGGATCTTACCGCGGCGGCTGAGATCGGCGCGGGCGGCGTCATCGTCCCACAGGGTCTCGATCGCGTCGGCCCAGGCCGCCACGTTCAGCGGGGCGATGTAGCGCGCCGCATCGCCGCCGACCTCCGGCAGGCTCGATGTGGCCGCTGCCAGACACGGCGCGCCGCAGACCATCGCCTCCACCAGCGGCAGCCCGAACCCCTCGTAGAGCGACGGGTTGATGTAGATCCGGCAGGCGTTGTAGAGCCAGCGCAGATCGTACTGCCCGGCGGTGGCGCTGAAGATCACATGCGGCTCAAGCTTGAGGTCGCGCACAGTCGCGAAGACTTCATCGTCGCGCCAACCGCGCGCGCCAGCCACCACCAGCCGGTAGCCATGATCGGGCCTGCGATCCAGACAGACCCGCAGCGCGCGCAGCAGCGTCGGCAGGTTTTTGCGCGGCTCGATAGTGCTGACGAACAGCAGAAACGTCCCGGCGGTCAGCGGCGTGGTGCCCACCACCCGCGCCTCGCCGTCGCGTAGCGCGATCGGGCCGTAGATCGGCGCCGGGGCCTCGTAGATCACATCGATGCGCTCGGGGTCGACGTCGAGATACTGCACGATATCCTGGCGGGTGGCCTCGGAGACGGCGATGATCCCCTGGACGTGCCGCACCGTCTGCCGCACCTGCTCGTAGTAGGCGCGCGCGTCCTCATCGAGGATCTCGGGGTAGCGCAGAAACGCTAGATCGTGGATGGTGACCACCGCCGGCGCTGAGCGGTACTGCGGGGCGATAAAATCCGGGAAGTGGATGAGATCGGGGCCTGCCAGCGCGATCTCGACCGGCAGCGTCCAGCGTTCGAGCCGATGGTGCGGCGGGGTAAAGACGGTGCGGCGAGCCACGTTGTCGGCCACCATCAGCGGCCGCTGGAGGTCGGGGTGCTGCAGGCTGATCAGGCGATCTTCGCCGCCGAGGTTGGATAGCGCGGTCAGGAGCTGCCGCGTATACTGCGGGATTCCCCCCTGCCGATATGCGTTGAGCCGGGCGTCGATTGCGATCCGCATAATCTATCCTGCACCGTAGCGCCAGGCGCTAGCGTATCTCGACGGTCAGCCCATCGTAGGCGAGGCGCACGTGATCTGGCAGCAGTGCGTCGCCAGCCGCGTGGCCAAGCTCGTGGCTGATATGGACGAAGAATGCCAGGCGCGGCCCGAGCTGCTCGACGACCGCCAACGCCTTGGCGAGCGAGAAGTGCGTCGGGTGCGGCTCGATGCGCAGCGCGTTGAGCACCAGGATATCGAGCCCGCGCAGCGCCGCCAGCGTCTCGGGAGCGAGCGCGCTCGCGTCGGTCACGTAGCCCAGGTTCCCGACCCTAAACCCGCTGATCGTCCAGCTCCCATGCTGCACCGGCAGCGGCACGACTTCGAGCCCAGCCACCGCGAACGGCCGGTGATAGGTCAGCGGCTCGAGCGCGAGTACTGGCCGCGTCGAGCCAGACGACGTCTCGCCAAAGGCGTAGGCGTAGCGCTCGCGCACCGCCGTCAGCGTCGCATCGTCGCCGTAGAGCGGCATCGCGGCCTGCTGGCGAAAGTTGAGCGGGCGCAGGTCGTCCAGGCCGGCGATATGATCGGCGTGGGCGTGGGTCAGCAGCACCGCGTCGAGCCGATCGAGCCCCACCGAGAGCGCCTGCTCGCGAAAATCCGGCCCGGCGTCGATCAGGATCGCGCGCTTATCATCGGTCAGCAGCGCAGATGTGCGCAGACGCCGATCGCGCCGATCGCACGAGCGACAGACCGCGCAGGTACAGCCGATGATCGGCACACCCATCGATGTGCCGGTGCCGAGAAATGTGAGCCGCATACCGATCTAGTATAGCATAGTGTCAGCCGCTGTGATAGATTATGCGCGAGCACCGGCTATGCTATAATGGACGATTGTAACGCTGTCTTAACGTGCTGACGCGGCGAAAAAAGACTATGGATAATCACACGCGGCAGTTTGAGACCGTCTGGTGGGAGGGCGAGGCGGTCTGCATGATCGACCAGCGGCTGCTCCCCGGCCAGCTGGCGACGATCGTGTGCCGCAGCGTCGAGGATGTGGCGCGCGCCATCAAGACCATGCAGGTGCGCGGCGCGCCGGCGATCGGGTGCGCCGCCGCGTATGGCATGGCGATCGCCGCCTCCGGGCCACCCGCAGACGCGGTGCGGCGCATGCGCGCGGCTAAGCTGCTGCTGGACAGCCAGCGGCCAACCGCCGTCAATCTGGCCTGGGCCACCGAGCGGGTGCTGACGGCGGCGCTGGCCAGCGACCGCCCGGCGGCGGCGGCGCTCAGCGCGGCCCATGCCATCCTCGCCGAGGACCTGGCCATGTGCCACGCAATCGGCGACCACGGCGCGCCACTGATCCCGCCGCGCGGCAATGTCCTGACCCACTGCAACGCTGGCGGCCTGGCCACGGCGGGCTACGGCACCGCGCTCGCGCCGATCCGCAGCGCCCACGCCGCTGGCCGCCCGATTCACGTCTACGCCGACGAGACCAGGCCGGTGCTGCAGGGCGCGCGGCTGACCGCCTGGGAGCTGCTGCGCGATGGAATCCCCACCACGCTGATCGTCGACAGCGCGGCCGGCTGGCTGATGGCGCGCGGCATGGTGGACTGCGTGCTGGTCGGTGCCGACCGCGTGGCCGCCAACGGCGACTGCGCCAACAAGATCGGCACCTACAGCCTAGCGGTGCTCGCCAAGGCCCATGGCGTCCCGTTCTACGTCGCCGCGCCCACATCGACGATCGACCTGACGGTGGCCGATGGCACGGCGATCCCGATCGAGGAGCGCGACGCCGACGAGCTGACGACGATCGCCGGGACGCGGATCGCGCCAGAAGGGGTGGCGGTGTTCAACCCGGCCTTCGATGTGACGCCGCACGCGCTGATCGCGGCGATCATCACTGAGCGCGGCGCGGCGCTGCCGCCATACGGCGAGACCCTGGCGGCGATGGTCAGTCAAGCGGGCGCTGCGGCGCGGCGATGACCGGCCGCCTGACGATCGAGCCGGCCTGTCTGCCGCTGCTCCACGGGGCGCTGCCGCACGAGCATGTCGGCCCGGCGTTCGAGCTGGCGCGGCGGGCCGGGCCGATCCTCGCCTGGCCGCAGCTGCCGCGCCGCGCCGCCAGCGAGCAGAGCCTGACCCAGATGGCGATCGGGTTCCCCGGCGTCGTCTTCCCTGAGGGGCAGCAGTTGCCAGAGGTCGATACCGAGCTGGCGCGGCGCGAGATCAGTCGGCTTGAGATCGCCTACCTGACGCGCTCGCCGCTGTATGGCGCGCTGGCCGCCGATATGTCGCTCGGGCTGACCGAGGTGATCCGGCAGCGCGATCTGCTGCGCGATGTGGCGCTGCTCAAGGGCCATGTGCTCGGGCCGATCTCGGCGGCGGCGCTGCTGACCGACCAGGCGCGCCGGCCGATCCTCTACGACGAGAAGCTGTTCGAGGCGCTGGCACAGCACATCCAGCTGCGCGCCGCCTGGCAGGAGCGGCTACTGCGCGAGCTCAAGCTGCCGACGCTGATCTGCCTCGATGAGCCGCTGTTCGAAATGGGCGATATCCCGTTCTTCCCCTACAGCTGGGAGGTGCTCGGCGAGCGGCTGCACACCGTGTTAGACGGGCTGGAGGGCGCGCGCGGCATCCTGGCCGGCGGCGGCGCTGCCTGGCCGCGGCTGCTGGATCTGCCGTTCGATGTGGTGATCATCACGCCGGCGGCCGCCCGCCGCGCCAGCGCAGACCCCGCGCAGGTGGCGGCATTTCTGGAGCGCGGCGGCGCGTTCGGGCTGGCGATCTGCCCGGTGCAGGCCGAGCAGGTCAGCCGCACCACGCCGCAGGCGCTGGTTGAGCGCGTCGGGCAGACCGCCAGGCGGCTCGTCGGTCAGGCGGGCGATGTGTCCGCGCTGCTGCGGCGCTGTTTTCTCACCCCGGCCGATACGCTCGGGACGCTGAGCGTATCGGCCGCCGAGGCGTCCATCGACCTGCTCGGCGCAACATCGGCGCTCGCGCGCCAAACTTACGGATGAAGGAGATGCTCGTGCGTATCGTCGTGACCGGATCGCTCGCCTATGATTACCTGATGACCTTCCCCGGCAACTTTCAGGACCATATTGTGCCGGAGAAACTGCATACCCTGACCGTCAGCTTCCTGGTGGACTCGATGCGGCGCATGCGCGGCGGTGTGGCTGGCAACATCGCCTACACCCTGGCGCTGCTCGGCGAGCGCCCACGGGTCATGGCCTCGGCCGGGCAGGATTTTGCCGAGTACCGCGCCTGGATGGAGCAGCAGGGGATCGACACCGCAGCGATCGCGCTGCTCCAGGATGAGTTCACCGCATCGTGCTTCATCAACACCGACCGGCTGAATAATCAGATCCTGGCGTTCTACCCCGGCGCGATGACCCGCTCGCGCGACCTCTCGCTACACGACCTTGCGCTCACCCCAGACGATCTGGTCGTGATCTCGCCGACAGACCCCGACGCCATGAGCCGCTGCGCCAGCGAGTGCCGCGCGCTCGGCGTGCCGTTTCTCTTCGACCCAGGCAAGCAGACGCCGCGGCTCAGCGGCGAGCAGATCCGCGATGGGCTGTACGGCGCGCGCTACCTCGTCGGCAACGAGTACGAGTTCGGCATGATGTCGCGCGCCACCGGCATGTCCGAGGCCGAGCTGATCGACAGCGCGCCGACCACGATCGTGACCCGCGGCGCCGCCGGATCTTCTATCTATCTGCGCGACGGCGGCGATCGGATCGATGTGCCGGTGGCCGCAGCGAGCGAGGTGCTCGACCCGACCGGGGCCGGCGATGCGTATCTCGGCGGGCTGGTGTTCGGGCTGGCGCGCGGGCTGGATCTGGCAGCGTGCGGGCGGATAGCGGCGCTGGCGGCGGCATACTGCATCGAGCATCGCGGCGGGCAGGAGCACCGCTACACGCCTGACGAGTTTGCTGAGCGCTACACCATGGCATTCGGCGAGCCGCTCGTCAGTAGCCCATTGACTGTTGACTATTGACTATTGAACTATGACTAGGTTAATTGCATCACGCGGTGCCGTGTGCGCAGCGCGGAGGTTTGGAGGGTTCCCCTCCAAAAACTGCTTTTTTGACCG
>JAYUUK010000548.1:0-20213 GCA_043754595.1 Roseiflexaceae bacterium | reverse complement strand
TCGTGCTGCGGCGATCGGGGCGGCAGCATCTGATGGCGATTGTCCACGTCGGCGCGGTGGCGCACACCGCCGAGTTCGAGCTGCCGGTGGACAAGCTCGAGCTGCCGGAGCAGGTCACGCTGTGCAACATGCTCAGCAGCGCGCCGTTCCGTGAGCTGCGCTGCGCGCGCGCCGATCTCGCCGCCCTGACGCTGACGCTCGAACCGTACGGCGCGCTGCTGATCGAGATCGCCGCTGAGTGAGCGTGGCGTCCGGGTATTGACAATTGACGAACACGGCGTTCTGATGCGAAGCAATGCCCGTGCAGACAATGCAGTTTGTGACTGCTCTAGCAGAAAGCGACACTTCTATGCGACGACAGCAGATTTCCAGCGGGACGCCGTGGGAGGCGCTGGCCGGGTACTCGCGGGCGTTGCGCGCCGGGGCGACGGTCTACGTCTCTGGGACTACGGCCTCCGACGCTAGCGGCGCGGTGCAGCACCCTGGCGACCCCGGCGCGCAGGCGGCCTACATCCTGCGCAAGATCGAGGCGGCGCTCGTCGAGGCCGGCGCATCGCTGAGCGACGTGGTGCGGACACGGATCTACGTGCGCAACATCGCCGACTGGGAGCCGGTGGCCCGCGCCCACGGCGAGGTGTTCGGCGCGATCCGCCCGGCCAACACCCTGGTGCGCGCCGAGATGATCGACCCGGCGATGCTGGTCGAGATCGAGGCAGTTGCAATAGTCAATAGTCAATAGTCAATGCTATGCGTTTCTCCATCCGCCTGAACAACGACCTGCCGGTAGCCGAGTACCCGCGGCTGGCGCGCGCTGCCGAGGCCGCCGGCTTCGACCAGATCTGGGTCAGCGACGACCTGTTTCTGCGCGGCTGCTGGCCGATCCTGAGCGCCTGCGCGCTGGCCACCGCGCGGATCGGCATCGGGACCTGCGTCGTCAACCCGTACAGCATGCACCCGGCCGAGATCGCGATGCAGGCCGCAGCGCTCGACGAGCTGAGCGGCGGGCGGTTCAGCCTCGGCATCGCGGCCGGAGCCGGCGAGTTCTTCGACTGGGTCAACTTGCCCCACCCCAAGCCGCTCGGCACCACCGCGAGCGCGATCCGCGCGCTGCGGGCGCTGTTCGCCGGCGAGCGCGGGCCAGAGGGCTGGGACCAGGCGGCCTATCTGCGCTTCGACGCCCGCGCCATCCCGATCTACCTCGGCGCGACGTCGCCAAAGATGCACGCGATGATCGGCGAGCTGGCCGACGGCGGGCTGCCGCTGCTGTTCCCGCCAGAGAGCTACGCCGAGGTGGCACAGCGGGTGGTCGAAGGCGCGGCGACGGCAGGGCGCGACGCGGCCGCTATCGACCTGGCGGCCTGCATCTGGGTCTCAGTCGACGCGAACCGGCAGGCGGCCGAGGATGCGCTGCGCGACAAGATCGCGTACTATAGCACCGCGCTGAGCGATACGATCCTGGGACGGCTCGGCGTGACCCGCGCCGAGATGGAGCCGATCGGGCGCGCAGTGCAGACCGAGCGCGATCTGGCCAAGGCGCGGCGTATGGTGGACGAGCGCATGCTCAAGATCGGCATCGCCGGGCGCGGCGAGGAGCTGCTGCCGCGGCTCCAAGCGCTGATCGCCGCCGGCGCGCGCCACATCAGCTTCGGCCCGCCGCTCGGCCCAGACCCGCTGCTGGCGCTCGCCGAGCTCGGCCGGGTGATCGCCGAGATGCGCGTGAAACAATGAAGTGATGAGCTGCCCGGTATTCGCGTGGATGAGCGGATAATCTGCCCGGTATCTGTCCGACTCTCTGTGCCTATCTGTGGACAAACCTGCCCGGCTCTCTGAGGTGACACCATGGGCCGACAGCGCTACCAGAACGACCTTGGACGCCTCAACGACGAGCTCACCGGCCTGCATCGGATGGCCGCCACCTCGCTGCGGCGTTCGGTGCAGGCGCTGCGCCTCGGCGACAAGCACGCGGCCAGCGAGCTGACCGTGGCCGACGAGGATATCGACGCGCGGCAGATGGCGATCGAGAACCGCGCGCTGCGGATCATCGCGCTGCAGCAGCCGGTCGGCCGCGACCTGCGGCTGATCCTGATGACCGTGAGCGTGGCCGGCGAGCTGGAGCGCATCGGCGACTACGCCAAGCAGATCGCCAGGCGGGTGCGGCGCCTGACGCAGACCGACCCGGCGCTGGCGGCTCCGCCCGAGCTGACCGCGCTCGGCGAGATCGCGCTGCGCATGGTCGACGGCGCGATCGTCGCCTTCCTGACCGACGATGTGGCCACAGCGCGCGCGCTAGCCGCCGAGGACGACGCGGCGGACGCGGCGCAGGACGCGGTGGGGCGCGCGGTCCGCGCTGCCGTTCTTGGCGATGCGCGGCTGTTCGACGCCGCCGAGAATCTGCTGATGATCGCCCACGCGCTCGAGCGCGCCGCCGACCGTGCCACCAACATCGCCGAGCGGGTGGTCTACCTCGCCACCGCCGAGAACGAGGCCCTCAACCCGTGACCCGGAGGTAGCTATGCCAGAGACACCAGGCGGCAGCGAGGCGCCGGACACGTTCGGTCTCGGGCGCTTTGTGCAGGCGCAGGAGCCGATCTACGCCGCCGCGCTCGCCGAGCTGCGCGCCGGCAGCAAGCGGACCCATTGGATGTGGTTTATCTTCCCGCAGATCGCCGGGCTCGGTCACAGCGCCACATCGCGGCGCTACGCCATCGCCGGCGCCGCCGAGGCGCGCGCCTACCTGGACCACCCGCTGCTCGGCGAGCGGCTTCGCACCTGCGCCGAAGCGCTGCTCGCGCTCAGCGGGCGCTCCGCCACCGCGATCTTCGGCGCGCCAGACGATGCCAAGCTGCGGTCATCGATGACGCTCTTCGCCGCCGTCGCCGGTCAGGACTCGCCGTTCGCGCGCGTGCTGGACGCCTACTTCGACGGGCGGCCGGATGGCGCGACGCTCGCCATGCTGCGCGACCAGGGCTGAGGGAGCCGTGCGTGCAGTCGTCGATGTATCCACTTCGAGAGGATCGCCCATGTACATCAATGGCGCGCCCGACACTCCCTGGCTCCATACCGCCGCCGACGTCGACCGGCTGATCGAGGAGTGCTTCGCGCAGGGAGCCGAGGCGGCGCTGCTGTACGCCGCCAATCTGCCGCCGCGCTTCTTCGACCTGAGCTCGGGCGAGGCCGGCGCGATAGTGCAGAAGCTGCGCAACTACCGCATCCGGCTCGCGGTGGTCTACGACCCGCAGCGGGTGACGCTCAGCCGCCGCTTCCCCGATCTGCTGGCCGAGGAGCGGCGCGATGTCTTCTTCGGCCTATTCGAGAGCGCCGAAGCCGCCGGCGCGTGGCTCGCCGCCCATAGTCAGGAGGGGCGACCATGAGCGACGCGCGCGACGTGATCGAGGCCGAGATCTGGCCGATCCTACGACACGACGCCGGCACCGGGATCGCGCCACAGCGGCTGTGGCTGATCAGCGGCGCGACACCGCCGGGCGCACCGCCGCCGCCATCGCCGAGGCCACGCGGCAGCCCGCCATCGCCGCCCTGCTGCGCGGCGAGGAGTCGCGCATGGCGTGGGTACACGTGAGCGGCGAGCGGCCAAATAGCATCGCGGCGCTGTTCGCCCCCAAGCCCCAGACCTGGGGGCTGCGCGGCGACCCGTACCTCTGGGATGAGCTGGCCGCCGCGCTCGGCGAGCTCGCGCCGCCAACTAGCGCTGCGCAGCTGGAGGCGCTCATCGCGGCGGCCTACCTGCGGCTCACCGGCGCGCCGCTCGAGCGCGACGAGCCGCTGTTCGTGGCGCGCTACGCCCACGGCGGCATGTCCAGCGGAATGGTCTACCCGCCGTTCTGGCGCGAGACGGCCTTCCCGCTGCTGCTGCGGCGCTACCTGGCCGCGATGGCCGGATAAACCCTGTGGTCGCGCTCGATCTGCCACCGCCCAATCGCCGATGAGCACCAATATTTGCTATACTGTACGAAAGCTCAACACACGGAATGAGGCTACAATGAGTGCCATGGATACGCTTATTCCCACACTTCCCCCTATCGAGCGCGATGCCGATGGTGTTTTCCGTGTCGCCGGCACCCGTGTTCGTTTAGAGACCATCATCACGGCGTTTCAGCTTGGAAGCATACCCGAAACTATTCACTATAAATATCCAGCGACGTTGCTCGCTGATATCTATGCCGTGATCACCTACTACCTGCAGAACATGGATGAAGTAGAGACCTACTTAGCTGAACGTCGCCAGAAAAATGAAGCGGCAGATCGTGAGATAATACTCCGATCTCCTACCAACGGAATCCGTGAGCGGCTTCTCGCTCGCCGGGCAAATTCATGACGGGCTCAATCCAATGGCTCGTGGATGAAGATTTCGATGCGGATATTATACGTGGGTTTTACGGCAATATCCCACCCTCGATAATCGTGCGCGTACAAGATAGCGGTTTATCAGGTAAACATGACACGGTGCTGGTGCAGATGGCGATGAGCCAGCTCGGCTTCGCCGTCGGCGCGGCGCGGGCGGTGGCCGATGGGCTGCTGGCCGCCGTCCGCGCGGTGCCCCGCACCGCATGTCACGCCGAGCGCCCAATCATGCCCTGCCCGCCAGATGAACTCCCTGCGAAGCGTCTGTGCCGATACCGCATCCTGGGACACATCACCCGCGATCCCACGCGCGCCGATCGCCCGCGTGGACAGATGCTTCGCGGCACACGTCGGCGGCCATAGGCGTCTCAGCGGGAGCCGATCAGCATGACATGCGGCGAGGCGCCACCAGCAGATGCAGAAGCCGGATGGCGATCAGCTAGCGCATCCGAATTCGCGTCCGGCAATCATCGATTGGTCAATCGCTCAATCGTCACTGCGCTAGGCCAGCGCGCCGCCGAGGTCCGCCAGGATATCGTCTGCATCCTCGATGCCGATCGAGAGCCGCACCAGCCCATCGGAGATGCCGCAGGCAGCGCGCTGCTCGGCCGTCAGGTCGCGGTGCGAGGCCATGGCCGGCAGGCTGACGAGCGTGTAGATATCGCCGAGGCTGGTGGCCGGCAGGATCAGCCGCAGCCGGTTGAGCAGCGCGTCGGCCGCTGCCCGCGTATCATCGCGCAGCGTGAACGAGACCATCGCGCCGCCGCAGCCGCCGAGCGCGCGCTGCGCCAGGGCGTGCTGCGGGTGGCCAGGCAGCGCCGGATAATTGACGTGCGCCACCCGTGGGTGCTCGGCGAGGTAGGACGCGACGCGGGCGGCGCTGGCGCACTGCTGCCGAACTCGCAGCGACAGCGTCTTGATGCCGCGCAGCAGCAGCGCCGCCTCGAACGGCCCGAGCGTCGCGCCGAGGACCTTCATCGCGCCGCGCAGCCCATCCTCGATCGCCGCGCCACGGGCGACCGCCACGCCGCCTGAGACATCGCCGTGGCCGCCGAGATACTTGGTGGCGCTATGGACCACGATGTCGGCCCCCAGCGTCAGCGGCCGCTCGACGATCGGCGTGGCGATGGTGTTGTCGACCACTAGCCTGGCCCCGGCGGCGCGGGCCAGCGCCGCAAGGCGCGCCACATCTACCACCCGCAGCAGCGGATTGGAGAGCTGCTCGGCCAGCAGCACATCGGGGCCGAAGTCGGCGATCGCGCGCTCGACCGCCGCTAGATCGCACATATCGACGAAGGCGACGCGCGTGCCCTGCGCGGTCAGCACCTTCTCCAGCAACACCTGGGTGACGCCGTAGATATCGCGGGCCGCCAGGATGGCGCGCGGGTGGGGGAAGCCGGTGGCGCTCGGGGTGCCGGCCGCCAGCAGCGCGGCGTGGATGGCCGCCATGCCGGTGGCATAGGCCACGGCGCACTCGCCGCCCTCGGCCGTCAGCATCGCGCGCTCGAAGGCCGCGACTGTCGGGTTGGTGTTGCGCCCGTAGACATAGCCGTTACCGACGATCGCGGCCTCCCACTCGGCCGCGTCACGGTAGACGTAGGTGGTCGCACCGTATATCGGCGTGGCCGAAGGCGGGATGGGCGGGGCGTCGGCCCGCTCGCCATCGTGGATCAGGCGGGTGGTGAACGACCACGGCAGCTCATCAGACATTGCCACTCCTCACTCGGTATCGAGCCGCCGCGCGACGGCCAGCAGCTGCTCGGAGCCAGCCTCGTACGGGTCGAGCTCGTACGAGCCGTAGATCGCATCGATGGCGAAGCCGGCGCGCGCCAGCAGATGCTCCAGCTCGTAGCGGTAGATCCAGCGCAGCGTCATGGTCTGCACCGTACGGCGCAGCGCCCCGTCTGCGGCGATCTCATCATAGTTGAAGGTCACGTAGAGCAGCTGGCGCGCCGTGTTGGTCTTCTGCGCCACCAGCTTCTGCACCTGCGCCCCATCAGGCAGCGCGAAGGAGCGATCGAGCGTGAGCGCGCCATCGTACTCGGCCAGCGCGCGCGACTCGGGGTTGAACAGGTCGATCGCCAGCAGCCCGCCGGGCGCGAGCGCCCGGTGGAGCGCGGCCAGCCCGGCGAGCTGCGCTGCGGTGGTGGTGAGGTGCATCAGCGAGTTGAGCGCCACGATCGCCAGCGCGTAGGGTCCGCCCGGCGGGGTGCGCTGGATATCGGCCTCGGCCAGCCGCACCTGCTCGCGCAGCCCGGCGGCGTCGAGCCGCGCCTGTGCCAGGTCGAGCATCGACGCCGAGCTATCGACGCCCATCAGCTGGTGCCCATCGCGCGCGAGCGGCTCAAGCAGCCGGCCGCTGCCGCACATCGCCTCGAGGATCGGGCCGCCGGTGCGCCGCGCCAGCTCGCGGTAGAACGGCACGTCGTCGCCGAAGCCGGCGTGGTCCAGGTCGTAGAAGCGTGCCAGATTCTGGTAGCTGTCAGTCATCAATGCCCCCCGGCGGGTCAAACTGGTGGCGGCCGCCGTCATCGTGGTGGATTACCAGCAGCAGCCCATCGCGGATGGACACCGCGCCGGGCGGATCGAGCAGCACATTGCTCACGCCGCGCGCGCGCTCGAAGCTGAGCGTGGCGTCTTCGAGCGCGTACTGCAGCCCGCGGGTGGTGATGCCGTGGACCGCGCCGGTGAGCGGCACCAGCGAGATCGTGTCGCCGCGGTGGCCATCGAGCTCGGCGCGCTCGCGCACCAGGTACAGCGTCTGGTCGCCGTCCAGCAGGCGCACATCGCGGCCGCGCAGCTCGGGGAGCGCCAGCAGCGCCACGTTCGCCAGCGTGTGGTCCCAGCGCCCGCCGAGCGCGCCGAGCACCAGGATCTGCGCCGCGCCGCGCTCGGCCGCCAGCAGCAGCGCGAGCTCCAGGTCGGTCTCATCTTTGGCGCGCGGGTGCCGGTCGATGGCCACGCCGGCGTCCGCCAGCAGCGCCACCGACGCGGCGTCGAGCGAGTCAAGATCGCCCACCACCGTCTCCGGCATGTGGCCGAGCCGGATGAGCGGCAGCGCGCCGCCGTCCGCCGCCAGCAGCAGATCGGCGGCGGCGATCAGCGGGGCGTATGGCGCGGCGTCCAGGCCAGGCGCATTTGCGATGATCACACACTTCATCTCGCTATCTTAACGATGTCTGCTGCGATCGTCAACTTCGCCGTCGGCGGGATGCCCTCCACTCCCTCGCCTGCTGCGCGCTGTTTCGGCCTACGGCAGCGCGGTTCACTGTTTTTATTGCTGCTGCGCAGCAGCATGGAAATGTCCTGCTATAGCGGCTCCTATAGCAATCCTATCAGCGGAGGAAAGGGGGAGATCTCGGGGGCACCCAGAGGGTACCCGGCCCCCAAACCCCCGCTCTATGCTTCGCGCGTTGACAACGCACGTAGGATTGCTATAGGAGAGGAAAGGGGGAGATCTCGGGGACACCCAGAGGGTACCCGGCCGCCGCACCCCCGCTGCCTACGTCGCGCCGGTCGCGCATCCCGACGGGCCGCGCCCGCGAGCCCCTCACTTTAGAGTACAATGAATCTAAATCAAGGAATCTAAATCAAGGAGGATTCTATGCGACGACCATCTCCCCTAGTGGCGCTCACTGCGATCCTGCTCGCGGTGGCCAGCTTCGGCGCGCTCCGCCCGGCCATCAGCCACGCCGCCCCCGGCCCGGTATCGTGCGCCGCCGACAGCGGCAGCGCCACGATCAGTGGCACCGTCACCGGCGACGGCGCCGCGCCGCTGGCCAATACCCTTGTCTCGGCGTACACCGCCTACGGCCAGCGCGGCGGCTACGCTTACACCAGTGCCATAGGCGTCTACACCATCCCCAACCTGATCGCCGGCAGCTATCTGCTCAAGTTCGAGCCGGGCAGTGGGATCTACGCGCCAGAGTGGTACAACAACCAGCCGAGCGCGCTCACCGCCACGCCGGTCGCCGTCGCGAGCGGGGCCACCGTCGTCGGCATCAACGCACAGCTCGCAGCCGGTGCGCAGTTCAGCGGCCAGGTCACCGGCGAAGGAGTCGGCGCGCTGGATAACGTGCCGGTCACGGTTTATAACAGCGAAGGTTCGCAGGTGGCCAGCGGCTACAGCAATGCGGCCGGCAGCTACACCACCAGGCCCGGGCTGATGAACGGCAGCTATCGAATCGAATTCGGCGACTCGGGCGCGTTCAACGGCGAATATTACAGCGATAAGCCGTCGCTGGAAGCCGCCACCGCACTCGTCGTCAGCGCGCCGACGGTCCAGAGCGGCATCAACGCCACCCTCGCTCGCGGTGGCAGCATCGGTGGCAAAGTCGTCAGCGCCGCCACCGGTCTGCCGATCGTCGGCGCACAGGTCTCGGCCAATGGGCCAGGTGATAGCGGCTACGACTACACCGACGCGAGCGGCAACTATCTAATCGATGGCCTCGCCAGCGGATCGTACAGCGTCAATGTCGAGACCCCAAGCGGCCAAAACCTGATTTCCATCGAGCAGACCGCCGCAGTGACCGCCCCCGGCGCCACGGCGGGCGTGAACTTCACGATGAGCGTCGGCGGCACGATCACCGGCCGGGTCACCGATGGCGCAGGCGCGCCGCTGAAAGATATTACGATCTTTTACCGCAACGAGTCGGGCTCGGTGCAGGATTATATCTACACCAACGCCAGCGGCGTCTACACCGCCACCGCGCTGCCGAGCGGCAGCTACGAAGTGCTGTTCCGACCTAGTGCATACATCCCCGAGGCCTACAACGATCAGCCGGACTTCAACAACGCGACGCGCATCCCGCTCGTCGCGCCGGCCACGGTGCGCAACATCGACGCGTCGCTCGCCAAGGGCGCATCCGTCAGCGGGCGCGTGACCGACGCAGCCACCGGCGACCCGATCGCTGGCGTGTTCGTCGAGGTGCTCGATAGCACCGGCGGTCGCACCGCCACCGCGACTACGCAGGCCGATGGCAAGTATCTCACCGACAGCGAGCTCCCATCTGGGCGCTACACCGTGCGCTTCAACGCGGACGACCGCAATCGCTCGTGCGCCTACGTCACCGAGTACTACAACGGCCGGACGAGCGGGGCGGCGGCCGATGCGCTGAATCTGACGGCACCGAATATCGCCGCCAACATCGACGCGACGATGGATCGCGGCAGCATCATCTTCGGCAAAGTCACCGACGCCGTTACCGGTGCGCCGATCACCAGCGGCAGGGTCACGATATTCGACGGAGCGGGGAAGAGCATATCGAGCGGCAGGATAAGCTTCACCGGCGGCTACCAGACTGACGCCATCGCGAGCGGCAGCTACCGTGTCTTCTTCGGGGACGATACCCAAGGCTACATCGATGAGTACTACAACGACAAGCCGACGCTCGCGCTGGCGACGCCGCTGGTCATCGCCGCGCCGACCGACCGGGTCGGCATCGATGCAGCGCTCGCCAAGGGCGGAGCCATCAGCGGCACGGTGACCGACGTGGCAGGGGCGCCGTTCGCCGCTGGCTATATTGAGGTGTACGATGCTGCTGGGTCGTTTATGACGTACGGCTCCATCAGCAATGACGGCACGTACATCGTCACGTCCGGTCTGCCGACCGGGAGCTACCGCGTGGCGGCGGTGCCGTACAGCCAATCGATGGTGGGAGCATCGGCGGTGGAGACGGCGCAGTTGGGCTACGCCACGACGTTCGCCCCCAGTACGCTCATTGCGGCGAGCGCGACGCTGGTGAGCGTCACCGCCCCGGCCACCACGCCAAACATCGCCATTCGGATGCAGCGCGGGGTGTACCTGCCGGCGATCGGGCGCTAACGATTGACAATTGACGGGCGATCAGTGTCGGCGCGGACGATGCCGCGCGGGCCATGCGGGGAGGGGCGAGGCACGGGCCAGGATGGAAGGCATCCATCCTGGCCCGTGTCTCGCCTGTATGGGGCCATGCAGCGGCTACAATGAGGGTGAGCGCGACGCGCAGGAAATGCCCGGCGTAGGGGCGCAGCAAGCTGCGTCAGCCTCTCAGCCGCGCACCTCGTGCGCCTCCACCGCCCCGTCGCGCAGACGGTAGATATCGCTGGCGAAGGCCGCCGCCTGCGGGTCGTGGGTGCTCATCACCATCGTCACGCCGTCGCGCTCGCACATCGCCCGCAGCAGCCCCAAGATCCGCTCGCCGGTGCGGCTGTCGAGGTCGCCGGTCGGCTCGTCGGCCAGGATCAGCGGCGGCCGCGTCACCAGCGCCCGCGCGATGGCAACGCGCTGCTGCTGCCCGCCGGAGAGCTCGTATGGCCGGTGGTCGATCCAGTTCGTCAGCCCGACGGCGGCGACCGATCGCCGGATGCGGCCGTCCCACTCGCGCCGCGGCGTCCGCCCGGCCAGGCGTAGCCCAAGCTCGACGTTCTCGTAGGCCGAGGCGGTGGGCGTCAGCGCGAAGCTCTGGAAGATAAACCCGATCGAGCGGCGCAGCTCGGCCAACCCATCGTCGCCGAAGCGATCCAGCCGCTGCCCGCCGACGCTCACGCTGCCGGATGTCGGCCGGTCCAGCCCGCCGATCAGGTTGATCAGCGTGGTCTTGCCGCTGCCGCTCGGCCCCATCAGCGCCACAAACGCGCCGCGCGGCACCGCGATCGTCACATCGCGCAGCGCCGTCACATCGCGCCCGGCCACGCGGAACACCCGCGTGACATCGTCGATCTCGATGTATGGCGTCTCGCTCACGTCGCAGATCTCCCCTTGCGCACCCACCAGCGGCGTCGCACCGGCGGCGGCGGCTCGTCGGTCAGCGCCGCGTACAGCGCGTCGGCGTCGTCCGCCACCGGCAGCGCTTCGGTCTCGCCGTCCGCCGATGGCCGGATCATGATCCCGCCGTCCACCAGCTCGACGTGCGCCCGCCGCCCGATCCCGGCCAGCGCCCGCGCGTCGAGCGGGATCTGCAGCCGGCCGGCGCGGTCCACCACCACTAGGTCGTCAGCAGGCCGCTGGGCGAAGCTCGCGTTTGCGGCGGCCGCAGCGTCGGCGCGCTCCACGTTGCGGGTCTCGGTGCTCGTCTGCCCGTCGCGGATCTGAATCACCCGGTCGGCCTGCTCGGCGACGCGCGGGTCGTGGGTCACCATCACGATCGTCAGCCCATAGCGCTCGCGCAGGTCGCGCAGCAGCTTGAGGATCAGCTGCGCCGTCGGCCAATCCACCTCGCCGGTCGGCTCATCGCCGAGCAGCATCGTCGGGCGGTTGGCGAGCGCGCAAGCGATGGCGACGCGCTGCTGCTGCCCGCCGGAGAGCTGCAGCGGGCGGCTCGCGGCGAACTCGAGCATCCCCACCGCTTCGAGCAGCTCATCGGCCCACGCGCGCCGCCCGCGCACATTGCCTGAGAGCCCCATCAGCAGCTCGATGTTCTCGCGCGCCGTCAGATACGGCAGCAGGTTGCGCGTCGTCTGCTGCCAGACGAAACCCACCGTATCGCGGCGATAGTCGGTCAGCTCGCCGGGGCTGAGCTTGAGCAGATCGTGGCCATCAACCGTCAGCCGTCCGGCAGATGGCCGATCCAGCCCGCCGAGCATCGTCAGCAGCGTGCTCTTGCCCGAGCCAGACGGCCCGACCAGCGCCAGCGTCTCGCCGCGGTCTACGTCGAGATCGAGACCCGAGAGCGCGACGACCTCTAGCTCGGCCACCTGATAGATTTTGACCAGCCCTGCGGCCGAGATAAACGCGGTCATACGCTCCCTTCGCACCTGTTTCTGAGGCGCTCCGCGCTGGCTAAAATTGGCAACGCGCCACCCTAGATAATAACAAGAGTAGAAAAGAGATGATCTTTGGGGCTGCGCCCCCAAACCCCCTATGCGCTCCGCGCCTGGAGAACTCACGTAGAATTGCGATATCTATGGCTATCTGTGGCCACGCTGGCACTAGTTCGTATCGCCGAGCTTGACCGCCTGGAACAGCTGCATCCGCCCAAGGATCGCGCCGAGCGCCAGCAGCGTGATCAGCAGCGCCACGCCAAACACCGCGTAGATCGGCGCTACCGCCCCGAGCGCCACGTCGGTGACCACCGGCGGCGTCCCAGGGTACGCCCCGACGCCCACCTGGAACAGCGGCACCACCAGTGTGGCGGCCAGCGCGCCGATCCCGCTGCCGCAGCCGATCCCGGCCAGCACCAGCGTCACCTGTTCGATCAGCAGGATCAGCCCGCTCTGCGGCCCGCGCATGCCGAGCGCCCGCAGCACGCCGAGCTCGATCGCGCGCCGCCTGGCGTTCACCAGACCGGCGAGCACAAAGCCGAGTAGCGTCAGCGCCCCGGCCGCCACAAACCCCACCGAGAGCAGCCCGAACAGCCCCTGCCGCTGCGGCCGCGACTGCTCGGCGGCGATCAACTCGGCGGTGTCGACCCGATCCAGCACGCGTATCCCCAGCGCCCGCACCCCGGCGACGATCGCATCCACGCTGACGGCCGGGTCGCGCGCGATCCAGACATCATACGGGTACTGGCCGCTCATCGAGTCGAAAATATAGTTGAGGTTCGCAACGGCGATCGGGCCATTCTGCGGGTAGTAGCCCGGCCACAGATCGATGGTGCCGATCACGCGGAACGAGACCTCACGCCGGTCACCAGCGATCGTCACCAGCGCCGTCACCCGATCGCCGACGTTGACGCCGCGGGTCAACAGCTCGCGGCTCACCAGCAGCCCGTCGCTGGTCTTGGCCAGGGCGTTCATCAGCCCGCCGAGCGGCTCGCCGCCGGCCCAGCCGCGCTCGAAACGATTGACCACCGCCGGAAAGTCGGCCCGGTCGATGCCGACGAGCTGGGTGTTTTTGCCGGCGCTCGCGCCCTGGATCACGGCGTCGTACGTCCCGACGCGGGTGGCGGCCAGCACGCCAGGCACCTTGCGGTGCTCGGAGACCGGGACGAACAGAAAGCGCGGCTCGGCCGGCGCGGCGGGTGCGGGGGTGGCCGGGCCGCCAGGCTTGGCCGGTGCCTTGGTCTCGCCGGTCTCGATCAGCTGGGTCGGCGTGCCGACCTGGTAAGTCAGCGCCCCGAGCAGCCCTGCGTCGAGCGCCGAGGCCATCGACGTGCTGAACGTCGCCAGGCTGAGGGTCAGGATCAGCAGCAGCAGCGGGCCGCGGTAGGTGCCAGGCTGCCGCGCCAGCGTGCGCAGCGCCACCAGCGGCACGATCCAGCTCACCCGCGCCGCCAGCCGGGTCAGCAGCTCGAGCAGCCACGGGACGCAGCGCACCGCCACCAGCCCGAGCGCGAAGCATAGCAGCACCGGAACCAGCAGCAGCAGCGGGTTGGCCAGCGGGTCGCCGCTGCTGCCAAACACGCCGTTGCCGGCCCGCAGTGCATAGATGCCGTAGACGGCCGGCAGCAGCAGCAGGAGATCGAGGTAGAAGCGCTGCCAGAACGGCGGGCGCGCCACCCGCGCCGCCTGCTGCTGCTCGTCCACCAGCGTGCGCCGCGTGGCACCCAGCGCCGGCACCAGCGCTGCGATCACCGCCAGCGCCGCCGCCCCGAACGCGAAGCGGCCGTTCTCCCAGGTGAGCGTGGCCGCCAGCGGCGGCACGCTGTCGCTGATGGTCAGGAAGCTGGTGACTCGGCTCATCACGATCGCGAACTGCACCCCGACCAGCGGCCCGATCGCCAGCGCCAGCGCGCCGATCAGCCCCCACTCGACCAGATACATCCCCAGGATCTGGCTATCGCGCACGCCTCTGGTTTTGAGCAGTGCGATCTCGCCACGCTGCCGATTGACCAGCATCCCGGCCACTAGCGTGACGAAGTACAGCACCAGCGCCAGGATCGGCGTGCTGAACACCGCCAGCTGGAGCGTGAGCTGCGCCGCCTGGGTGGCGTAGCGGTTGAGCGCGTCGGCCGGGCTCTGCTCCAGCCGCAGCCCTGGCACGAAGCCGCCCATGCGCGCGGCCAGCGCGTTGATCCGGCCGAGCAGCGGGCCGGCGGTGGCGGCGGTCAGCCCATTGCCGTTGAGCCTGGCGCTCCAGACCACCTGCGCCACCTCGCGCCGCATCGCCCCGGCCACCGGCCCGGTGAAGCTCGCCTCGTCGGTCAGCAGCACATCGTTAAAGCTCGCCGGCGGGAAGAACCAGGCGGGGTCTGCGGCATTTTTGGCCTGCCAGATGCCGGATACCAGCAGCGGGAACGAGACCGGCGCGGAGCCGGCGCCCACCAGCGTAAACCTATCCCCGACGTTGACGCCCACCTCGTCCGCCAGCGCGCGCGAGACCAGCACCTCCACCGGCCGCTGCGCCGATGGTTTCTCGGTGAGCGCGCGGGGCCTGCTCCCGGCCACCAGCATAATCTGGCCGTCCAGCCCGGTGAGAAATCCAAGCGGCACGCTTTTGACGAACTGATTCTGCCCGCCGCCGGCGTCTGGCGGCAGGAACAGCCGCATCTGGTCGGTGCGAACGTGGCGGGCAACGCCCTGGACCGGGAGCTGAAGCGAGCGGATACCGCTGCCGGTGATCGCGCTATCGGCGCCGGCCACCGCCTCCCATTCCAGCGGGCCGTTCCACGCGCCGATATAGCGGATCAGCAGCGTGAACGGCGAGCGCGCGCTCTGCCGCTCCTGGCGCCCGATCTCGCTGTTGAGCAGCCGCAGGCTGGCGCCCTCGGCGTACACCGGCACGCTGACCGCCAGCGCCACCGCCGCCGTCAGCGCCAGCAGCGCGCACAGCACCAGCCAGAAATTCGCCAGCAGCCGCCGCAGCGCCGCGGTGAGCACGGTAAAAGCTGTCAGAAAGAAACGCATAGATAGTTGCCATAAGCCCAGCGCATCACGCCTGCGGTTCGCGCGCCCACTGCTGCACCAGCTCGACGGACATCGCCACCGCCGCCACCATATCCTGAACGCTGACCCACTCCAGCGGGCCGTGGATGTTTTGCATCCCGGTGAACAGATTTGGCGTCGGCAGGCCGCGCTCGGTCAGCTTTGAGCCGTCGGTGCCGCCGCGGATCGGCTCGGAGATCGGCGCGATCGACAGCGCCTGCATCGCGCGCCTGGCATACTCGACCGGGCGCATGTCAGCTTCGAGCCAGTAGTACATGTTGCGGTACTGCGGCGTGATGGCACACACGATCTGCGCCCTCGGCTCGCCGGCCTGGATCGCCGCGCACACCGCCTGCACCAGCTCGCCATGGCGCGCAAGCCCCTCGCGGCTGAAATCGCGTAGGATGAGCGAGATCTCGGCGTGGGCCGCCGTGCCGCTCAGCGCGTACGGGTGGATGAACCCTTCGCGGCCCTGCGTCGTCTCGGGGGTGCGGGTATGCTGCGGCAGCGCATCGATGATTTTGGCCGCCAGATTGAGCGCGTTGACCAGCTTGCCAAACGCGGTACCAGGGTGGGTCGAGACCCCGTCGATGGTGACCATCGCCTTATCGGCCGAGAACGTCTCGTAGGTCAGGTCGCCGATGCCGCCGCCGTCGTACGTATAGGCGTAGTCCACATCCAGCTCGGCGAGATCGAGGTGGTTGATCCCAGCGCCGATCTCCTCGTCTGGCGTGAAGCAGACCCGCAGCGCGCCGTGCGCAATCTCGGGGTGGGCCAGCAGGTGCTTGGCCAGCGTCATGATGATCGCCACGCCGGCCTTGTCGTCGGCCCCGAGCAGCGTAGTACCGCTAGCGGTGATGATATCGTCGCCGATCTTCTGGCCCAGGTACGGGAAGATCGCGGGCGAGAGCACCTGCGACGGGTCATCTGGCAGCGCGATCGGCGCGCCGTCGTAGCTGCGGTGGACGATCGGCCTGACGCCCGACGCATTGAACGCCGGGGCGGTATCGACGTGGGCCAGCAGCGCGATGCGCGGCAGACCGGGCTGGGTCGCGGTGGCGGGGATCGTGGCGATCACGAATCCCTGCGCATTCAGCCGCACATCCTGCGCGCCGATCGCGGTCAGCTCGTCTACCAGCAGGCGCTGCAAGTCGAGCTGGATGGCGGTGCTCGGCACGGTGGTGGAGCGCTCGTCGCTCTGGGTATCGATGGTGACGTAGCGCAGCAAGCGCTCGGTCAGGTCTGCTGCAAAATCGCTCATTGGGGATTCCTTTATTTGCCTGCGGCGCATTTCGCCTGCGGCAGTGCGGTCGATTCCTCCTATTCGGAGGAGGGAAAATCTGGGGGCTGCGCCCCCAGCCCCCCGCTGCACCCAGCACAGCAAAGGATTTTGGGCTACTCGCTACTGCCCAACGATCACATCGCCGGCCTTGACGCCGGAGACGATCTCGACGCGCTCGGCGGTGGCGATGCCGGTACGGATCGTCACCCGGCGCTCGGCGTCGCCCTCGCGCACGATCACAAACGAGCGGCCCTCGAAGCTGCGGATCGCCTCGGGCGGCAGCCAGACGACCTTGTCTTTCTTTTCGAGCACAACCTGGATCTTGGCCACGGTGCGCCCCGGCACCAGATCCTGGCCGAGCGCGTCCAGCACGGTGATCCGGGTGGTCTGATCCACATCGCGCACAGCCCCCGACCCGCCGGTGCCGTACGGCGCTGGCATCTGGCGGATGACCCCTGGCAGCACTAGGTCCGGCCTGGTTAGCAGCCGGATCTCCACCGGCTGCCCCTCGCTCAGCTGGCGCATCTGATCCGCCCCGAGGTTGGCGGCGAACTCCAGCTTGCTCGGGTCGGCCACCTCGATCGCCGGCTCGAACGCGGTGGCCTGCGCGCCTGGCTCGGCCGCCACCGAGAGCACCTGCCCGTCGCGCGGCGCGATGATCCGGCCGTCGTCCACCTTGCGCTTGGCCTTGTCCAGCGCGCGCTTGGCGTTCTCCACCGCCTTGACCTCGGTGTTGAAAGTCTTAGTTTTGGACTCGGCCAGCGCGAGCTTGGCCTGCTCGATGGCGCGCCGCGCGTCGACGATCTCCGGCGAGCCTTTGCCGCCGATCAGCGTATCAACGTCTTTCTGCGCTTTGGCGACCTTCTCCTCGGCCTTCTGGATCGAGACCACCTCGTCATCGCGCGCTTTATCCAGCGTGCGCTCACCATCCTCGATGGTGCGCTCGGCGGCCCGCAGCGCGGTCTCGGCGTCGGCCAGCGCCTGCTCGAATTCGCGCTTCTGCTTGTCGGTCAGCTTGTTCGGCACCAGCCGGCCGTTCTCGTCCAGCTTAGTCGGGTTATTCGGGTCTGTGCCGTATTTCTTGACCCACTCCCAATTGTTAAACGCCTCGCTGTAGGCGGTCTGGGATTTCTTGAGCGCGTCGGCGCGGTCCACCAGCCCGCTCTCGGCGCTGGTCTTCGTCCACGATTTGTCGTCGCGGGTGGTGACGAGCTCGCGCTGCGCATCCGCGAGCGCCTGCTGCGCCGCCTTGAGCTGGTCCTTGTCGCCGCCCGGCAGCAGCAGCCCCAGGTCATCGAGCGCCTTCTGCAGCCCAAGCTCTTTATCGGCAATGTCCTTGGCCTGCGCCTGCTTCGCCGTCACCAGATCGCGCTGCGACTGCGTCACCCCATCCTGGGCGTTGCGCAGGTCGTCGAGCGCATCGTCCTGCTGCAGCTCAGCCAGCACGTCGCCGGCCTTGACGGTATCGTCGCGCTTGACCGCGACGGTATTGACCCGGCCGTCGCGGCGGAAGGCGAGCCGCACCAGATCCACCGGGGTGATGCGGGCGGTGATCTCCAGCAGGCGCGCGATCTCGCCCGATGCTGCGGTGTACGTCGGCCGCTCAAGCTGCGGGTCGGGCGGGAGCGGCGTCGGCGTCGGTGGCTCCTGGACGGCGGTGCCGGTGGTGGTGCCGCAGGCGCCGAGCAATACGGCGCAGAGGCACAGGAGCGTCAGTATTCGTTGCATCATAGCGTCATGCCCCCGGCGAGCCGCCGTTTGGGTCTTCGTAGTTGTAGCCTTTGTAGTCTGGGTCGGCCTGGAGCGCACAGTCTGGCGCTTTGCCGCCACCCGCGACGCAGGCGATGAAGGCGTTGGTCGGCTTCTCGGCGTCGGCGAGCGCCTTGGCCAGGTCGCCTTTGGTCTTGCTCGTCTCATCGATCGCTTTCCAGAGCCAGTAGGGGTCGATCGCACCGCTGTAGAACAGCGTCGGGTCATCGCCCTGCGTGCCGGGCTGCTTGAGCACCTCGTTGTACACGGCGATTAGCTGCTTCTGCTCGCCGCTGAGCGGCGCGGTGTAGGCATCGCTGGCGACCACGCTGGCCCGAGCCGGGGTCTCGCCGCTGTAGATCTGGGTCGTGTCGGCGGTGAGAAATTTGATCCACTCGTAGCACTGCGGCGCGTGCTGGGTCTTGGCCGAGATGTAGAAGCCGCGGGTCGACAGGTCGCTGCCGTGAACCCCGCCCCCGCCGACCGGCAGCGGGCCGACCACCACATCGACGGGCGGCGGCGTCCCGCCATTGTTCTCGCGGCTGTACGCGCCGAAGCCGTAGTCGAACCACATTCCAGCTCGGTTGGCGTTCACCAGGTCGTACGAGTTATCCACCGTGGTCGTGTCGTCGCGGCGGTAGAGCAGTGCCAGCGGCGGCGTGACCTTGTGAACGGTGGCCAGATCGAGGTACCAGCGGATGGCGGCGACGGTCTTGGGGTCGGTGAAGCTGGCGCGCAGATCCTTGCCGCTGCCGCTGGTGAGCCGCCCACCAAACTGCCCAATGAAGAAGAACATATCGTTCTGCACGCCGCCGAGCGCCACATAGCCCCAGCGCCGCTTGTCGCCCTCGCCCGAGGTCAGCGCCTGGGCCGATGCCAGGAAGTCGGCCGGCTTCCACGCGGCCTTCGGTGCCGCAGCCCCGCTCTCATCCAGCGCGGTGCGGTTAGCGTTGAGCGTCCGCATCGAGAATGCCAGCGGCAGACCGTAGAGCTTGCCATCGCGCTGGTAGGCGCCGAGCAGCGCCGGCGAGAACTCGCCCTGCGGCAGGGTGGCATCGGCGTCCAGCAGCGGCTGCACATCGAGCAGCGCGGCGAAGTCCTCGGCGCTCGTCGGCAGCGAGCCCCAGCCGAAGCAGTCGCTCTCGTTGGCGATGCTGCTGAACGTCGGCCCGGCCGGCGTGGTGTTCGGGCTGGCGTCAGGGCTGATCTCCGTGTACGTGATGGTCTTGAGCTGGACGAAGATTTCGGGGTGCTGCTCGCGGAAGGCGCGCACCAGGCGACGCAGATCGGTGGCCGAGCCAGAGCCGATATTGAAGACGATGGTGGTCGCGCCGTCGGCCGCCTGCTGCGGCTCGGGCGTCGCCACCAGCACCGGGTTGAGATCGGGCGTGGGCGTCGGCGTGGTCTGGTTCTGCGCGATCGACTCGTTCATGGACCTGACGGCGTCGGCCAGCGCCTTCTTCACGTCGGTCTTTGGGTCGCCCAGCACCGCGCCGATCGCCTGCGAGAGCGCCGAAGGCACCTGGTAGTCGAACTGCGCCTGGGTCGATTTGCCGTTTGCGATCGTCCAGCGGTAGGAGTCGGCGGTCTGCTTGTCGAGCTTCTTCCAAAAATCGCTGGCCTCGGCCACCGAGACCCGCGCTGGAATGCGGTTTGGGTCGGGCTGCGCGCCGGGAGTATCGATGCTCTGCCGCGACAACCACTCGATCCAGGTCCAGGACTCATTGGGGTGGGCGGTGCCGCCGCTGATGATATACCCATCCGCCGGCTGGTAGCCGAACAGGTCGAGGACATCGTTTGGATAGGGGATGTGTTTGACGGGGATGCTCGACAGATCCGGCATGCCGCCCCGCTCCTGCTGGAGCGCGTTATCGACCCACATCCCGAGCTGCCCGTTGATCACCAGATCATAGTTATTCTGGCCGTTCTGGCCGCCACGATCTTTGACCGGCGTATCGCCGAAGCTATAGGGGAAGAGCAGCGTGCGATTTTTCGCCCAGACCCGCATCTGCTCAAGCCCCTTGACGATGGCCGGGTCGTC
>JAYUUK010000547.1:0-6718 GCA_043754595.1 Roseiflexaceae bacterium | reverse complement strand
TTCCCGCCCCCGCCGCACTGATTCAATGTGAACGCAGCTCTCACGACAACATCCCATCGAGCGCGGCGATTCGGCGGCGGTCTGTTGATCGCCGCGCTGTTCTGTCTGCTGCTGCCGATCGCCAATCCCCGCGTCTACGCCACCGACGAGGTGCAGTACTACGTCTATCTGCGCTCGCTGCGCTTCGACGGCGACCTGGACTTCGCTAACGACTACCGCCACATGGCCGAACTCAACCCGCGCTCGGGCATCGAGGGCAGCCTGCTCCAGCCCAACCGCATCCGCGCCAAAACCGGGCTGTACGGCAATGTCGCGCCGATCGGCTGCGCGATCATGTGGGCCCCGTTCTTCCTCCTGGCAGACGCCGCCGTGCAGATCGCCAACCGCGCCGGGGCTGGCATCGCCGCCGATGGCTACTCCTGGCCGTATACCAGCGCGGTCTGCTACGCATCGGCGCTCTACGGGCTGCTGGGGCTGCTGATCTGCCGCGAGCTGGCGCGGCGCTACACCTCCGAGCGCGCCGCAAGCTGGGCGACGATCGCAGTCTGGCTCAGCTCGCCGCTGGTGTTCTATATGTTCGTCCAGATGCCGTTCGCTCACAGCACCGGCTTCTTTTTGGTCGCGCTCTTTATCTGGGTCTGGCAGCGCACCCGCCCGGCGGTGGGAAGCGGCGAGCGGCGCTCGTTGCGGGACTGGGCGCTGCTCGGGCTGATCGCCGGGCTGATGACCATGACTCGCGAGCAGCTCGGTCTGTTTTTGATCATCCCACTTGTCGAGGCGGTGGTACACTATGCTGAGGCCATCGGACGGCGGGCGGCGCTGCGCGCGGTCTGGCTGGCGATTGGCCACGCCACGCTACTCGTCGTCTTCGCGCTCGCGCTGGTGCCGCAGATTGTGACCTATCAGCTGCTCAACGGCGAGCCGCGGCCAGCGAGCGAAGTTTCGGGTAAACTGAATTGGTGCAGCCCGCACTTCATCGATACGCTGGTCGATGATGACCCAGCGCCGAGCGCGTGGTGCAACACCGTCGGCGATTTCACCGCCGGCTTCCCACCGTTCAGCCGCGGCGCGTTCGTCTGGGCGCCGCTGCTGCTGCCGGCGCTGCTCGGGCTGGCGTTGCTCTGGCGGCGCGATAGGCTGCTGCTGGCGGCGCTGCTGGCGGCGTTTCTGGCGCAGACCTATATCAACGGCGCCTACGGCACAACGTGGCACCTGCGCGGGGCGTTCGGGTTCCGCCGCCTGATCGAGTGTACGCCGCTGTTTGTGATCGGGCTGGCACTGCTGCTGGACTGGCTGGCGCTGCGGATCGGCTGGCGCGCCGTGGCGCTGCTGCCGCTGCCGTTTCTCGCGTGGAACGCCGGCCTGGTGCTCAACGCCACACTGTTCAACGATGTCACCGGGCTTCGGCAGTATATCCGCTGGCCCGAGCTCTGGCGCTGGCAGCTCGAAGTCCCCGCCAAGCTCGTCGGCACGGTTGGCGACCTGCTGTTTGACCGCTGCCGACTGCTGCAAAACTGCCGCAGATAAGGGAGACGCACATGCGACACCTGACCGGAATGCTGCTGATGCTGATCGTCATCGCGACGCTGCTCGCGCCCGCGACCCGCCAGAGCAGCGCGCAGAGCACTACCGACAGCAAGTTCGAGACGACGTTTGTGATCGATGGGAGCGCCGATAATAAGATCCCCGATATCACAAGCTCCGGCAGCACGGTGTACTACGGCATGGCCCCCGGCCAGAACGGGTCGAGCCGCACCGCGCAGGTGTACACAAAGCAGGATACCGCAGACTCGTTTGGCAGCCCGTTCATCCTCGGCCCGGCCACCGGTTCGAGCGACCCCAAGTTCACTACCGTCGCGCTTGGCAGCACCGCAGATGGCTCGCGCACCGGCGCGGTCTGGCTCAAGCAGGACGGCGCATCGACGATCTCGTTCCGCCTCAAGATCGGCAGCGGCGAGTGGGGGCCGACGCGGGTGGTGGTCTCCGGCGCGGCCGATGTGGCCAGGCCGTTCCGCGTCTACCCCGATGTAACGCTCGGCGCGAACGGCAGGGTGTTCGTCACATGGTACGACACCAACGACGGCTACCCGCGCGCGCGAGTCTCCGGCGACGATGGCGCGACCTGGGGCGATATCCAGATTTTCTCGACCGGCAAAAACTTCATCCTTGAGATGGCCAAGAGCGCCTCTGGCCCAAACGGCGCCGCGGCGGTGCTGTGGGGCGTCGGCAACGGCGCGATCTACGGCGCGTTCTGGAACGAGAGCGCCAAGCGCTTCGATGTGAGCGTCGTGGCGCAGCCGAGCGGCAGCCAGTACTTCCTCCAGCCTTCGGTGGCCTATGACACGAAGGGCACCATCCACGTCGCCTGGCGCGAGGATGCCAGTGTCTACTATGCCGAGCGGCAGAGCGACGGCAGCTGGCGGCAGACGCTGATCACCAACCAGGGGCCGGTGCGCGGCAGCCCGTCGATCGCCACCGACAGCGGCGGCAACGTCAGCCTGATGTGGATCAGCGAGGCCGGCGGCGCGGCGCGCGTGTACTACACCTTTCGCCCGGCCAGCGGCCAGTTCAGCACCCCAGTGGTGAGCGCCCCGCCCGGCGGCGCGCTGTTCAATGGTGCCGGCACCGCCACGCTCAGCAGCCGAGCCTTCGGCCACTTCGTTGCCGAGAACTTTGGCGCGCGCAACCTGACCCGCTACTTTCGCTTCAGCTCGCGCGGCCAGAGCTGCGTCGCCGATGCTACAGCGCTCAGAATCAGCCCGACCGATCTCGTCGATGGGTTCACCCGCCAGACGACCTTCCCGGTCAACGTCAGCGTCAGCGCCGACTGCCCGGCCAATTTGGTGCAGATCGCGATCAATAAGACCGACGATACCGCCGCCAGGACGCAGATCGTCGACCGAGCGGCCACCGTGAGCGTGACCATCCCGCCGGCGGATCTGGCCAAATGCACCCAGACAGTCTACGCCCGCTATGTCACCCGCGCCAGCGATGGCACCGAGACCTTCCAGGGCGACTGGTTCTCGACCTCGATCAAAGTTGACCCGCCGAACCCCGGCGCGGGCGTCAGCTCGGTCAATGCCGATGTCCAGGTCTACAACCAGAACACCAGCCCGCTCTCGCGCGATGCGGCGACCATCGCTTCAGACGACGCGATCGGCGATGGCGCGTCAGACGGCGACTCGCGCTTCACCCGCACGCGGCAGATCGGCGTGCAGATCGCCGATATGGGCGACTGCTCTGGGGTCGTCAGCTTTAGCGGTCTCGGCTACACCCGCCAGCCGATTAGCAATAAAATATTCCGCGACCAGGGCGCTACCTTCGGCCGCTCGCCGTCCGACCCAGGGCCGGGGGCGGTGACGGTGCCGATCAGCGTGACCGATAAAGTCTCCAATACGGTCCAGGTGGCGCGCACGATCTTCTACGACCCAGCCGACGACCCGACCAACCTCAGCACTGACTCGAACGGGCGGCCGGTGCTGAGCGCCGGGACGCTGACCGGCGACGATAACGCCGCGGCGCGGCTGAAGATCCTGCGCACAATCTCGCTCAGCGGCGTCCGCGTCACCGATAATCTGTACAACCGAGCAAATGTGCCGGGTGTGGCGGATAATCTCAACTTCTGGGGCGTCTGGATCTCGGTCGAGTATCTCGGCAAGGCCGGGACGCAGCCGCCGGCCGCCGATCCGAACGGCCCGAACCGGCGCTGGACGCCGGTGCAGGTGCAGACCAGCACGCCGGACTTCAACGTGCCGGTCAACCTGTTCACCCGCGCCAACAACGGCACCGATCTGACCAAAGACGGGACGTATCGTGTCTACATCCGCTTCCTAGACGGGGCCGGCAACTACTCGACCGGCACGCTCAGCGATGGAACGCTGGTGACCACGCTGACGCTCGCGCCGGGGTACACGCTGCCGCAGATCATGCTGCCGCGAGTCACGTCATAATCGAAACGCGCTGCCGCAGGCTAACAAGGGGTTTGCGGGCGAAGCCCCCGAGATCATCCCTTCTCTTCTAAGATGTGACCGCTCGTACTTGCGCGGCCGCCATGTGCGTGGTAGCATACGCACTACGGGCCGCTAGCTCAATGGCAGAGCACGTCACTCATAATGACTTGGTTCCTGGTTCGAATCCTGGGCGGCCCACCATCCACGAGCACAGCGCAGTCCGCTGTGCTCGTCCTATTTCAGGCACCGCTATGAAACTCGCCGTCCTCTCCGATATCCACGCCAATCTGCCGGCGCTTGAGGCGGTGCTCGCCGATATCGAGCGCTGGCAGCCGGACCACACCATCGTCGCCGGCGATATCATCAACCGCGGCCCGCGCCCGGCCGAGTGCCTGCGCCTGATCGAGGAGCGGGTGCGCGGCGGCTGGATGGCGCTGCGCGGCAACCACGAGGACTACGTGCTCAATGTGGCGAGCTATCCAGACCGGATGCCGCAGGGGATCGAGGGCGCGGTCAGAGCCAATGTGCGCTGGACGCTCGGGCAGATCGGCGGGCTGGTCTCATTCATCGCCGATCTGCCAGACCGTATCGCCTTCGCTGCGCCGGATGGCAGCCCGGTACGCGTGGTCCACGCCTCGATGATCCACAGCCGCGACTGCATCTTCCCCGAGACTGGCGACGACGAGCTGCGGGCAAAGATCGCACCGCCGCCGGCGCTGTTCGTCTGCGCCCACACCCACCGGCCGCTTATACGGCAGATCGACAGCGCGCTCGTTGTCAACGTCGGCGCCGCCGGGCTGCCGTTCGACGGCGACATGCGCGTCAGCTACGGCCGCCTCACCTGGGACGGCGGGTGGCGCGCCGAGATCGCGCGCGTCGCCTACGACCGCGATCGGCTCGAAGACGACTTCGTCCAGAGCGGCTACCTGTCGCAGAATGCGGCCGTCGCCTCGCTGGTGCTCGATGAGTTCCGCAGGTCGCTGCCGCGCATGGGCAGCTGGTACGATGCCTACAAAGAGCAGGTACTGGCCGGTGAGCTCACCGTCGAGGAGTCGGTGGAGCGCATTTTGGCGTCGGTTAACGGCGCTTGACAGATACGAACATTTGAGCCATTCTCTAATTCATACGAGAGGAGCACTGCGATGACTCAGACGATCGAGGCACCGCCGCATGTCTGGGGCGATGTGCCGCTCCCGCCCACCGACCTGCCGTACGATGATGGAGAGCCTATGGAGTCGCCCTGGCACGCCGGCAGCGGGATGCTGATCAAGAGCGCGTACGTCGCCGAGCACGGCAACCTGATGACCGATTACTACATCGGCGTCAACATGTTCGTCTACTTCAGCACGCGGCAGATCAACAACGAGGACTACAAGGGGCCAGATCTGTTCGTGGTCAAGGATGTGGATGGGACGCGGGCGCGCTACTTCTGGGCGGCGTGGGAGGAGGAGGGGCGCTACCCCGATGTGATCATCGAGCTGCTCTCGCCGACGACCGAGGCCAACGATTTTGGCAGCAAGCGGCAGATCTACGAGCGGACGTTCCAGACCCGCGAGTACTTCTGCATCGCGCCGCAGTGCGAGCGGATGTACGGCTGGCGGCTGCATGAGCGCAGCTATGCACCGATCGCGCCTGACGCCGATGGGCGGCTGTGGAGCGAGGAGCTAGGCATGGCGATCGGACCATGGCGGGGCGTATTCGTCGGCGAGGAGCACACCTGGCCGCGCCTGTACGATGCCGCTGGCGGGCTGGTGCTGCTGACCGAGGAGCGCGAGCGCGGGCGGGCCGACGCCGAGCGCGGGCGGGCCGAGCGGGCCGAGGCGCAGGTCGCCGCGCTCGCCGCCAAAATCGCTGAACTCGAGGCCAGGGCCTAGCGCAGACACAAAGGGGCCGCGTGCAGCGCACGCGGCCCCTCGCACGGCCGTTCCTAGCCAAAAGCCAAGATGTGCTCCGGCTTGACTTTGTAGTGGACGCGCAGCTCCTCCGGCGGGCCGAAGCTATAGATCGGGTTGCCGGTGTAGCGCCCAGCCAGCCGATTGATACCGGCGCGGCCCGCCTCACCCTCCAGAAACTCCACCACCGGTCCGCGCACCTGCAGATAGCGGAACCCATTGTCAGGGTCCATCACCAGCAGCGAGACATACGGATTGGCGCGGATGGCTTTGTCCTTCAGGCGGCCGACGGCGGTGTTAAAGTAGAAGTAGCCGCCCTCCTCGTAGAACCAGACCGGCGTCACCTGCGGCGTATTGTTCGGCAGCGTCGTGCCGAGCATCACCAGCAGCGGCCGGTCGATCAGGTCGCGGAGCGCATCTGGCACGGTGGGCATATCAGTGGTCATTTTTTACTCCTTATGTAAATCATGATGTATAGTTTACAGCGATACTACCAGAGAGAAAAGGGGATGATGGGGCTGCGCCCCAAACCCGCATGCGCATCACGCTTGTTTTTCTGAGGCGCTCCGCGCTGCCGCAGGCCGAAAAACACGCACCGCGCAGCGTCAAAACCGGTTCCGTGGAACAAGCTTGATGCGGATGGGGGCTGCGCTCCCAAACCCCTGCTTCGCGCTTCGCGCGTTTCCAACTCGCGTAGCGTGACCGCGCAGCGGGAACGCGCGGCTACCACTTGAGCTGTGGGATGACTTGCTCGCCAAACATCTTGATGAACTGCTCCTGGTTGCGCCCGACGTTGTGGACGTGGATCTCGTCGAAGCCGAGGTCGGCGAACTGCTGGATGTAGGCGCGGTGCTCGTCGATATTTGGCGAGATCAG
>JAYUUK010000546.1:0-6746 GCA_043754595.1 Roseiflexaceae bacterium | reverse complement strand
CCAACACGTTTGCTATCGAGAGTTTCGTCGATGAGCTGGCGCACGCCGCAGGGGCCGACCCGCTGGCATTTCGGCTGGCGCACCTCGGCGATGACCCGATCGGCCGGCGGCTGGCGCAGGTGCTGCAAGTCGCCGCCGATCGCGCCGGGTGGCATACGCCGTTTGCAGCAGGGCGTGGGCGCGGTATCGCCTGCTCGTTCGACGCCGGGACGGCGGTGGCGCACGTGGCCGAGGTCTCGCTCGGCGAGCGCGGCATCAGGGTCCACCGGGTGACGTGCGCCGTCGACCCTGGGCTAGTGATCAACCCCGACGGGGTGGTGGCACAGTGCGAGGGCGCGATTATGATGGGCGTCAGCTCGACGCTATTCGAGCGGCTGACGGTGGCCGATGGGCAGTTCGCGCCGAGCAATTTTGACGGCTACCCGCTGCTGCGGATCGGCGACGCCCCGGCGATCGACGTGGCGATCGTCGGCGGGGGCGATACGCCCTACGGCATGGGCGAGCCACCGCTCGGTCCGACGGCGGCGGCGATCGCCAACGCGGTCTTTGCGCTCTCTGGGCAGCGGCTGCGCGAGCTACCGCTTGCGCCAAAGCTGTGATCGCGCCACTCGCGCCGCGCACTGCGCTATGCGATAGTGAGCGCAGCTGCCCGAGCGGGCCGCCTCTAACGAAAGTGATGCGATGAATCAGGATACTTTGGCCATACCCGAGATTGCGCTGACCCATGAGGACCTGTGGCAGACGGGGGCTGCGAGCCGCAAGCTGGCCGAGGCCGCCGAGCGGCTCGGGCCGGTGCTGCGCTGGTCCATCCCCGGCGAGGGCGACTACCTGTTTCTGGTGGGGGCCGAGGCCAATCGGTTTGTGCTCCACACGGGGCGGGAGCACTTCAGCCACGACAAGGGCTGGACGCCGGTGCTGGGCGCGATGTTCGGCCAGGGGCTGCTGAACATGGACGACCCGCTGCATGCCCGGCACCGCAAGATGTGGAATCCGGCCTTCACCGCGACGGCCATGGAGGCGTATCTGCCGATCCTCACCAAGGTCGTGGCCGACCGCACCGCGACCTGGCCTGGCCAGCCGTCGATCGATGCCTATAGTGAGTCGCGCGAGATTACCTTCGATGCCGCCGCCGTGGCGCTGGCCGGGTTCGCGGCCGGGCCCGAAGTGGATCGAATGCGCCAGCTATTCTATATGATGCTGAATGGCCCGGCGGACGGTGACTGGGCGGCGTGGGAGCCGACCTACGGCGCGGCGCAGCTGGAGCTGATGACGACACTGCTGCGTATGATCGGCGAGCGCCGCGCCGCCCCAGCAACCGCGACGCCGCACGATGTGATGGCGCAGATGGTGCGCGCGCGCGACGACGATGGCAACGCGCTGAGCGACGAACAGCTGCTGGCGCACCTCAACATCCTGCTGGTGGCCGGCCACGAGACGACGACTACGTTGAGCGCCTGGGTGCTCTACCTGCTAGCCACCGAGCACGAGCAGCGAGCGCTGATCACGGCCGAGGTCGATGCGCTGCTCGACGCCAGCGACGGTACGGTGACGGTCGAGGCGATCCGTGGCATGAAGCGGCTCGATCTCTTCATCAAGGAGGCCGGGCGGCTCTACTCGCCGGTGCTGAACGTGCCGCGCGGCGTGGTGAGCGACGCGAGCTTCGGTGGCCACACCATTCCGGCCGGCGCGCAGATCCGGCTGGCGCTGGCGGCGACCCACCGCATGGGGCGCTACTTCGCTGAGCCAGAGCGATTCGACCCGGATCGTTTTGCGCCGCCGCGCGAGGAGGACCGGGCTACGCCATATAGCCTGGTGACGTTCGGCGGCGGCTCGCGGATCTGTATCGGCATCAGCTTCGCGCAGATCGAGGTCAAGCTGCTGGCAGCCCACGTGCTGCGCCACTACACGCTCGCCGCGCAGCCGCACCGCCCGATCCACACCGGTCACTGGACCGCGTCGATCCCCAATGGCGTGGCGCTAACGGTGCAGGCTCGTAACTAAACGTAGAACGATTGAACGTAGAGCGTAGAGCAAAAACGTAGGATCGCCGGCAGGATGCGGACAGGATTAACAGGAAGTACACGATTACCGGGCATCGAGCAGTCGAGCGCTACGAGCCGACGCGCGGGGCGTAGATAGTGTAGAGCGTAGCGAGCACCGGGACATTCACCGGCGGCAGCGCCGAGCTGACCACGTCCACGCTGACCTCGCTGAGGCCGGCGAGCTCGCTGGGGAGCACGGTGAGCCGCAGCTGCGTGGCGTCCACCAGGCTGGCGCTGCGGACGCTGCCGTTCCACGTAAGCTGCGTGCCGGCCGTGAAGCCATCGCCGAAGACGCTGACGGTCAGCGGCTCGCCGCCGCTCCGCGCGAGCCGGTCAGGGCTGACGCGAATGACGCCGAGCGCTGACTGGTAGGCGCCGCTGTCGCAGGTACTCGGCCTGGCCACGCCGCGCGCGTCGGTGGCTGGGCAGCCGCCGCCGGCAGCGCGGGCCGGGCTCTGCGGCGCGAGCGATGCGGTCTGCACCGGTCCACCGTTGGCGGCGAGCGGCCGCAGCTGCGGGTCGCGGAACACCGGCAGTGCGCGCTGGTCGATGCCGCTCTTGCCGACGAAACAGCTCACCTCGTTGTAGGTGAATGGGTTGTCGTTGCGCGGCGGGTACTGGAAGTTGCCGCCGCCGTCGCTCAGCTCCTTCGAGCACGCCTGCTGGATATTCCAGCTATTGCCGCCGTTACCGGCGCTGTTGCCCGAGAGCAGTGTGTTTTTCAGCGATCCGCCAGGGTTGCTCGCGCTGATCGCGCCGCCGACCCAGCCGGCGTAGTTGCCCACGAAGGTGCTGCTGACCACGCTGAACGGCTCGGTGTTGTTGACGACGTACAGCGCGCCGCCGTTGGCGTTGTAGCCGGTGCCTTCGGCGCGGTTGCCGGAGAACGTCGTGTTCTCGATGCTGATCCTGGCGCGCTGCGCAAATGCGAGCGCCCCGCCTGCGCCGTCGCCGCTGGCCGGCCTGGTCACGGCGTTGTCGGCGAACAGCGAGCGGCGGATGGTGATCGCCGGGTTGCCGGTGTCGCCGCCGATGCTGCTGCCGCCGCCGGCGATCGCGCCGCCGAGCCCGCCATCCCCACCAATAATCTGGTTCCCCACAAAGCTGCTGTCGTCGATCGTCAGCCCGCCGCTATTCTCGTAGAGGTTGACATAGATCGCGCCGCCGGCGTTGTGCGTCCGGCTGTTGCGAAAACTGCTGCGCGCGATGCTGGCGAACGGATTGGTCTCGCGCAGCCCGTCGATGTAGATCGCCCCGCCCTGCCCGCCGCCGATCGCGGTATTCTGGTCAAACGTGCTATCGGCTATGCTGAAGCTGGAGCGCAGGATGTGGATCGCGCCGCCCGCCGCGTTGGCCGAGTCGTTGCCGCGAAATGTGCTGCTCTTGACCGTTAGCTCGCCGCCGATGATAAAGAGCGCCCCGCCGAAGTCGTACTCGTCGCTCGACGCCGATGTGAGCCGCGCGTCGTTGTCGATCAGGCTGACGTTCTCCAGCGTCAGGCGCGGGATGAACGCCGGGCTGCTACCCTGGAACTGGCTGCGGATGGCCGCGCCGTTGGCCGCCTCGCCGACGCCGGTGGCATTGCCGCGGGTCAGCGTGAGATTGCGCAGCGTGAGCTCGCTGACGGTCTGGAGCGAGCGCTGGGTGATGATACGGTTGCTGCCGCGGCCGGAGAGCGCGATGAGCCCCCCGCCGTCGATGGTGGTGGACGGCGCGGTGATATCGAGCGGCGATGCGAGCGCGATGGTGACGGCGGACGCACCGCAGGCGAAGCTGACGCTGCCGGCAGCGCTCACGGCGCTGCGCAGCGCGGCCTCGGTGCAGCTCGCCGCCGAGCCATCGCCGACGACGGATGCGATGGTTGCTGCGCTGGCGGGCGCTGCAAAAACGCCGCCGCTGGGCGTCGGCGCGAATGCGAGCAGCAGGGCGAGCGCGATAAGCGAACGGGACATCTGAGCTCCTTAGTCGCTACGAGGTCGATCGTTTTGCATTGTGCGGCGGACTGGCGGAAGACGCAATAGTGCATTGGTCCCAGGCGTGGCCGGGCGTTTTTTCGGCCTGCGGCAGCGCGGTAGCTCCTGTTTTCTGCCGCTGTGCAGCAGCAGGAAAAGCATTTCCATGGCGCGGAGCGTCTAGAACAACACGCTTGATGGGGATGGGAGCTGCGCCTCCAAACTTCCGCGTTACGCTTCTCGCGTTTAGAGAGCATGGAGGATTGTTCTACACTAGTGCGGCGTGAGGCTGATAACCTCCAGCACGACGGACTCGGAGTAGCGGCTGCACGTAGGTAGTGCGCGGTTCTGCCATGTGAAGGTCCACAAGTCCGGGCTCCACCAGTTGCTGGTGCGCTCGGTCCAGACCGCGATCCGCCGCGGGTAGCCGAGCGCTGCGTCGTAGCTGGCGTGGGTACCGACCTGAAAGGCGCAGGCGCAGCCGAACGTGGCGCAGTCGATGCGGCGCGGGCTGACGCGTTCAATGACGGCGAACATCTGCTCGACGGTGCGCGCCGGGTGGAGGCAGCGTCCGGCGCTAATAACCTGCGGCGTCTGGCCCTGCCGCACATCGGTGGCGATGGTGCAGCCGGCGCCCGAGTCGACTTCGAGCTGGTAGCGCTGCGGGGTATGCGCGGCCCAGCGCTGTTTAGCGTCGGCGAGCGCGCGCTGCGGCTCGTTGCGCCACCAGAGCGTGCCGACGGCGGCCCCACCGCAGCTGAGCGCGCCGAGGAGTGTGGCGAGCAGCATCAGGCGGGCAGGTGGCGGCATCGTCGCTCCTTCGCGGGCGTGGCGATCGGCGGCGTGGCGGTCAGCTCGGTGAAAGATCCAGCTGACGCCGCAGCTCCTCAGGGGTTCTGGCGGGCAGCTGACAGACCAGGCCCTCGCAGACATAGGCGGTGGGCGGGGCGGCGGCGTCGATGCGGCCATCGAGCAGCGGCGTGGCCAGCGGCGGGTCGCTCGGCTGCTGCGCGAGTACCACGGTGGATGATAGGAACGGCCGCAGCGCCTCGGCGAGCAGCGCCTGGGTAGCCGGGTCAGCTCGCTCGCCAACGACCACTATCGAGCGGACCGGGGCGAGAGCGAACTCGGCGGCGGCCAGGTAGCGGCCGAAGCCGGTCGGGTAGCACTCCATCAGCGACGCCATGGACTCCAGGACGGTCATCGCGCGCTCGCGGTAGCGCGGCTCGTCGAAGATCGTGGCCAGGCGCAGCAAGACATCGGCGGCCACCGACGCGCCGGCCGGGGTGGCGTTATCGTCGGTGGAGCGCGGCCTGACCACCAGGCGCTCGTGGTCGCTGGCGGTATCGTAGAACCCGCCGATCGCGTCGTCCCAGAAGCTGTCCAGCATCGCGTCGGCGAGCGCGCGGGCCGCATCGAGCCAGTGCGGCGCGAAGGTGGCGCTGTAGAGCGCGAGCAGGCCATCGGCGAGCAGCGCGTAGTCTTCGAGGAAGCCGCGAATCGACGCGACTGGTGCGGCCTGCTGTGTTCCCGCCGAGGCATCGCGCCATGAGCGCAGCAGCCGGCCGTCGGCGTCGCGCAGCGTGGCGAGCAGCGCGTCTGCGGCGCGCTCGGCGATCGCGGCGTAGCGCGGCGCATCGAAGGCGCTGGCGGCCAGGGCGAAGGCGCGGATGGCCATGCCGTTCCAGGCCGACAGCACCTTGTCATCGAGGGTCGGGCGGGGGCGCTGCGCGCGGGCAGCGAACAGTTTTTGGCGGCAGTCGTGTAGGGTCTGTTCGATCTGCTCGGCGGGCAGGCCGGTGAGGCTGGCGAGCTCGGCCGGGCGGCGCACGACGTGGAGGATATTTTTGCCCTCGAAGTTGCCGCGCTCGGTCACATCGTAGGCCTGGCTGAACAGCAGCGCGTCGTCGCCGATGATGGCGCGAATCTGAGCTGGCGTCCAGACGAAGAATGCGCCCTCCTCCTTGTGCGTGCCGTGCGGGTCTTCGAGCGAGTCTGCGTCCTGAGTGCTGAAGAACATGCCGGACGGGTGGAGCAGCTCGCGCTCGATATAGGCCAGCGTCCGCTCGGCGATATCGCGGTAGAAGGCATCGCCGGTGACCTGGAAGGTCTCGGTGTAGGTTCTGGCGAGCAGCGCGTTATCGTAGAGCATTTTTTCGAAATGTGGCACGAGCCACTGGCCATCGACGCTGTAACGATGGAAGCCACCGCCGAGTTGGTCGTACATGCCGCCCTCGGCCATGGTGCGCAGTGTGTGCTCCAGCATCTCCATGCCTGGCCGCGAGGCGGTGCGGCGGCTGTAGCGCAGCAGGAATTCGAGCACCATGGGCTGGGGGAACTTTGGCGCGTCGCCGAAGCCGCCATCGACGGCATCGTAGCGGTCGGCGAGCGCGGCGAAGGCGGCGTCGAGCGTGGCGGGCCGGAGCGCGCCTGGGGGGAGCTGAGCTTCGCTGGCGGCCCTGAGGCGGCCGGCAAGCTCATCGCCGGCGGCGAGCAGATCGGCGCGGCGGTTGGCCCAGGCATCGCTGACGGCAGCGAGCACGCGGGTGAACGCCGGCATGCCGTAGCGGTCCTCTTTGGGGTAGTAGGTGCCGCCGTAAAACGGGACGCCGTCAGGGGTGAGGAAGACCGTCATGGGCCAGCCGCCGCGCCCGGTCATCGCCTGGACCGCCTGCATATAGATCGCGTCGATATCCGGGCGCTCCTCGCGGTCCACCTTGATATTGACGAAGCCGGCGTTCATGACCGCAGC
>JAYUUK010000545.1:0-6774 GCA_043754595.1 Roseiflexaceae bacterium | reverse complement strand
TGGCGATCAGCCTGAGCAGTACGCCGAGCGAGAGTGGGCCGCTGGTGATGGCGATCGTCCGAGATGTCACCGAACATAAGCGCATCGAGGAGCAACTTGAGCGCGAGGCTCAGCGGCGCACCGCGCAGATCGCTCGGCTGGAGGAGCAACAGCGCACGCTCACAGCCCGCGTCGATCTGGCCGAAGCTGGGATGCTGCAGGCGGCGCGCCTGGCGGCTATCGGGCAGCTGGCGGCCTCGCTTGCCCACGAAATTAACAACCCGCTCTATGCGGCACGCAACAGCCTGTATCTGCTGGAGCAGGAGCTGGCGGGGCAAGAGCTGCCGTTTCTGACTATCGCGCGCGATGAGCTCAGCAGGATCGCGCGCGTAATCGAGCACATGCGCGAGTTCTATCGCCCCGCCCCTGGCAGCGCCACCCCCTGCCAGCTCAACGAGCTGATCGAGCGCGCACTGATGCTGGTCCGCCTCGACGCCCGCCACAGCAATGTGCAGGTGACGTTCACCGTCCAGCCATCGCTGCCGCCGGTGCTCGGCGACCACGACCAGCTCGGGCAGGTGCTGCTCAACCTGACGATGAATGCCATCGAGGCGATGCCCGAAGGGGGCGAGCTGACCGTCCGCACCTCGTCTGGGCCATCGCTGGTGATCGTCGAAGTATGCGATACCGGCGTCGGCATACCGACGGCGCTGCGGCCGCGGCTGTTCGAGCCGTTCTTCACTAGCAAGCCGACCGGCACCGGCCTTGGCCTGTCGATCTCGGCTCACATCGTGACGCAGCATCGCGGTCAGATCGAGGTCGAGAGCGAAGAGGGGCGCGGCAGCACCTTTCGCGTCGCGCTGCCACGCGCAATGGAGAGCTGAGGGTGTTCGCATGTCAGCTCCAGACTTCATCGGCCAGCGGAAGGGCACCCTCGCGCCTGTGATGCGACGATGCACCGCGCGCTGCGTGCTGCAGTAGCAGCGGCACGGTCGTGTGGCGGAGCACATAGGACGCCACGCTGCCGAGCATCAGCCGCGACACCCCGCCCCGGCCGTGGGTCGTCATCGCGATCAGGTCGATGTTCGATCGGGCGGCGTCCAAGATAGACGGCCCGACCGGCTCCTCCACCGCGTGGGTCCGCACCAAAAGCCCGCGCGCCCGTAGCTCCATCGCCACACGGTCGAGGTAGGCGCACGCATCGTGCCGCTCGCGCGTCGGCATCGCTCCGTGGCGCGCCTCGGCGAAGATCGACGATGTCTCCCACAGTCGATCGGCGGCCGTCAGCAGCACAAATTCGCTCAGGTGCGGGTCTGTTACCACCAGCGCCTCGCCGATCACCCGCTCGGCGAGTTCGCTCCCGTCGAGCGGGATGAGCACGCGGCGAAAGGAGCCGACGCTCACCGGCTTATGGAGCTGCGGCTCGCTTTGTGTCGGGCGCACCAACAAGATTGGCGTATCGAGATGCTGCACCAGCGACTCCGCCACGCTGCCGAGCTGGACACGATCCAGACCGCTGCGGGCGTGGGTGGTCATAACCACCAACTGGGTGTCGCTCGACGACACATACGCCACCAGCGTCTCGACCACCGGGCCGCTAAGCACACAGCACTCGACGTTCACGAGCCAGCGGTGACGCAGCCAGTCGGCGAGCTCGTGCAGATAGATCTGCATGGCCCGCAACGCTGTCGGTGTGGCGTACTCGGCTCCCTTCCCGTCGCTCGGAGTGCAGACATACGCTAGCATCACCGTCGCGCTATGACGACAAGCGATCCGCAGCGCATAGGGGAGCGCGTGCTCGCCGAAGCCGGATTCGTCGAGTGGGACAAGAATGGATCGATACATCGGTCGCCTCGCATCGTCGCTTGGATATCGATAGGCGTAGCTTATGGCTGCTATGCGCCAAGATGCGGAAGATTATCGGGCTGCGCTCCAGCCCCCGCCGTACGCTACCCGCATCATATACGTCTCGCGTAGGTTCATTATAGGGCTGTACGGGCGCGCATGCCGTGCCGTATCGTTCACCATAGGGGAACGTTTGATCACCGCCACGCGTTCGTTGGCCTAGCAATCCTACGTGCGTTGTCCACGCGCGAAGCACAGCGCGGGGGTTTAGGGGCCGGGTACCCTCTGGATGTCCCCGAGATCTCCCCCTTCCCTACGCCGATGGGATTGCTCTAGCAGACACTGTATACAGTAAGCGCTCCACTATCCATGCGTTTTGCGATGATTACGTATTTTTCCACCGCTGTATGGAGAGAAAACGCTTGACAAAACTCGTTTGCCTCATATACTTGTATACACTATCGATTTTTTGATGTTGCCACGGCGCACTTTTTTGGCCTGCGGCAGCGCGGGGGCTCCGATTGTGCTGCTGCTGCGCAGCTCCGCTGCGCAGCAGCAGCAGAAAAAGGGGTTTCGCATGAAAGATGAGCGAGCGATGGCCGCTGCGGAGAGCGCCGCGTATCTCGTCGTCGGCGGTGGGGTGATGGGGGTGAGCGCCGCGTATCATCTGGCGCAGGCGGGCGCCGGCCGCGTCGTGCTCATCGAGCGCGACAGCGAGTTGGCCACGCGCACCACGCACGGCGCGGCCGGGTTCATCGCGCCCTGGTGGTGCGCGTCCCGCTCGCCCGGGCCCGAGCTCGCCATCGAGCGCTACGGCATGGCGCTGTATCGCGAGCTGGCGTCGCGCCACCCAATCGGGCTGTGCGCCAACGGACTGGTTCATATCGCCACCACTCCAGCCAGCGATGCGGCGATCCGGCGCGACGCCGCCACCGCGCGCGACGCACTCGGCGAGTCCGAGGCCGAGCTGCTTGAGCCAGACGATCTGCGCGCGCTGGTGCCGATCGTCGAGCGCGGCCGGGTGGCGAGCGGGCTGCTCGTGCGTGGCGCCTTCAGCCTGCGCGCCGCAGATGCGATCCGGGCGCTGGCCGCCGAGTTCGTCCAGCTCGGCGGCGAGATCCGTACCGGCACGGCCGTCGAGCGGCTGCTGATCGCCGACCAGCGCATCTGTGGCGTCCAGACCAGCGCCGGCGCGATCGAGGCCGACGGTGTGGTGCTGGCGGCTGGCGCGTGGCTCGGGCAGCTGTCGCAGCGCGCCGGGGTGCCGCTACCGCTCCTGGCGACCCAGGCCAGCCGGTTTGTGACCCAGCCCCACGCGGGCATCCCGGCCAATATGCCGATGCTGATGTTCCCGGCATACCACAATCTCTACCTACGCCCCGAGGCCGGCGGGCTGCTGATCGGCTGCGAGGAGACCGTCATTCACCCGCCGACGCTCCAGGCCGACCTGGCAGCGATCGCCGGCGGCGGCGTGCCGGAGACGGGCTCGGCCGGGGTGCCAGCCGGCGGCGACAGCACCCACAGCTATCACCTGTGGCTGGCGCGCGCCTTCGCGAGCGTAGTGCCGCTACTCGCCACTATCGCGGTGCGCGAGGTGCGGATGGGATCGCCGACCCGCGTGCCAGATATGCGCCACATCTGCGGCGCGGCGGCCGATGTGGCCGGGCTGTATCTGCTCGGCGCGGATCTGGAGTGCGGCATGACCCATGGGCCTGGGCTAGGCAGGATGCTGGCGCAACAGATACTGGGGCACCAGCCGGCGACGCCGGTCTACCGGCCCGATCGGTGGGGAGCCGCCAGCGCCTGACAATCATACCAAATTCGGGTGATGTATTGCGGAAAAGCGTGGAGGATCGCTATGAGCAGTGTGCAGACCGCGGATATCGCGGTGATCGGCGGCGGCATCATTGGGATGAGCTGTGCCTACGAGCTGGCGCGTCAGAGCGACGCGCGCATCGTGGTTTTTGACAAGCAGCCGATCGGCGGCGGCACCACCGGCGGCTCGGCCGGCGTGATCTGCCTCCACGATATGGGCGAGCTTTACGCCCAGCTGACGCTGCTCGGGTTCGCCCGCGTCCAGCAGCTGCGGCAGGAGCACGAGTTTGGCTTTCGGCCGTGGGGCAGCCTGGAGGTGCGCTACGATGGTGCGGCGTGGCCCCCGGCGCCAAACCCGTACGCCGCGCGCTTCGGCGGCCAGGGCGAGAGCATCTACAGCCACTTGCTGCTCGATGTGCCCGAGCTGCTGGCGCGCTACCCCTGGATCCGCCCCGAGCGGGTGCGCGGCGCGCTGCTCTACCCAAACCAGGGCTTCGTCGACCCATACCGGCTGACGCTGCTCTACGAGCAGCTGGCGCTGGCGACTGGCCGGGTCGAGGTGCAGCGGACCTCGCCGGTGCTCCAGATCCGCAATCAAGGTGAGCGGATCGCGACGCTGGTGACCAGGCGCGGCGCGTGGCAGGTGGGCACGGTGCTCAACGCCGCCGGGCCGTGGGGGGCGAAGGTCGCCGCGCTGGCCGGCTCGGAGCTGGCGCTCATACCGCAGCGCATCCAGGTTTGCGTCGCCACCGGCTTCGACGATGGCGTCGAGACCGCGCCGCTCACCGGCGTGCCCGAGTCGGTGGATGGCGAGAGCGTCTGGTGCCGCGGCGAGCTGGGCGGCACCCTGCTGTTTGGCCAGCACCATCACACCGTCCAGCCGCAGCATACCGTCGATCCAGATTTTGTGAACCGCGTCAATGATGCGGATTACCCGGCGGCGGTCGAGCGGGTGTATCGGCGCTACTGGCACCTGCCGCAGAGCGTCTTTCTCAACGGCTGGTGCTGCGTCTACGGGTCCACGGCCGACGGCTTTCCGATCCTCTCGCGCGACGAGCGGCTGACCAACTTCTACCACGCCGTCGGGCTCAATGGCCACGGGATCACCTGTCACGCCGGAGTGGCGCTGGCGGCGGCGGCGCTGCTGCTACGCGGCGAGACCCGCGTCGACCTCGCGCCGCACACCGGCCACGCCGAGACGCTCGATATCGCGCCGCTCGCGATGGGTCGCTTCGCAAGCGGCCAGACGCTCGATTTCGCGCTGCGCTAGCCCGACTGCGCTGGCTGAGCGTCTTCGCCGGCACATGGCACGCCGCTGCGGCCGCGCCGCATCTGAACGACGACGAGCAGCCGTGTGGATCGCGCAGCTGCGCGCCGCACACGACGACCTGGTGGCGCTGCTGCTCGGGGCGGCCAGCGGGCTGCGCGCGCCACAGCGTCCCGCTGCCCTCTGACGAGCGCACCGACTTCGATGCGGCCAGCGAGCGGGCGGGTGCCGTGGACACACGCGCAACGCGGGGGTTAGGAGGCGCAGCCCCCACATGTGTCCCCTTTTCTATTCTTATAAGAATGCTCCGCTATAGCTGCCGTCCGCCCGGACGTGCTGTGATGATCGTAATATGGGGTGAGGGAATCTATGCAGACCGATGCATTGCTCAAGCGTCTCGCGGTATTGCGAGCGGCCGATCTGCTACCGCTGCGCGGCGGGGATCACGCTGCTTCGCGCCGATACGCTCGAGCTCGCCACCCGCGCGCTGCGCTACGATCTCATACTTCACCTGCGCACAGCTGGCGGCTACGAGTTCCTGCTGATGGTCGAGTGGCAGGGCTCGACGAACACCGAGCTGCTGTGGCGGACGATGCGCTATCTGGCCGAGCTGGCCGAGCAGCGTCCGATTCGCCCGGTGCTCGGCGTCGTCATCTACCTTGAGCCAGACGACGATGTGGGGGATAGGCTGGCGCAGGAGCTCGAAGGGGTGCGCGGCGCGTGGAGCTTCCAGATCGACACGATCCGGCTGTGGGAGCTCGAAGCGGCGGCCTATGTGACGGCCGGGCCGGGGCTGGCGGTACTCAGCCCGCTGATGCGCGGCGCAAGCATCGACACCGTCTTCGCAGTGGCGGAGCGCGTGATCGACGAGGCCGGGATCGAGGAGCAGAGCGAGCTGCTCAACATGCTCTCGGTGTTTAGCGAGCGTTTTATCGATCCGACGCAGTTCATCGCCCTGGTGGGCAAGGAGCGGCTCATGCGATCTGGCGTATTCAACATTTTGGCCGAGGAAGTCGCCGCCGAGCGGGTGGCAGCGCGCGAGGTGGAGCTTCGCCGCGAGGCCGATCTCGCCAGGCGCGAGACGGCCGAGCGGGTGGCGGCGCGCGAGGCGGAGCTTTGCCGCGAGGCCGATCTCGCCAGGCGCGAGGCGGCCGAGCGGGTAGCGGCGCGCGAGGCGGAGCTTCGCCGCGAGGCCGAGCAGGCCAGACACGAGGCCGCAGAGCAGGCCGAGCAGGCCAAGCACGAGGCTGCCGAGCAGGCCAGGCGCGAGGTCGCAGAACTGGCCGAGCAGGCCAAGCACGAGGCCGCCGAACTGGCCGAGCGGGTAGCAGTCGACCAGGCCAGGCGCGCCGTGACGACCGCGCTCGTGATCCGTTTCCCCAACATCCCGTTCCCGATCGGTCAGCGACTCAGCGCGATCCATGACGTCGCGGCGCTCGAACGGCTGCTAGAGTCGGTGCTCATCGCGCCAGACCAGGACGCCGTCGCCGCCGCAATTATCGCCGCGTCCACGCCGCCCGCCGCATAGCGCCGCCCCGCAGCGTCAGCCGGCGCCGACGCCGCGCGCCAGCTCGAAGGCATACGCCAGCCGGATCAGCGTCGGCTCGCTCCAGGCGCGCCCCATCAGCGTCAGACCCACCGGCAGCCCGTGGACGAACCCGGCATTCAGGCTGATCAGCGGGTACCCTGCCAGCGCTGCGGGCGTCGAGCTTCCGCCGAGGTACAGGTCGCCGAGCACGTGGTCGATCAGCCACGCGGGGTGGCTTCGGTGGCACCCACCACGTTGTCGTTGAGGCGGCCCACCAAGAAATAGTCGGCTTTCAGGGTTTGCACCGGGGCGAGGCGCACGGTGCCGCTCGTCACGTTCA
>JAYUUK010000544.1:0-2304 GCA_043754595.1 Roseiflexaceae bacterium | reverse complement strand
CGCGGGCGTCGGCGGCGCGGGCGTCGGCGGGATGGCGGTTGCCGGCCGGGCGGTGGCGCGTGGGCGGGCGCCGCGCGGCGTGGCCGTCGGCACGATGGTCTCGGTCGGCGTGGCCGTCGGCGCGACGGTGGCGGTCTCGGTTGGGGTGAGCGTGAGCGTTGGCGCGGCGGTCTCGGTGGGCACCGGCGTGCTCGTCGGCACCGGCGTGCTCGTCGGCAGCGGCGTGCTCGTCGGCACCGGCGTGGCGGTGGGGGGCAGCACCAGCATCCTGGCCCGATTGCCGAGGGCGCGGGCGTCGTTTGGCGCGATTAGCAGGAACCCACCGGTGGCGAGCGCCAGCGCGACGATCCCAGCCAGCATGAACACCCAGCGCGGCGGCGGGCGACGCGGCGGCATGGCACCGCCGAGCGCAGTCAGCGGCTCGAACGGCGCGCTGAAGTAATCCCCGCGGTAGGCCTGCACCGCCTGATTTGGATCGAGCCCAAGGTAGGTGGCATAGGTGCGCAGCATCTGCTCGGCGGCAGGGCCGCGCGGCAGCAGGGCGAACTTCTCGTCCTCCATGGCCTGGATGTAGGACATCCGCAGCTTGGTGTCCAGCTCGGCCTGGACCAGCGCGATCCTGCGGCGCTGCCGGGCGGCGCGCAGCCGCTCCCCGATCGAGAGCCCATCGAGCTCATCGCGACCGATCTCTGACGGCGCGAGCGGCGCGCCGGCGTGCTCCTCCATCAGCCGGCGCTCCTCATCGTAGGAGATGAAGATCGGCTCTTCCTCGGGTGGCCTGGTGCGGCGCGGCGCTAGCGCCGGGGGATCGGCGATCGCGGCCACCGCCGCGTCGAGGTCGTCGCCATGGTCGTCGCCATGGTCGTCGGCAGACAGATCGATCGTTGGCTTGGACTCCTCCAGCGATTCGGCCGCCGGCGGATCGCCAATCGCCCCCTGCTGGACAGCCGACGGGCGCTGCGGCGGCGATGAGGACGCGGGCGCGGCAGGCGGCGCGGGCGGCACGGGCGTCCCCTCGCCCAGCGCGAGCGGCATACCCCCGACCGGCTGCGGCCGCAGCCGGGATCTGACGCGGGCCAGCAGCTCCTCGGTGCGGTACGGCTTGGCCACGAAGTCCACCGCGCCCGAGTCCAGCGCGCGGACGACGTCTTCCTCGAGCGCGTCCGCGCTGAGCACGATCACCGGCAGCGACTGCGCCAGATCGCCGACGAGATCCCACCCGGCGCTCCCGCCCACCTGCGGCGCGACGATCGCCAGGTCGATCGGCTGGTCGGCGACGTAGCGCCGCGCGACCCGCGGCTCGCTGGCCTGGCGCACGCTGTAGCCGGCGCTCTCCAGCGTGGCGACGAGCGACCCGAGCAGCAGAATATCATCGTCTACAAGCAGCAGCGTCGGCATGCGGTGGCTCCTGCGGTCATCGGCGAGACGCCGGGCGTTCCGTTGACACCCCTATGACGGCGGAGTATTATACCACGGCATATCATCCAGAATGGAGTACGCAATGACGATACGCGCAGTGTGCTATGGCCTCGGCCCGATCGGTATGGGGATCGCGCGGCTGGCTGCCGGGCGGGCGGGGATCGCGATCGTCGGCGCGGTCGATATCGACCAGGCCAAAGTCGGGCGCGATCTCGGCGATTTGCTTGGCCTTGCGCCGCTCGGCGTGGCGGTGACGGACGACGCTGCGGCGCTGCTGGCGGCGGCGCGGCCGAGCGTGGTGTTCCACGCCACAGGGTCATCGCTGCGACAGGTGAGCGATCAGCTGGCGCTGCTGCTGCAGGGCGGCGCGAACGTGGTCAGCACCTGTGAGGAGCTGTCGTTCCCGTGGTCGGCGCAGCCTGGGCTGGCTGCCGAGCTCGACGGCGTGGCGCGGCGCAACGGCGTGACGCTGCTGGGCACCGGCGTCAACCCCGGCTACGCGATGGACGTGCTGCCGCTAATGCTGACGGCACCGTGCATCTCGGTGGCGAGCGTACGCGTGGTGCGGGTGGTGGATGCGGCGCTGCGGCGCGGCCCGCTGCAGCGCAAAGTCGGCGCTGGGCTGACGGCGGCGGCGTTTGCGGCCAAGGTGGCCGACGGGTCGGTGCGCCACGTCGGCCTGCCCGAGTCGTTGCAGATGGTAGCGAGCACGCTTGGCTGGCGGCTGGAGCGGGTCGAGGATACGATCGAGCCGGTGCTGGCGGCGGTGCCGATCGCGACCGAGCACGTCAGCGTGGCGGCCGGGCAGGTGGCGGGCGTGCATCAGGTGGCGCGCGGCTTTGCCGACGGGCGGGCGGTGGTGACGCTGGATTTGCAGATGTATCT
>JAYUUK010000543.1:0-2304 GCA_043754595.1 Roseiflexaceae bacterium | reverse complement strand
CCACCGCGCTGCTGCTCGGCATTATTACTGATACCCAAAGCTTTCAGATCAGCTCGGCTGGGCCACGCTCGCTGCGCGCCGCCGCCGCGCTTGAGGAGCTGGGGGCCGAGAAGCGCCGGATCGTCGATGCCATCTATTTCGACCTGCCGCCGGCGAGCGCCGCGCTCACCGGCAAGATCATCGGGGCGATGCGAGTCGAGGATGGTGTGGCCTGGGCGGTGATGGACAGCGCGATCTACGCCGAGCCGGGCGCCGACGAAAATACATCGGAGGAGGTGACGCGCATCATTCAGCGTCTCGGCGGTGTCGCCGCCACCGCGCTGTTCAAAGAGCGTGAGCCGGGGATCGTCAAGATCAGCTTCCGCTCGCGGCCCGGCATCAATGTTGCGGCGCTGGCGCAGCGCTGGGGCGGTGGCGGCCACGCGCAGGCGGCTGGCGCGACGCTCAGGATGCCGCTCCAGCACGCGCTCGATACCGTCATCCCGCTGTTGAAGCGTCTGGCGCAATGAACGGTTTTCTCAGCATCGATAAGCCGGCTGGCATGACCTCGCACGATGTGGTGGCGCGGGTGCGCCGCCTCGCGCGCATCAAGCGCGTCGGTCACGCCGGCACGCTGGACCCTGCCGCCACCGGGGTGCTGGTGGTGGCGCTCGGCGAGGCCACCCGCCTGATCGAGTACGTCCAGGAGGAGACCGAGAAGCGTTACCACGCTGTCGTGCGGCTCGGCATCACGACTGCCACCGAGGACGCCGAGGGCGATGTCACCGCCGAGTTGCCCGTCCCGACGCTGGACGAGCGGGCGCTGCGCGAGACCGTCGCGCGCTTCGTCGGCCCGATCATGCAGGTGCCGCCGATCTACTCGGCGCTCCACCACCAGGGCCGCCGCCTGCACGAGCTGGCCCGCGAGGGGGTGTCCGTCGAGCTCGCGCCGCGACCTGTCACGATCCACGCTATCGAACTGCTCGGCTACGATGCGCCACTGCTGACGCTCGATGTGCGCTGCGGCAAGGGGACGTACATCCGCTCGCTGGCCCGCGATATCGGCGCGGCGATCGGCTGTGGCGCGCACCTCGCCGCGCTGCGCCGCACCGCCGTCGGGCAGTTTATGCTAGCTGACGCCGTCGCGCTCGCGGCGCTCGAAGCTGAGCCGAGCCACGGGCTGCTCTCACGGGCGCTACTACCATCGACGGCCGCCGTCGCCGATTGGCCGACGCTGACGCTGGACGCGGCGGCCGAGCAGCGCGTCCGCAATGGCATGCCGCTGCGCAGCGATGCCGCCGCCGACGCAAGGGTGCGCGCCGAGCGCGGCGATGGCACCCTGGTTGCGCTGCTGCGCAGCGACGGCGCCGCGCTGCACCCGTTCAAGGTCTTCGCCGCGCCGCCCGCCGAGTGAGCCGATCGTCTGAATTCTGCGCTTAGATAGGGTCGCGCTATGCATCTGATTTCCGGGCTCGGCGGCTCCACCACCCTGCCGGCCGCCGTCCTCACCATCGGCGCGTTCGATGGCATCCACCTCGGCCATCAGCACCTGATCGACACCGCCGTGGCGCGGGCCGCCGCGCTCGGCGTGCAGAGCGCGGTCCTCACCTTTCATCCCAACCCAGACCGGGTGTTAGCCCCAGAGCGCGCGCACCCGTGGCTGACCGACGCCGACGAGCAGACGCGGCAGATCGCGGCGCGCGGCGTCGATCTGCTGATCGTCGTCCCGTTCACCCGCGAGACGGCGCAGGAGACCGCCGAGGCGTTCATGGTGCAGGTGTGCGCCACGCTCGATCTGCGCGAGCTGTGGGTCGGCCACGATTTTGCGCTTGGCCGCGGCCGGCAGGGGACGCTCGACGAGCTGCGGCGGATCGGCGAGCGGCTCGGCTACCGCGCCGAGAGCGTCGGCCCGCTGCTGCTCGATGGGCTCCCGGTGAGCTCGACGCGCATCCGCGCGGCGCTGGACGCCGGCGACCTGGCGCTGACCAACGCGCTGCTCGGCCGGGCCTACGCGCTGGCCGGCGTGGTGATCCACGGCGATGCGCGCGGTCGCACCATCGGCTTTCCCACCGCCAACCTCGCCATCGACGCCGGCCGGGCGCTGCCAGGCAACGGGGTCTACGCCTGCCGCGCCGAGGTCGGCGGGCGGCGCTATGACGCGGTCACTAACATCGGCGTCCGCCCGACATTCGCTGGCAGCGAGCGGCGAGTCGAGGCTCACCTGCTGGACTTCGACGGCGACTTGTACGGCGCGCTGCTACGGCTGGAGTTTAGCGCGCGGCTGCGGGGCGAGCAGAAGTTCGACGGCATCGAGGCGCTGATCGC
>JAYUUK010000542.1:0-6799 GCA_043754595.1 Roseiflexaceae bacterium | reverse complement strand
GGTCTGCCCGATCGCGGTGCCGTGCAAAAAGTCCGCGTCGCCATGCTGCTGTTGATCAGATTCTGCATGAGAGTCTATAAGGAAGGAGGGATCGGTGTGCCGATCCGTGATTTGGGACGGTTTGGCGCAGTGGGACGCGCTGCATGTGGCGCGCGGTATGGGATCGGCAGTCTGATCCCACGCACCGGCATCGTGCTCCCACAATACGGGCTGGTGGAACCCGAAGTCGGCGAGTGTTGGTGCGCAGGCTGGTGCGAACGACGGCGCAGGAAGCTGCGGGGTGGGCGCGGCTGGCTTGGGGCGAAGCTCGGGCGGCAGGAGCATCCGAGTCACAAATCCCGCCCGCCCATTGCCCACGTCATCGACAAAGATACGCTCGATGAAGGGTTCGCCACACCCGTGCGCGATGACCTGGCGCACGCGGCCATACGTCACGGTCTCACCCGCGAGTTGGCGGACAACCACGCTGATTGTCGCCTCGCTCTTCAGCTTGGTTGCTTTGCGCAGGGCAGCATTCGAGATGGCAGCTTCCTCGCCGTCCTTGATGCGATGGCGGAGTTCCACCAGTACCTTGAGCATCGTGGGCGGTAGCTTGCGCATTGACGGCGTGATGCGCGCGTGGCGACATCCGCGATAGTCGAGATTGTCGCTGCCATCGTCACGATGCTGGCGGCGGGGGCTTGCATGCTGGCTGGTAGTGTGGTATCCTGTTGTCATTCCAATAGACCTCCGTAAAAACCACCGATCTCCCGCCAAGGTTCACGGTGGTTTTTGCTTGCCCCGCGCCACAGTGGCGCGGGGCTTATGATTCCGTCGGCGCGGGGCCGACCTCGGCGAGCTGGCGCGCCATGCGCGCCGCCACCAGGTAGACCTCGCGCATGTCCTGCGCGGCCTGCGTCGGCGTGCCACGCCGCAAATGGGTCCGTGCCGCAGCCACGAAGCTCGCGAGCTGCTGTGCATCGTCGCTCGCCCAGCGCTGCCGCGCGCTCGCCGCCCGGTGTGGCAGCCAGACGCTTATCGCGCGGTGTGTGCGCGCCCGGAGCAGTGCGCCGCGCACGAGCTCGCACTGGATCGTCACCTCACGCAGCAGCGTCGTCAGCGCTGCACCATCGGCGGCTGGCGGCTGTTGGCTGCACAGCGCCAGGATGGCGTCGATAGCTGCCACCGCCTGGTAATATTCGCCACGCACGGCGGCCGGCCAGACCGGTCGCGTCGTCACGCGATCCTCCCCTCTGCTCCATGGAATCCTGCGCAGATACGCGACGACCATCGCCGTATCATCGCCCCACAGCACGTCCAACCACCGCCACGACGGCCGCCCTATGGCCGCGCTACGCCTGCGGCGATCTGCCACACTCACACCGAATACCCCCCACGCCGCCAACACACCATCGTGCGATGACGATGTTGTCATGAAGGGCATGCGGACGGGGGATTACAACGGTTTGGTTTAAAAGCTACGGTATAGTGTGGAGACACGTGGTGAAATCACATTCGTCGTCGCGACGACGGCCTTCTGGAAAGGCCGTCAATATGGCTCGCTTGGAATTTGCCGGCAGTACGCCAGGTACGGCGCTGTACTTGCGCAAATCGTCGGAGAAGCAAGGGGAGTATTCGCTACCCGCACAAGAGCGGCACAACCGCGCCTATCACGCCACCCGTGCTGATGCGCCGCCGATCGTCGCCGTCTACATCGATGTCTTGTCGGGGCGACGCGCCGACCGGAACGACTACCAGCGCATGCTGGCTGACGCGCGGGCCGGGCGCGTGAAAGTGCTGATCTTTCATAAGGCGAACCGCTTCGGCCGTGATGCAGCTGAAGCCCTGCTCGCAGCGCGCGAGTTGATGACCATTGGCGTTGAGATCCGTATCGCCGACATGCCAGCGCTCGACATCCGCACGCCGGAGGGGCGGCTGCTCTGGGGCTTTTTGCTGGTGCAGGGCGAGTTCGAGGTCGCAAACCTGGGGCGTGAGGTCATCAAAGGGATGCGCGAGAAGGTTGCGCATGGCGGATGGGCGTGGCGTGCGCCCGATGGCTATGCCAATGCCCATGTTGTCGATGCACAGGGCCGCGCGCACGCCACCATCGTCGTCGATCCGGTTCGTGCTGCCGTCGTGCGACTCATCTCCATGGCGTATGCGAGCGGGCGGCACAGCCTCTCCTCACTCGTGCGCGCGCTCAATCGCCTTGACGCGCAACGTCAGGCACGTGGGATGTCGCGCTGCGCGCGACGCAGTGGCGCGCCGTGGGGCGTCAAGGCGCTCTACGATGTGCTCACCAATCCCTTTATGCTCGGGGAGGTTCGGGTGCGCGCCTGGAATGTGCAGGTGGCCGGAGGACACCCGGTGATTCTCCAACGCGCCACATGGGATCGGGTGCAGGCCGTCTTACGCGCGCATGGCCACGTGCAGCGCCAGCGCCACACGTATCTGCTTGCCAATCGGATCGTTGGCGATGACGAAACGCCGCGATCGTGTACGACGATCCAGCGTGGCGCGCGCACCTATTCCTACTATTTCGCCATCGCATCGAATGGGCAGCGATCCTACTGGCCGACCGACCCGATCGACAGCCATGTCCGTCAGGCGATTCGCGACGCAATGACGGCGCTCGGCACCGATCTCGCCGCAGCTATCCCGCATCGTCTCACGCGCCGCGTCCGTGCACGGCAGGCGGCGTGGCGTACCGGGCGCGCGCAACTCGCCGAGGAGCGCCAACGACTCCTCCATCATGCCCGACGCGGCACCTTTACCGATACGGAGATCGACGACGAGCTCAATCGTATCGCACACGCGCGCGATGTGCTCGAACGCGCAACGGTGATTCAGCAACAGATGGATGCAGCGGTGCAGACGGTCGCTGCCGAGTTGGTTGCCACTGCCCAGGCCGCGAGCGCGATCGACCGCGCGAGCGTGGAGGAGCAATGTGCGCTCGTCGAACTGCTCATCGAGCGTGTCCGCATCGACGCGGTGGGTGCCGTCACGCATATCCACTGGACGCCCGTCTGGCATGAGCTCATTGGTCAGGGGGCGACGGACGACATGCCAATGGAATAGCGTTTACATCTTCCCTTTCGGTTCACCACATTGTACCATCACCGCTCGCGTAGCGGAGGACTAGCGGGGGTTTGGGGCTTAGGCTCCAAACCCCCGCTCTGTGCGTGGCCGCTTCATCTGTGCTAGCTAGGCACTGCCGGCTGCGCGCGATCGCAGAATCGCGCCGGGCACCCCCAGCCTCTCTCCCGCTCACGGGGGAAGGGGGCCGTCCTCGACCTCATCGAACTGATCTACAATAGTGCAGTTTCAAAATGTTGCTGTGAGGAATGCACCAATGTTTGACTTCGACACCGTGATCGACCGCAAGAACAGCGCGAGCATCAAGTGGCACTTCTACCCCGAAGACGTGCTGCCGATGTGGGTGGCAGACACCGACTTCGCCTGTCCGCCGGCGGTGCTGACCGCCCTGACCGAGCGCATCGCCCACAACGTCTACGGCTACGAGGTACCGTCCAAGGAGTTCGTCGAGCTGATCTGCGCCAGGATGCTGTCACTCTACGGCTGGGAGGTCGCCCCCGAGGCGCTGATCTTCGTGCCGAGCGTCGTCACCGGGTTCCACGCCGCCTGCCGCGCCGTCGGCGACGCTGGCGATGGGGTGTTGATCCAGACGCCAGTCTACCCGCCGTTTCTGACCGCCCCAGCAGCCCACGGCAAGGTGCTGCAGCAGGCCGAGCTCAAGCTCGACGACGACGGCCGGACGTTCCACTACGAGGTGGACATGGGCGCGTTCGAAGCGGCGATCACCGATCGCACCAGGCTGTTCCTGCTCTGCAACCCGCATAATCCGACCGGGGCCGCCTACACCAGAGCCGAGCTCCAGGCGATGGCCGATGTCTGCCTGGCGCACGATATGGTCATTTGCTCCGACGAGATCCACTCCGACCTGCTGCTCGGCGGGGTGAATCACATCCCCACCGCCGCGCTCTCGCCGGAGATCGCCGAGCGCACCATCACGCTGATCGCGCCGAGCAAGACCTACAATCTGCCGGGGCTGAAGTGCAGTATCGCGATCATCCAGAACGCCGACCTGCGCAAGCGCTACAATGAGGCGAGCTATGGCATCGTGCCGTGGGTCAATGCGCTCGGGCTGGTCGCCGCCGAGGCCGCCTACCGCCACGGCGACGAGTGGCTCGCCGACCTCAAGACCTACCTGACCGCCAACCGCGATGCGATGGTGGCCTACATCGGGGCGAACATGCCGCAGGTCAAAGTGACGGTCCCCGACGCCACCTATCTGGCCTGGATCGACTGCCGCGAGATCATGGAGCACGTCGGCGACGACCCGCACAAATTCTTCCTGGAGCAGGCGAAGGTCGGCCTGAACGATGGGCCGCCGTTCGGCGAGCCGGGGCGCGGCTTCGTGCGGCTGAATTTTGGCTGCCCGCGCAGCACGCTGATGGAGGGGCTGGAGCGGATGAAGCGCGCGCTCGACACGCTCGATGCCTAGGGCATTGACGATAGATTAAAGAGGCCGCCGATGATCAGCTTCACAGACGCCGATGTCAACGGGGTGCGGCTCCACTACGCCAGCGCCGGCGCGGGGGAGCCGGTGCTACTGCTCCACGGCTTTCCAGATTTCTGGTATCTCTGGCGAACGTTGCTGCCGCAGCTGGGTCGCTCGCGGCTGGCCGTCGCGCCAGACATGCGCGGCTACAATCGCTCCAGCAAGCCGCCGCGCATCGAAGATTATCGGCTCGCCACCCTGGCCGGCGATATCGCCGCGCTGATCGATCGTCTCGGCGGGCGAGCGGCGGTGGTTGGCCATGACTGGGGCGGCGTGGTGGCGTGGGAACTGGCGGCGCGCCACCCCGAGCGGGTCGGCCGCCTGGCGATCGTCAACGCGCCGCACCCGGCGATCTTCCGCCGCGAGCTGACGCACAATCCGGCGCAGCGCGCCGCCAGCGGCTACATCGAGCGGCTGTGCGCGCATGGCGCGGCGGCCGCGCTCGCCGCCGATGACTACGCCATACTCGCTCAGCTGGTCATCGGGCCCGGGCTGGAGCGCGGCTATTTCAGCGAGGCCGACGCCGCCGCCTACCGCGACGCGTGGGCCCAGCCCGGCGCGCTGGAGGGGATGCTCAACTACTATCGCGCCAATAATTTTGCGCCAGATCGTGCGCCAGATCGCGCGTCGGCCCCAGCCGAGATGGCGACGAGCCAGCCGATCGCGGTGCCGACGCTGGTGATCTGGGGCGAGGACGACCCAGTGCTGCTGCCAGGGTGCCTCAATGGGCTCGACGCCGTGGCCGCCGACCTGCGGATCGTCAGGGTGCCGCGCGCCAGCCACGCCATCGTCCACGAGCGCCCCGAGCTGCTGGCAGAGCTGCTGGAGGACTTTTTATGATCGTCGGCGTCCACCATATCGGCATCGCCGCCGCAGACCGCGCCGCGTCGGCCGCATTTCTGGCCGCTGCGGGCTTCGCCCAAAAACCGCCGCTGGAGGCACCGACGACGCTGCTGGCCGGGCCGAATTGTTATGTCGAGCTGATTGACGCCGCGCTGCCAGCCGTCTACCGTGCGGTCAACGAGCCAGGCATCACCCACTGCTGTCTCCAGCAGCGCGCGCTGGAGCCGCTGCTGGCGCGCTGGGAGCAGCTCGGCGGCGCGCCGCACGCCACGCCGCTGACGCTGGGGACCGGGCTGCGCTACTGCTACGTGCGCGACGCCGAGCTGCGGGTGTTCGAGTTGGAGGAGCTGCCGTACGCGCCGCCCGAACAAATGCCGTGGGTCGGCCACGTCGGCATCGCCAGCGCGCAGATCGAGCGGCTCGCATCGTTCTACCACGAGGCCACCGGCGGCGAGCGCAGGGGCGGCGGGGTGGTGGGGCCGAACCCACTGCTCGATCGGCTCGCCGCGCTCGCTGGCGTGACTGCGATCCCAGCCTGGATCGTCGGCGGCAATATTTCGGTCGAGATCTGGCAGTACCTCACCCCACCGACGGTGGAGAATCGGCGCGCCACCAGCGGTGCGCCGGGCTACGACCACATCTGTTTTGAAGTGGACGATGTGCCGAGCGAACTGGCGCGGCTGATCCAGCTCGGTGCCAGTGCCGTGCACTCACCAGCACGACATGCCGCAGGCGTCATCGCGCTGCTACGCGACCCAGATGGCAACCCGATCGAACTGCTGGCCCCGGCGAGCGGCGCGCCATCCATCGCACAGCTCGCCGACCCTGGGGTGCTGTCCCGGATGGACGCGCGGCGCGTGGGTTCGCCGAGCGAAAGCGACAAACCACCGCCGAGCGAATTTGGATAGAATAGCCAGAGCCGTGCGCGCAGGTTTGTGCTATGATCTGCGGTACGAGTGTACTCCTAACGTAGCTGCGGCGATGCGGTCGCGATCCTCCAGGGCTGTGCAGCCATGCGCGGCTCTGTCGCGTGCCAGCGCGAGCATATTCGGCGCGCCACACGCGAGTAAGCTGATCCTGGTCGCGGGGCATGTGGGGGCGCAATCCCCACGGTTCTTCATGGCAGGGTGCGGGGCGCAGCCCCACGTTCTTTCTTGGGGGTGTGGGGGCGCAGCCCCACGCACATGAAGCTTGTTCCACGGAACCGATTTTGGCACTGCGCAGTGCGTTTTTTCGGCCTGCGGCAGCACGGTAGCTCTTGTTTTAACTGCTGCGCAGCTCCGCTGCCGGGTACCATCTGGGTGCAGCAAGAAAACGTGCTTCCGTGACGCGGAGCGCCCGCGCGCAGCGCCTCAAGAAGCTTGATGCGCACGGGGCCGGGTACGCTCTGGGTGT
>JAYUUK010000541.1:0-20389 GCA_043754595.1 Roseiflexaceae bacterium | reverse complement strand
CAACGCCGAAGGGCGTCGCAGCTGCGACGCCCTTCGGCGTTGGTTGTTGTGGGATGTTGTAACCGGGGCCGCAAACAATGGCGAGCGGACGGTGTTGTTGTTGTGGGATGTTGTAACCGGGGCCGCAAACAATGGCGAGCGGATACTTGTTGTGAAACGTCTAGCTCGCGGCGACGGACACCGGAGCGACGCGCTGCCGATGGAGTTGCTCGGCCTCGGCCAGGAGCTGCGCCCGATCGGTGACGCTCATCGCCGTGTTGGCCTTACCGCGCCACGCCATCAGCCGATCCCACGCCCAGTTGCCTGACTCGGTGCTGATCCAGCGCGGGGCCTTGGGGGTCATCGTATACTTCATCATTGCATTCGCCCTTTCGGTGAGGAGTATGTTGCTGCCGTCTCGCTAACTGATGCAACTATACGGCCACGAGATGAACGTCGCTTGACAACCACCCGATATTCGTGTTACAGATTGATCATAGATTGTGACTTTTTCCGCACTTTGGCGACGGGGCACCATGTACGCCTACCCTGGCGCGCTGCATATGCATACGCTGCACTCAGACGGCAGCGGCACCGTGGCCGAGCTCGCGCTCGCGGCGCGCGATGCCGGTCTGCGCTGGATCATTATCACCGACCATGACACACTGGCGGGCAGGCCAGACGCCGGGTGGGTGAGCGATGTCTTGGTGATCGTCGGCCACGAGATCACGCCGGAGCGCAATCATTTTCTGGCGCTCAATACCTCGCGCACGATCGACCAGGCGCTGCCGACCCAGCAGTACATCGACGCAGTCTACACCGACGGCGGTTTCGGCATCATCGCCCACCCAGATGAGCGCGTCGTCAATCGTTTCAAGCAGATCTACCGCTGGGACGATTGGCAGATCGATGGGCCGAGCGACCGCGTCGGCCGCCCGGTCGGTATCGAGCTGTGGAATGTGATGAGCGACTGGGCCGAGCACCTGACCGATCTAAACACGTTGGTGCTGGTGGCGCGGCCCGAGCTGGGCCTGAGCGGGCCATCGGCAGCGACGCTGGCGTGGTGGGACGATCTGAACATGCGCGGCCGGCGGACGTTTGGCGTCGGCGGGGTGGACGCACACGCCATCAAGCGCCGCGCGCCGTGGGGCGAGATCACGGTGCTGCCGTACCGCTGGATTTTTGGCACCGTCACTAACTATCTGCTGATGGATCAGCCGCTCTCGCGCGATGCGGCGGCGGCCACCCACGAGATCTATGCGGCACTGACGGCCGGCCGCGCCTACTTCGTCAACCGCCTGGCGGGCGAGGCCGATCTGACGTTTGTGGCGCGGCGCGGCGATGCCGAGTGGCCGTGTGGCGCGACGGTGGATCTGCGCGCCGGGGCCGTCACATTCGTCGCGTCAGTCGGCGATGGGTCGGGCAGCGATGTGGTTCAGCTCATCGGGGATGGGCGGGTAGTGGCGAGCGGCCGCGGGCTGCTGCGCCACAGCGTCGTGGCGTCAGGGGTCTACCGGCTCGAAGTCTACCGACGCAACCGCCCGTGGATCTACACCAACCCACTTTTTCTAGAGGAGATGCTATGACAACCCCACCGCGCATGGTGCAGTGCGCCAAGCTCGGGCGCGAGCTGCCCGGTCTGCGCCGGCCGCCGTTCCCTGGCGATTTCGGGATGCGGATCTACAGCTCGGTCTCGCAGGAGGCCTGGAACGAGTGGCTGCAGCAGCAGATGCTGCTGATCAATCACTACGGGCTGAACATGACGGACCCGCAGGCGCAGGCGCTGCTGCGGCAGCAGATGGAGCAGTTTCTGTTTGGCGGCGGCGATGCGCCGCCCGAGGGATGGTCCGCCGAGCCGTAGCCGTGTAGGAGCCGCTATGCCCCGCCGCATACTTCTATCGCTGATCGTCGCGCTGATCGCCGGTCTAGCCGCGCCCGCCGCCGCGCTGGCCGATTCTTCGGGCGCTTATTTCCCCGCCACGGGCCACACCTTGACCGACAGCGGCGGCTTCGCTAGCTTCTGGTACGAGCGCGACGGGATGCGGCTGCTCGGGATGCCGGTGACCGAGCCGCTCACCATCGAGGGCGGCACGGCGCAGTACTTCGAAAAGGGTCGGCTCGAACAGCGCCTAGACGCCACCGGCGCGCTGACGGTGACGATGGCCCCGGTGGCGCTCGAGTACGTGACGTTGCTCGGCCGCAGCTTCCCGGCCATGCCGCAGCGGCGGCTCGGCGGCGCCGCGCGATTCTTCGAGACCACCGGCCACAGCCTGCGCGCGCCGTTTCTCGGCTTCTGGCAGAGTGCAGGTGGTGAGCAGGTGCTCGGTGCGCCGATCAGCGAGCCGCTGTGGGAGGTCACCGAGCTCGGCGAGCGGCGGGTGCAGTATTTTGCCAACGCTCGGCTGGAGCGCGATCCAAACTACGCGGGGACGCCGGACGAAGTGCAGATCGCCAATCTGGGCAAGGTGCTGGCCGAGCTGCGCGGCATCAGCACCGCCGCCGTGGCGAACCCCGGGTTCGCCACCTTTGGCCCGCCGCGCGGCGGCGATCCCGATGTCGCGCCGATCCCGATGCGCGCGCCGCCTAGGCCGCCAGCGCCATCGCTGCTGACGGTGGACTCGACGCGGGCCGCGCCGGCTGTGTCGGCGGTGCCCGCCGCGCCACAGCGCTCGCTGATCGGCGGGCGTAAGATCATCATCGTTAACCTGAGCAAGCAGTGGATGTATGCCTACGAGGGCGACGACCGGGTCTACAGCGCGCCGGTCAGCACCGGGCGCGATGGGATGAACACTCCGACTGGGACCTACAGCATCTACGCCAAGCTGCGGATCCAGACGATGCGCGGCGTGCTCGATGGCATCCCGTGGGTGGTGCCTGACGTGCCGCACGTGATGTACATCAACGGCGGTGTTGCGCTACACGGGACGTACTGGCATAGCCGGTTTGGCACTGGGGCGCGGCTGTCGCACGGCTGCGTCAACCTACCGCTCAAATCGGCGACCTGGCTCTACGATTGGGCGCCGGTCGGCACGCCGGTGCAGGTGACGTATTAGTGTATGTGCAATTGGCGATTGACGATTGAGGAGGTGGCGTGACCAGCCACTACAAGCCGACGATCGTTGGGATGCGGCGCATGCTCTACGCGGCGAGCGGTCTCGTGCTGCTGGTCGGCATCCAGCTCTTCGTCCTTACCGAGCAGACCGACCGCTACTTCGCCTGGACGATTACGTCGCCGCTGACCGCCGCATTTCTGGGTGGAGCGTACTGGTCGGCATGCGCGCTCGAGCTGCTGGCGGCTCGCCGGGCGGTCTGGGCCGAGGCGCGCATCGCCGTGCCGGCGGTGCTGATCTTCACCACGCTGACGCTGCTGACGACGCTGCTGCACCTGGATAAGTTTCATCTCAGCAGCCAGAGCCCGCTGACGCTGACGGCGACGTGGGTCTGGATCCTGGTCTACGCCGTCGTCCCGCCGATCCTGGCGTGGCTGTGGTGGGAGCAGTCGCGGGAGCCGGGCATCGACCCGCCGCAGCGACAGCCGCTGTCACCGGGGGTGCTGGCGCTGGTGGCGATCCAGGCGGCGATCCTGCTGGCGCTAGGGATCGTGTTGTTTGTGATACCGAGCGTCGGAGCCGAGCTCTGGCCGTGGAAGCTCACTCCGCTGGCCGGGCGGGCGATCGGGGCCTGGCTGCTGGGGCTGGGGGTGGCGGCGGCACAGGTGCTGCGCGAAAACGACGTAGTGCGGGTCAGGCCGGTGCAAGTCAGCGTGGTACTCTTTGTGGCGCTCCAGCTGATCGCGCTGGCGCGCTACCCTGGCGGCGTCAACTGGGACGACCCACGGACGATCGGGTATCTGGCGATTCTTGGGCTATTCCTGTCGGTCGGCGCGATCAGCGGGCTCGGCCGGCGTAGCGGGGCGTAACGAAACGTTGTCGCTAGCATCCGCCAGCGCGCGATCATCTGCGCTAGCCTCGCGCATGGTAGGGGCCTGAGCGAGCCATGCGTCGAGATCGGCGATAGTCTCCAAGGTCAATGTTCGCTCGGCGAGCGCCAGTAGCTGGGCTGAGTCGAGTTGCTCGATCGCGGTTATCCTGCCGGTCGTGAGCTGGCCAATCTTGCGGCTTAGCAATTTTGTGACAACCATTAGCTGCCCCTCGACACGGCCCTCCACACGGCCCTCCACACGGCCCTCGACGCGGCCTCGCTGCTCCCAGCTCCCAATTGTCTCCATCACAACCTCCTGCTCGTGTGGACCGAAGGCGGCAACTTCGTGGCGAAATGCCTGCTCGTGCGCCGGCGAGAGCGGCAGATAAATGTCGACAAACCGCCCGAGCATCCGCCGCTGCATCGCGCTCAACGGTAGCCCTGCGCGCATTCGCAGGCTCGATGCCTTGACCCGCCAGCGATCGTTGGCGGCGACTTGCATTTTGGTCATTAGCGCCGCCACCGCAGGATTGGGGTCGGTCAGATAATTCCGCCAATCGAGCTGGTTTAATTGTATCACGGTGTAGCGGAAATCGAGCACCTGCTGCCCAAATACGATCATCTGATGATTGTCTGCGGCCCGACGGCGCGGGGAGCGATAGGAGCAAAGCACAATTGGGTAGATTGGTTTGTTATGCTGATCATAGAAGCGCGCGAAGTAGCGAAACATTCGCCGATCGATCGCGCCGTCATGCTGCGCTTGATGTTCGAGATGGATGAGAACCGTCAGCGGCTGCTCGCGCGTCTGCACCTGCGCGACAACATCCGTCTCGCGGCGGCCAGGATCCACAACCGTGTCGAGCTGCTCTTTATCGAGGAAAATCAGCGGCGCGGCGTCGATCTGTGCGGCGACGTGCGGTGCAAAAGCTGCCAGAAAATCGTAAAAGAAGGCAGTGAGCAGCTGTTTGAACAGACCATCGTGGTCGATCGCCATCCTACCCTCACGTGCAGATGCGGAAGTATTTAATTGTAGATCATATGTTCTAGTATGTCAAGCGATGCCGCACACGACCAGTGGGAGGCTGACCCGGCGCCAGGTGCTAGGCAGTGTTGGCACGGGCGATGGCGCGCCGATGTACTCGGACGCACCGATATCCTCGCACGGTTCCACCCGATTGCCAGCGGGCCGGTAGTCCTATCCCACGGCGCTCCAGCGCTTGACAAATAGTCGCCCGGTGCAGTATGCTGGCATTAAGTGGTACGTATGTGCGTATGTGCCGTGCCACATCATCGGGCAGCGGCGGATTGTGAAAGGAGACTAGGGATGCGAAAGATCGTCGTCGCCGAGTTTATCAGCCTTGACGGGGTCATCCAGGCACCGGGCGGTGTGGACGAGGATACGGACGGCGGTTTCGCCCACGGCGGGTGGACGATGCCGTACTGGCATGACGACATCGGCACGCACTTTATGCAGTCGATGGATGAGACCGACGCGCTCCTACTGGGGCGTAGGACCTGGCAGACCCACGGTGGGGCGTTCGACCCGATGCCAGACGGTGACCCGTTTGGCGATGTCATGAACGGCAAGCGCAAATATGTCGTCTCCACCACGCTGACGAGCGCGGCTGCCTGGCGCAACTCGACGCTGATCAGCAGCGATGTGGTAGCGCAGGTGCGGGCGCTGAAGCAGCAGCCAGGGCAAAATATTGCCGTCGATGGCAGCAGCATGCTGGTTCACACGTTGGTGCGGCACGATCTGGTGGACGAGTACAGCCTGCTGGTCTATCCGGTGATCCTCGGCGGCGGCAAGCGGCTCTTTCCGGCGGGAGTACACGTCCCGCTGGAGCTAGTCGAGAGCAGGCCCATCCCATCTGGCGTAGTGCTGATGCGCTATCGGCGGGCCGGAGCGGCGTAGTCCAAGAGTGGCGGCGACGCGGGTTTGCGTCTGCGGCGATCCAGTGCGGGCGCTGCGACGTAAAATCAGGATATCTATCGCCGTCAAGAGGTCCATCCATGATCGAGACGCCATCGCGCATCAGCGTCCAGCTCAGCCCGCAGATTCGCGTCCACGCTCTGCGCAGCGGGCATGTCCGCATCAAGCCGCCGCACCGCGCGTACCGTGGGCCGTCCGCGCTGCGGTTTCCAGCCATCCTGCTCGACCGCCGCTGGACCGAGTGGCTGCCGGTCTGGACGTGGCTGATCGAGCACCCGGCTGGGCGCTTCCTGGTGGATACCGGCGAGAACTCCAACGTTCACGATCCAGGCTACTTTGGCGATGACCGGGTGAGCCGGTGGGTCAACCGCAGCATTTTGCAGCTCGATATCTCACTCGATGAGCAGATCGACGCGCATCTGGCGGCGCTCGATCTAGCGGCAAGCCAGATCGATGCGGTGGTCCTGACCCATCTGCATCTAGATCACACCGATGGGCTGCGATTTGTGGCGGATCGCCCGGTGCTACTCGCGCGCGATGGCTGGGAGCGCCCGTACGGTGCGGCGCTGACCACACTCCCCGCCGCGATGAGCCGCGAGCTGATCGACTACGCGCCCACATCGATCGGCGGCCTGTCTGCCCAGGATAACCCGTTCGCCGGTGGGCACGCTATCGCCGATGGTCTCTGTATCGTGCCGACGCCCGGCCACATGTTCGGCCATCAGTCAGTGCTGCTCACTGTCGGCGAGACGGTCTACTGCTTCGCCGGCGATGCGTCGTTCACCGAGGCGCAGTTGCTCGGCGGCGAGATCGCCGGGATCTGCATCGACCCGGCGGCGGCGATGGCGACGTACGGGCGGCTGCGGACGCTGGCTGCGCGCGTCCCGTTGGTCTACCTCCCATCGCACGACCCCGAAGCTGCTGTGCGGCTGCGCGCGAGCCAGACGATGCCGGCTTCGCCGCTCTGAGTGTGGCTCGCGCGGGCCAGGGCCAGCAGCGCGCGGTGGCGTCAGCCGCGCGCCAGATTGATGAACACGAATCCCTCGGCGAGCTCGCAGTCCACCCCATCGGCGCGCGCCTGTGCGGCGGCCTCAGTGGCGAAGCTGCGCAGCATGCCCTTGTAGTCCCAGCCGCCGCCCACCTGGCTGGCGTGCGCGCCCATCATCGCGATTTTGCGCTGCATATCCTCGTCCGCCAGCGGGACCCACAGGGTAGGACGCGCGGCGGCGGCGAGGTAGATCTGCGGCACATCGTACGGCTCAAGGCCCTCGGCCAGCAGCTCGGGTGCGGCGAGGCGGGTATTGGCGATCGGCATCACGGCCGCCATCGTCGCCTCAGCCGCCGCGCGGTGGTCCGGGTGGTTGATATACGTCGGCCCATAGAAGAACAGCGGGTCGCCGGCCACCAGCGCGTCTGGCTGCACACGGCGGATCTCGCGCGCGATCTGGACCCGCAGCGCCACATCCGCCACCAGCCGCCCGTCCGGGTGGCCGAGGAAGGTACACGCGGCCCCGAGCATCGCCGCTGCGGCGCGCTGCTCATCGCGGCGCAGCGCCGCCAGCGACTCAGACGTGGCCGCTGGGTCCCGGCTGCCGCCGTTGCCATCGGTGAGCAGTAGGTAGTACAGCTCGGTGCCGGCGCGCGCCCAGCGCGACACCAGGCCGCCGGCCATAAACTCGATATCGTCAGGGTGGGCCATCACCGCCAGCGCGCGCTTCGGCGCGGCGGGGAGAGGCATCGGCGAGGTGGTCGTCATAGTGCTCTTGCTAGCCGCGCGCTGCAACGCGCCCGTGCGCCGGGCTCGGCAGATCCTCGCCGATGAACTGCGCCGCGCTCCGCGACGCCTCAAGGATGGTCAGCAGGCCGCTGCCGGGGTGAACCGCGCCGCCGATGAAGTACAGCCCGTCGCTGGCGCCAGAGCGGATGTGCGGCCGCAGCGGCCCGAGCTGCGCCCAGCCGTGGGTCAGGTTGAACACCGCGCCGAGGTGCGTGCGAAAATCGTCGCGCCATGTCTCGGCGGTGAAGATCCGCTCGGCGCGGATATGATTCTGCACCCCCTCGTAGCCCAGCAGCGCCATGCGGTCCAGGATCAGCTGGCGGAACGACTCGCGCTTGGCCGGCCAGTCCACGCCGTACTTGGTGTTGGGGATCGGCACCAGCACGAACAGCGTCGAGTGGCCATCTGGCGCGTTGTCAGGGTCGACGATCGTCGGGTTGCAGACGTAGAACGATGGGTCCTGCTCATCGAGCCGCGTGTCATCGCCGTACGGCGGCCCCTGCTGCTTGATATGGCTGGAGAGATAGAGTTGGTGGTGGGGCAGCGCATCGTAGCGCCGATCGACGCCGAGGTACATCATAAACGTCGAGCACGAAAATCGCTTGCGCGCCAGCCAGCCAGCGGTGTAGCGCCCGCGCGCCGCCGGCGGCAGCAGGTTGGCCACCGCGTAGCCGAAGTCTGCGTTGACCACCACGGCATCTGCGGCGACGCGCTCGCCGTCTTCGAGCAGCAGCCCCGCCGCCCTGTCGCCCTGCAGCAGCACCTGCCGCACCGGCCGATCGAGGTGGATCTCCACGCCCAGATCCGCCGCGGCGCGCGCCAGCCCCTGCGCCAGCGCCCGAAAGCCGCCCTGCGGGTGCCAGACGCCGTAGGCGAACTCGAGCCAGGCCACCAGGCTGAAGACGCTGGAGCACTTGGCAGGGTGCATGCCGAGATACTTGGCCTGGTAGGCGAAGGCGTAGGCCACGCGCTCGTCTGGGAAGTAGCGCTGGAAGTGGGTCAGCAGCGAATCCCACGGACGAAATGGCAGCGCCGCAGCGATCTCGTGCCCGTTGAGATACTCCAGCACCGGCCGCACCGGCGTGCCGAGGTACGGCGCGTAGCCCACCTCGTACTTGCGGATATGCTCAACGTACCAGCGGTCGTAGGCCTCTGGCAGGGCAGGGTCGAAGCTGGCGAGCTGCTGCTTGAACGCCGCCGTGTTCGATGTAAGATCGAGGTGCGTGCCGTCCCAGAACTTGATGCGCGTGTTCGGGTCGAGCGGGAGCAGCGTGACATAATCAGAGAAGCGCAGCCCGACATCGGCGAAAAGCCGCTCGTAGGTCTGCGGCACCTGTAAGATCGTCGGGCCGGTGTCGAAGGCGTATGGTCCGTTGTCGAAGCCGCGCATCCGACCGCCGACGCGATCCTCGGCCTCATAGATGCTGACGCGGTAGCCGGCTGCGGCGAGGCGCATAGCGGTGATCAGGCCGCCAGGCCCGGCACCGATAATAGCAATATGCACAGAGAGTCCTTATTTGGTGAGTGAGAGGAGCTGCACGCTGTTGTCGCGTAGCGCCACGGCGATCTGCGAGCCATCTGGACGCACCGCGAGCGCCGAGACGCCGCTCGGCTGCTCGACCCGTGCGACTTCCTTATCGCTGCGAGAGTCGATAAAGATCACCGCGCCGGCCGCGCTGCCGCCGATGATCAGCGAGCCATCGGCGGAGAAATCCATCCCGGCGTACCAGCCGTCGCTCGGCGCTGCGGCGATCGAGCGCACCAGGCCAGCGGTAGTGCTGTCGTAGAGCCAGATATTGCCATCGAGGCTGGCGGCCGCCAGGATCGCGCTGCCCGGCTGAAATGCCAGCGCGTTGATGCCGCGCTGCGCGTCGGTCATGGTCCCGACGAGCTTGCCGCTGGCGGTGTTCCAGATCGCGACTTTGGGGCTCGCGGGCGAGCCGGCCGCCGCCAGGAGCGAGTGGTCGCTGTTGAACGCCAGCAGCACGGCGGCATCGAGCGAGCCGCGCAGCGTGGCGATCACCGTCTCTTGTTTGGCATCGAACAGGCCGACGGTGCCATCGCTGTAGCCGATCGCCAGCAGGACCCCATCGCGCGAGCTGGCGATGGCGAGCGGCTGGCCAGCGGCGGCCGGGATCTGCGCCGTCTGCTGGGTGTTGAGATTGATCAGCGAGACGGCGTTGTCCGAGTCGATCAGCGCGAACTGCCCGCTTGGGAACAACGCGATGCCCTGGCTGGCGGCCGCCGAGCTGCTGAAGCTGCGGGTGGCATTTTGCTTGAGCAGGCGCACCGCCGCCACGCCGTTGTAGCCGGTGGAGGCCAGCGCCACGCCGTCGCTTGAGTAGGTCAGCGCGGTGATGATCCCCTGCCCGACGCGCAGGCTGTCGGTGGCCTGTTTGCGCTCCATGTCCCATAAGATTGCTCGGCCCTCCTGATCGCTGACCGACGCGAGGCGCTTGCCATCGGCGGTCAGCGCGATCGAGAAGATATCGAGCCGGTGGCCCTGGAGCTCATCGGTCTGCTTGCCGCTGGCCACATCCCACAGCCGGATGCTACCATCGAGCGCTGCGGTGATCAGAGTCTTGCCGTCTGGGGTGAAGAGCACGCCGCGGATGACCACCCAGTTGGTGTGGCCGACGAGTAGCGCGATCTGCTTGCCACTGCTGGCGTCCAACATGTAGACATTGTTGTCGGTCACGCCGACGGCGAGCTTGCTACCATCGGGCGAGAAGGTGACACCGGTGGCCCAATAGCGGCCGACGCCGCTGGCGTCGTTTGGGGTCTCGAAGCTGAAGCTGGCGATCGCCGCGCCGCTCACCACATCCCACATCCTGACGGTGCCATCGCGAGCGGCCGAGGCCAGGCGCTTGCCGTCTGGCGAGAACGCGACGCCGCCGATCATGCTGGTGTGACCGGTGAGCGTCGCGAGCTCCTGCCCGCTCGCTGCGTCCCACAGCTTGACCCGCAGGTCGGTGCTGCCTGACGCCAAGGTCGTGCCGCTGGGGGCGAACGCCAGCGAGCGGATCCAGCCAGCGTGGCCATTGAGGGTGCGCAGCAGCTTGCCGGTCTTGCCGTCCCACACCCGGATCAGCGGGTCGCCGCTGGCCCCAGAGGCGAGCAGCGCGCCATCTGCCGAGAAGGCGAGGGTGGTGAGCTTGCCGGTGTGGCCGGTGAGCTTGACGATCTCGGTCAGATCGGTGCCGTTGCGCAGGCTAATATCATCGCTGACGCCGATGGCGAAGCGCGACCCATCGGGCGAGTACGCGTCTGGGCCGAGGACGGTGGCGGTGATCTCGGCGGTGTTGGTAATGCTGGCGGCGTTGCGCAGCGTGATCGCGTCGGCGGCGAGCGGCGGCCGGGTCTGCGGCGCGACGGTCGTAGGTCTCGCGCCGCTCGGTGCCTCGGTGGGCGCCGCGCCTGGCACGGTGGCGGCGGGGCTTGGCACGAGCGTCGCCACTGCGCCGAGGCCCGTTTGCCCAGGCAGGACTGCACCGCGCGCGCCGCCCGAGATGAAGAACGCGGCGACGAGCCCGCAGACTGTGAGCAGCACAAGTGTGATGGCGATGACTCCGCCGATCAGACAGCCGATGCTCGGGCCGCGGCCGGATTTGGCTGGCGGGGCCTGCTGCGGCGGCGGCATGACCGGCGGCGCGACGTTGCTCGGGATCATCGCGCCGATGGCGATCAGCGGCGGGTGGGTGGCGGGCGGGGTGTAGCTGCTGGCCGGCGGCGCGGCCGGCTGCGTGACGATCGGCTCAGTGATCGGGGTGGTCGGCTGGGGCGGCTGGTCGGCGGCGAGGCCGAGCGATCGACCCTGGAGCATCTGGACGGTCTCGAGCGCGATCCGCATCTCGCGCGCCGCCTGGTAGCGGTTGAGCGCCTTGACCTGGAGCGCGCGCAGCAGGCATTGCTCGACGAGCGGCGAGATCGCGGCATTGATGGAGCGCGGGCTGACGAGCAGCGTGTTGTTGGCGCGCTGCCCGGCGGTGGGGGGTGGGTAGCCGGTGAGCAGCTGGTAGAGCAGCGCGCCCACGGCGTACAGATCGCCTGCGACGGTGGGCTCGGCGCCGACCTCGCTCAGCTCGGGGGCGCGGTAGCTGGAGGGCGCGCTGTCGATCGGGCTGACGAGCGGGAACGGACTTAGCCGCCATGCGCCGGTCTCGGTGACGATCACATCGGCCGGCACCAGGTCGCCGATGAACAGCGGCGGGCGCTGGGCGTGCAGGTAGTCCAGCAGGCCGAGCAGCAGCTGGGCCTGTATCAGCAGATCGCGCTCGGGGCGCGGCGCGCCGTCGGCGGCGAGCGACCTAGCCAGATCGCGGCCACCAGGGTCGGGGCAGACCAGCGCGTAGCCATCATCGGTGGCGAAGTGGTCGAGCAGCGGCAGCAGCAGATCGTGGCGCAGCGCGGCGGTCTGGCGGGCAAGCTGCTCGATAGAGGCGCGTCCATCGGCGTCGAGGCCAGTGAACTCGGCGAGCAGGACGCCACCCCCGGTTTGCTGGTCGCTGGCGCGCCATAGGCGCATCCGCTGCCGCGCCTCGGGCGGCGTAGATGCGACGAACCGCTGGTTGAAACGTGTTTCAGGTGACGACATGCGTTCTCTTTCAGGCTGAGCGCGGCGGATCAGACGAGCGCTGCGGGGGCGAGCGACCCTGCGGCCACCGCGCGGTCGATACGGTCGATGGTGCGAGTGGCGCTGCGGATCGCGCCCTCGATCGAGCAGAGAAACTCTTGCTGGGTGAACTCGCCGGCCAGGAACAGATTTGGCACCGGCGTAGCCTGGTCTGGACGGTACTTATCGACGCCCGGGCGCGCGGCGTAGACCGAGTTTGGGATGCGGACGATATGGTGCTTGCGCAGTTTGGCGGCGCGCGCCGCCGGGTGGCTGAGATAGAACTCCTCGAGCACAGTGTCGAGCACCACCGCATCGCTGGCCCGGATCAGCTCTTCGGCCGGCGCGACGACGAGCTCGATGATCGAGCCGGTGCCCTTGTGGTAGTCTGGCGCGACGCGGGCGAGATCGGCGTAGACGCTAATATGCGAGTTGGCGCTGAACAGCAGGTTGTCCACATCGGTCACAAAGCGGTCGAAGTAGAGCTGGATGGTCATCACTGGCTGGCCGGCGATATGCTTCAGGTTGGCGAACGGCGCGAAGGCCCGCAGCGAGTCCGGCAGCGTTTTGCGCAGACTGTGGACCGGCATCGCCGAGACGTAGGCATCGCCGGTGATCACCGAGCCATCGGCGAGCGCGAAGCCGGTAACCCGGTTATCGAGCGGGTCATGGAGGATTTCGACGACTCTGGCGTTTTGGATCACCCGCGCGCCGCGGCCTTCGAGCAGGCGGATCATCGGTTCCCAGATCCGCTCGTGTGGCGAGCCCTTGACCAGGCCCATCTTGGCGGCGCCCGGCATCTGGGCGAAGTACATCAGCGCCAGCAGCGGCAGCTTGGCCGAGACCCGGTCGGCGGTGCGGAAGCTGAGCGCGAGCGACATCGTATCCATCACGTCGCGCAGCGAGCGCTCGCCCATGCCGTGGCGCAGATGCCAGGCGGAGTAGGACTGCTCGTCCTGCGCGTCGCGGTAGGCGTCCGATCCAAACATCGGCCCGATCAGCCCGATGGCCATGCGCAGCTTATCCTCAGTGGACATCAGGCGGGTGCGGGCCACGCCGGCCAGCCCATTGAGCGGTGGCGGCAGCCAGGGAACGAAGGCGATCGAGGTTCGCCCGACTCGCGGCGACTCAAATATCATCTCGGACGGCTTCCAGTCGAAGCAGTCATCGAGGCCGCACTCTTCAAGGAAGGCCAGGAGCGCGGTGTAGGCGCCGAAGAAGACGTGCAGCCCGCTCTCCACCCAGTCACCGTCGGTGTCTTTCCAGGCTGAGACTTTGCCGCCGGGAACATCGCGCTTCTCAAGCAAGATGACCTCGTGTCCGCGGTCGGTGAGCCATTTAGCGGTTGCGAAGCCAGAAGGCCCGGCACCAGCGACGATTGTGCGCATCTCTACTATCCTTCAATGCTATATGTGTGCTCATTATACATGTCTCTTACGCACTGCGCCAATGATTAGATCCGAGATGGCGGGGCGGCGAGGAGATGGGGTGATAGCAAAGCGGGGCGGCGGGCGAAACGCAGGGGCGAAGCACGCGCCGCCAGGGATCCGAGGCAGCGTGGGGAAGGTGCCAGCGCTTGCTTCGCCCATACGGATGTGGTGTGATGAGGAGACGACGCGACGGGGTGGCGGGCGAAGCATGCGCCGCCGGGGATCCGTGGCAGCGTGGGGAAGGTGCCAGCGCTCGCTTCGCCCATACGGATGTGGTGTGACGAGGAGACGACGCGACGGGGTGGCGGGCGAAGCACGCGCCGCCGGGGATCCGTGGCAGCGTGGGGAAGGTGCCAGCGCTCGCTTCGCCACGAGCGCGGCAAATCTTGTATCATGGCCGCGCATCTGAACCATATCGCTGCCACAGGGAGAGATCATGAGATACCCTCGGCTCGCTCGATTTGCCGCGCTCGCGCTGCTGCTGGCGGGGTGCCAGGCCCCGCTGCTCTCGCGCCCATCGCCCACGCTGACACGCTACATTGAGGCGACGACACCGACGCCGCGTTCCGCCGCTACGGCCAGGCCAGTCGCCGCACAGCCGACAGCCGCCGCCGACACCTCGACGACGCTGATCACCGGCGATCTGGCCTACACCAACGATTTCGTCTTCACCTACTATGTGGAGAACGCCGTAGCACTGGTGGATCTCCACGGGTTCGTGACACGCGATGAAGACTGGCCGATCCCGGTCGAGGGTCAGACGCTCGGACCGATGACCCGCGCCAGCGCCGACGCGCCGTGGGGCTATCGGCTCGCACTGCCTGCCAGGCCGGAGGGCCGCGCCCACGACTTCGGCGCCGCCGACTCGCAGAGCGACACGGTGCAGGTCTTCGCTGTGGCCTGGTGGCCGAACGCCGCCGGCGGGCCGTACAGCGAGGGCGACGACCGCTCGACCGGCTGGCCCACCTATCTCACCTCGATGACGGTGGACCAGGTCAGCAGGGAGATCACCGGCGGCGCGCTGGTGATTTACGCGCCGACCGCCGGGCAGCGCTTTCCCAGCGGCTTCGGCGACGATGGCAAGCTGTTCACCGCCGACGACCCGCTCCAGGATCTGCCGGCCGGCTTCGCGGTGGTGAATCTCAGCGCCGCGCCGTTCGCGATATCGCAGCGCCAGAGCGAGCAGCTCACGCTCACCGAGCCGCCAGACGTGGCGATCAAGGATCTGTCGCGGCTCTCTTACAGCGCGGCGTTTGCCCAAATGGTAGCGACGCTACGTAAAGAGTATGCCTTCAACGGCATCGCCGGTAAGGAGCCAGACTGGGATGGGCTACTGGCGCGCATCGGGCCGAAGGTAGCCGCCGCCGAGCGCTCCCGCGACGCCGTAGCTTACTACCGTGCGCTGCAAGAGTTCAGCACCAGCTTCCGCGATGGTCATGTGGACATCGACGGCGGCGCGGTCGGGCAGCAGGTGGATGGCGAACGGCTGCGCTATGGCTACGGCCTGGCGATCCGCGAGCTGAGTGATGGACGCGTGATCGTGGTGTACGTCACGCCGAATAGCGCGGCGTCCAAGGCTGGCGTGGTGGTCGGCGATGCGGTCACAGCGCTCAATGATGCGCCGATCAGCGATGCGATCGGCGCGGTGACCCCGCCGTTGAGCTTCTCCACCGAGCACTCGCGCCGCTACCAGCAGGCCCGCTACCTTCTCAGGGCGCAGCGCGCGGGCGAGCGCATCACGGTCGGCCTGGGATCGGGCAAGAGCGCGGCTCTGGTGGCCACCGAGGAGTCATCGAGCTTCTACGCCACATCGCTGTACATCGGCTACGACCGCGACGCGCTGCCGCTCACCTTTCGCACGCTGCCGAGCGGCGTCGGCTACATCAAGCTGAACTCGAACTACGATGACCTCAACCTGCTGCTGCGGCTGTACGAGCGGGCGCTCAAGCAGTTCAGCGATGATAGTGCGCCGGGGATCGTCCTCGATCTACGGCTGAACGGGGGCGGCTCGCCGCTCGGGCTGGCGACGTACCTGACCGACCGTGAGATCCCAACTGGGCAGGACGAGGGGTATGATGAGAAGACCGGCAAATTTGAGCCGCGCGGCACGCCAGACGTGCTCAAGCCTTCGGCGAGCCAGTTCCGCTTCAAACAGGTGGTGGTGCTGGTGGGGCTCGGCTGCTCCAGCGCGTGCGAGTATGAGGCCTACGCCTTCAGCCAGGTGCCAGGCGCTCGCGTCGTCGGCTACTACCCGACAAATGGTATTTTTGCCGATGTGGCGCGCGGCCAGTACACCTTGCCCGAAGGCATGTCGGCGCAGTTCTCCGCAGTGCGAACCCGCCTCCAAGATGGGACGCTGCTGATCGAGGGGAAGGGCGTCGTGCCGACCGATGTCGTTCCGGTGACGGCGGAAGGGCTGCTGTCTGGCGAGGATGTCGAGCTGAGCGCCGCCGAGAAGATCGCTAGCCAGTAGGGCGTCCGCGCTACGACCCAGGGGTGAGGAGCGTCGCGGAGACCCAGCCCTCGCTGCCCTCGGCGGCACCCTCGGCGGCGCGATTGGGGGCCGGGATGACAATCTTAATCCGGTACCAGGTTTGCTCGCCGACGGCCTGCCGCTCCAGGATCGTCACGGTATCGCCGACCCAGACCAGGCCGCGCACGGTCTCCGGCGCGATCTGCGGCTCGCTGCGCAGGTTGCCATTGCGGGCGATGATCCCGCTGCCGATGCCGGGCACCGGGCTCGGGGTGGCGAGGATGCCTAGGGCAGCCGCGGTGGCGGTGGTGCTGCGGCGATCCTCGGCGGCAGCGAAGGCGGCGGTGGTGGCGGTGAGCCCCGGCCCAGCGGTCACGGCGTAGGCGGTGGCGGCGCTGGCGGCGGCGCTCATCTGGCGGTCGCGGTAACCGATGGCCAGCGTCGCGCCGACAGCGATGGCGGCGAGCAGCGTCAGCCCGACCAACGTGGTGCCGATGACCCGCAGCGGGCCGCCGCGCTTTGGTGCCCCCGGCGCGAAGAGCCGGTCCCAGTCGTTCGGGTCGATCTTACTTGGCATTGGCGGGGTCCTTTTGAAAATAGCGCAGCGCGGCGGCAGTGTGCAGCGGGAAGGCGAGCTCGGCCGGGGCGTGGATCACGGCCAACCCCAGGGTCTCGCTGTTTGGCACAAAGCTGGCGATAGCCTCTGCGGCCAGTGGCGGCGCGATACCGAAGACCAGTAGCGTCCCGTCCGGCGCGTTCGCGGCGTCGAACAGCGCGATCTGGGCAGGGTCGATGGTCACGCCCAGCTCCTCATTGGCCTCGCGCGCCGCGGCGGCCTGCCAGCTCTCGCCGATCTCGATGAAGCCGCCCGGCAGCGCCAGCTCTCCCCGCTGCGGCGGGATCGCGCGCCTGACCAGCAGCAGCCCGCCGTCGAACGGCAGCAGCAGCACCGCCACCGGCAGCGGGTTGCGATAGCTGACCTGCTGGCACGCTGGGCAGCGGCGCGGCCACGGCAGCGCAGCGGGGAAGCGCGCGCCGCAGTGCGAGCAGTAGTCGTTTTTCATGCGGTCTCCGGCGCTGCTGGCGGCGTCTCGGTCGTCTCAGTCATCTCGTTCATCTCGTCCAGCGCTGGCGGCGTCTCGGTCGTCTCGTCCGGCGTCTCGGGGAGCTCGGCGAGCTGCGGCATGGCGCGGATCTTGGCGATATTGCGCGCCAACAGCGCCTCGACCGCGATCAAGTCGGCGCGAGCGGTGGCGGCATCGCTCGTCAGCAGCGTCCGCACCGTCTCTAGCCTGATGCGGATGACCGCCATGGTGTCGGCGATCGTATCGCGGAGCGCGTCGGCATCGCGGGCGCGCTGTCTGGCGCTCTGGAGCGCGGCGAGCTGCGGCGCCACCCGATCCAGCTCGTCTGCGGCCTGACGGAGGCCAGCCGCGAGAATCTGCCGCTCGTAGCGGGCATCGAACTGGAGCTGGATGAAAAGGAACAGCAGCACCAGCCAGGCCAGCGCCGCCGCCAGCCCGATCGCCAGCCCCCAGGACTCGGCGAGCAGCGCGTCCACCAGACCCACCTGCCGGATTAAAACCAGCATCACTGGGGCCATGGGCCACAGCCAGCGCCGCGGCGGCAGGGCGGCCCCGATCTGGCCGGCGAGCGCCACCAGCACCGCGCTGAAGTAGGCGCTCTCTTCGAGCAGGCCGAGCACCAGCAGCAGCTCGATCAGGATGCAGACCAGCACCACGCGCTGTGGCAGCGGCCAGCGCCCCTCGACCCAGTCAGGATGGGTCCAGAGCCAGCGGTGCGCGGCGAACAGCGCGATCATCAGCGCGACCACCCACGCGCCGCGGCGGCTGAGCAGCCCGCCGTCGTGGCGGGCGAAGTCCAGCGCGCCGAGCGCGCAGACCCCCACCAGGAATAGATCCCAGAAGCGGCCGAACTGCTGGTTCCATGGGCCGCGGAGGTCGGCGTACATGCTCACTCGTTAGAAATCTTTATAGTTGCTGCCGATGGCGACCAGGACGATGAAGCCGATGCAGAGCAGCACCATAAGTACGACCTGGATATAGCCCATAATCAACCCGGCGAGCGCGACGCCCATGCCGCGCTGTCGGCCCTCGGCACGCGGGATCTGACGGCGGGCGATATGGCCGCAGATGATGGCCACGACGCCGAGCGGCGCAAACACCCAGCCAGAGATGCCCATGATGAGGGCGATGAGTGCGTAGCCATTGAGCTCGATGGTGGGCGCGATCGGCGGTATCGTGCCGGCACCATACGCGCTTGGTGTCGGCGGGATGGACAAGCTCGACGGCGGCGCGTACGATGCTGGCGATCCAGGCAGCCCAAACGACGAGCTCGGCTGGTCGAGCGGGTGCGACTCTAGCGTCGTCTGATCGAGCGGGGCAGTGATGTTGCGGCTCGGTGTCGGCTCGTCTGGCCCGGGGCCGACGCGGATGGTGGGCGCGCTGATAGCTGCGGAGTCTGGGGTGCGCGTGCCGCAGAACGGGCAGAACGCCGAGCCAGCCGGTATCTCGCCGCTACAGGTGGTGCATTTGATCATTGTATCTCCTGGTGCGAGCCAGACAGCTCGCGGACATGGGCGGCGATATCCGGCGCGGTCACAAGTGCCTCGCCGACGAGCACGGCGTCTGCGCCCCACGACCTGACGGTCGCGACATCGCCCGTGGTGAAGATCCCGCTCTCGCTGACGAGCAGCGGCCGGCCGCGCGCCGGGAGCCGCGCCGCCACGCGCTGGGTCGCGGCGAGGTCGGTGGCGAAGCTGCGCAGATCGCGGTTGTTGACGCCGACGATCGCCGCGCCGACGGTCAGCGCGGCATCGAGCTCGGCCTCGTCGTGGACTTCGACGAGCGCCTGCATGCCGAGCTCGGCGGCGAGCGCCAGCAACTCGGCCAGCGCGCGCGGATCCAGCGCGGCGACGATCAGCAGCAATGCGTCGGCGCCCGCAGCCCGCGCCTGATAGACCTGGTACGGGTCGATGATGAAATCTTTGCGCAGCAGCGGCGGCCCGGCTGGCAGCGCGCAGCGGATAGCGGTGAGAAACGCCAGGCTGCCCTGGAAGAAACGGCTATCGGTGAGCACCGAGATCGCCGCCGCACCGTTAGCGGCGTAGGTCTGTGCCAGGGCCAGCGCGTCGAAGTTGGGCAGCAGCACCCCGCGCGACGGCGAGGCTTTTTTGACCTCGGCGATCAGCGCGCAGCCTGGCGCGCGACGCAGGGCCGCGGCGAAATCGCGGACGGACGGCGCTGCGGCGAGCGCGTCGTCCAGATCGCCGAGCGGCACGGCGGCGCGTTGCCGCGCCACCTCATCGCGGGTATGGTCGAGGATTGTATCGAGATAGGTGCCTGTGGTCATAGTGGCGACATTGTAGCATGAGTCATCGCCGTCTCAGCGGTGGCGCTCGATGAATGCCAGCATCTGCCGCCATGCGTCGGCCGATGCCTCGGCGTACTCCTGCTGCCGGCGGTCGAAGAAGCTGTGCGGCGCATCGTCGTAGATCACGATCGTGTGCGGCTGCCCAGTGGCATCGAGCCCGACATCGAGCTGCGCGACTTGCTCCACCGGGATGCCCTGATCCGCGCCGCCGAACAGCCCAAGCGACGGGATGGCGACTTCGTGCGCCCGTTCGAGCAGAGTGCCGCGCTCGCCAATGCTGCGGCTCATGCCGGCGTAGAACCCGACGAGCCCGGCGAGCCCGAGCGTCTCGGCGCCGCTGAGGTAGGCGAGCGTGCCGCCAATACAGAACCCGACCGAGAACTGCCCGACGCCGGGGGCGGCCACGGCGGCGCGGGCGAGCGTGGCCGCCGCGTCGGCCATGATGCCCTCGATGGTGAGCTGCTGCACGTGGGGCATGAACTCGAAGCCCTCGGCGCGCGAGGTGAGCCCGGCGGTGCGGCCGAAGTAGTCCATGGCGATGGTGGCGATGCCGGTCTCGGCGAAGCGCAGCGCCAGGTCTTTGTAGAACTGGTGCAGCCCGCGGATATCGGGCAGGATGAGCACGGCGGCGGTCGGCGCGCCGGGTGGGAGCGCGAGGTAGGCGGCAAACGTGTTGCCATCGGCTGCGGTCAGCACCAGTTCCTCGCCATGGGCGGGGGCGGCGTCGCCTGGTGGCGGGGGCGGCACGGCGGTATCATCGTAGCACATAGTGTTCTCCTACCATACGAGCGGTTGCGCTACCGATCAGTACGCGGCGCGCCGACGGCGGGATGGGCGCGGCGGTGTGCTGCAGGCGCTGCGCTGCGGCACC
>JAYUUK010000540.1:0-20431 GCA_043754595.1 Roseiflexaceae bacterium | reverse complement strand
AGGTCGTCCATCTGCTCGGGGATCTGCGCGCCGAGCTCGCGTACATACTCGTTTGGCGTCTGTGCCATCCGTCTGCCGACGCCGGCGCGGCTGGCGCGTCGCAGCGTGGAGCGGTAGAAGAAGCGGACGAGCTCGCGCGGCTGGAGCGATCCTGCGCGGTGCCACACTTGTGACAGCAGCGAATCGTCGGCATCGTGGGTCTGCGGCAGACGTTCTGCGGCGAGCTCGGCGGCAAGCCTGAGCCACGAGCGCGTCCCACGCCAGGTCCGGACGACCCACGCGGCGAAGCGATCGAGGCGTAGCACCTTGAGCAGACGCGTCACGACCCCTGGGTTGCGCCGCAAAACCTCGCGCAGCGCGAGCGCGACGAGGAGCCCGATGCAGACCCAAAAGATAACGCCGGTAAGTAGCTGCGGCTGATGGCTGGCCAATGGCTCGGCGGTAATCGCAGGAGGAGGTGCGCTCTCGCGGTTCGATGTGCCGGCCGATGTGGGCATGAGCTGCGCGAGCAGCCACAGTGGTATGCCGAGCAGCACGCCAAAGAGCCACACCAGGAAGTAGCCGACGAGCGCGAGCGCTGCGCCAAGCGTATTGAGTCCAGCGCGCAGCACGTCGAGCAGACCGTAGCCGTAGCCCCGCGGCAGGAGCGCGCTCGCCCCAAGGATGCTGCCGACGGCGATGATGCTGCTGCGGGCCCAGCGCCCCGCCAGTCCGTCCGCCACAGTCGCCTGCTCATCTTGCCAGCGCGCCTGTAGCAGCGCGAGCTTGACCTGACTGTAGAATATCAATGCGCAGGTGCCATAGAGCAGTGCGGCCACGACGCTCGCGCTCCCGATCGGGAGCGCGCCGCCGGTCGGGGCGGCGGGGTTGACGGCTTCAGTGCCGAGGCCGAGCAGCACCAGTGCGCCGCCGATGATCGAGCGCTGTGTGATGGCGCGGATAGCGAAATCGCGGTCTTCTGCAAGAACACGGGCGTAGCGGGCCGCGTTCTCCTCCGGCAATCCCTGGCTGGGTGGCGGGATCAGCGCGCGAAGGTTTGCCATGCTGCGGTGGACGATCGCCGCGATCAGCGCGCCAACGACAAGATATACGACAAAGACGCTATCGAAGGCCAGAAGTGGGTCAGCGAGCCAGCGTTGCACCGCGAGCACCAGGTCTGACTGCGGCAGGCTGGTAGTCGCGGCGACGCGCATCACCGCCGCCATAATCAGCAACTCGGGCGCAATGTAGCGGGCCAGTTCGCCGAGCGACATCCGGCTATCGATGATAGTGAAGTGGACGAACCCAGCTTCGAGGCTGATGAGCAGACAGGCGACGATCAGCGGGAGGCCATTCCAGCCTGGCACGAATCGATGGACGGCACCGGCTAGCACCGTAACCAGGCTGGCGACCATGAGACTCGTCAGGACAATGCCGAGGGTATGTCTTCGCATGGGGGCAGTATAACAAAAAAGCCCGGCCTCGCAATTGCGAGGCCGGGCCGAGCGGGCGAGAAGCTTACTTCAGGCCGGAGTTGATGCTCGAGAACACGGTGCTGACCTTGCTGCCGAGGACCGTCAGGATACCGATGACGACGATGGCGATGAGCACCAGGATGAGCGCGTACTCGACCAGACCCTGACCCTCTTCCTTGGCGAAAAAGCTGCGAACCATTGGAGGCCTCCTTGAATGATTACGAACGTCCTAAACAACTTCTGTAGTATAGGATGCAACGCAGGTTTCGACAATAGGTGTAAGGTACCTACTTGGCCGTGGTACTCTGGCGTGCTCATCGGTGCGCGCAGTAGGACCTGTGGTGCGGGCAATCGCGCTGCTACGGAAGCGGTATCGTGGCGACGACCCGCGTACCACGGCCAGCGGTACTCTCGATGCCAAACTCGCCGCGCAGCAGAATCTCCACCATCTGGCGCTGGGTGGCGATGCCCATGTTACGCCTGGCGCTGGCAATTGAGAGTACCTCGGCCACCGGGAAGCCCGACCCGTCATCCTCGACGATGACCTGGATGCCATTGGCGCTTTGATCGAGCACGACGCGCACGTTATGGGCATCGGCGTGTTTGGCGACGTTATTGAGTGCCTCCTGGACGAAGCGATAGATCGCAACTTCGTAGTGCGCTGGCAGCCGCGCGTCGAGGCCCTGAACGGAGAAGTTGACCTCGACCTTATTTTTTTCGCCGAACTGCTGAAAGTAGCGCCGCAGCGTCGGCACGAGCCCGAGATCGTCGAGCGTCATGGGCCGTAGATCGAAGATGAAGCGCCGGGTCTCTTGGAGCGTGCCGTTGATCGCGCTTTTGAGGCTGCTGAGCTCGGTGCGGGCCATGTCCATATCGCGGTCGATCAGGCGCTGACAGATCTCGGCGCGCAGCACGAGGTTGCTCATGCTCTGCGCCGGCCCATCGTGCATCTGGAGCGAGATCCGCAGGCGCTCGTTCTCCTGCGCCTGGATGATGTTGGCGATCAGTTCTTCGCCCGACGCCATCTGCCTCGCCGGGCCGCTTGCGCTCTGGCCAAGATTTGGCTCGATGCTCGTGATCGTCTCAAGCAGCTGCGACTGACGAATTTTCATCGTCTGCTGACGCAGCTGCTGTGTCTCAAGCTGGCTGCGCATCGAGAGCAGCCGGAGCTGAACCTCTTGGGCGGCCGTGTAAAAATTCTTGATATCGGCCTTATTGTAGCGGTCGATGTTGACATCGAGGTCGCGCAGACGATTTGAGGCGCTCAGCTCGCGCTGCTGGAGCTTATCGACCTCATTAGTCGTCTGGCGCAGCAGCGCCTCAATCTCGGTGAGCTCGCGGCGCACGCGGTCGAGCTCGGCGCTCGCTTTACTATGTAAATCTACGAGACTGAGCGGCGCATCGGCTGTGCTCACATCGACCTCCCCTTCGTTCGCTTTCCGCCATTCATTCGATTATACGTTGCGGACGTTGCTGGCGCAACTTCGTGCTACCATCTTCAGGAGCTGTGTCCACGATCCAGCGAGATAGGCTATGCGCAGCATTGCGGCTGCTTCGGTGCTCAATATGGCATCTTAGCGCCGTTTCAAGCAACATTAGTTGCATCGCGAAGGCATTAGCATCAGGACGCTGCATTCGGCGCACTAGCGGCGGCGCGGGACGCTGAAGCGCAGCCGCCAGACGGTGATGAGCGCCTCGACGACGATCGCGCGCGACATTTTAGACTGGCCGATCCGGCGGTCGGGGAAGACGATCGGGATCTCGCCGATGCGAAACCCGGCGCAGCTGGCGCGGTAGGCGAGCTCGATCTGAAACGCGTAGCCGTTCGAGCGCACCGCGTCGAGGTCGATCGTCTCAAGCACCGAGCGACGGTAGCAGCGAAACCCGCCTGTGGCATCGAGCACGGGCATACCGAGGATGGCGCGCGCGTAAACGTTGCCGCCGCGGCTGATGAACTGCCGGATCGCGCCCCAGTCGGTGGTGCCGCCGCCGGCAACATAGCGCGAGCCGAGGACGAGATCGAAGCGCTCCTGTGCCGCGCGCAACAGCTCGGGGAGGTAGCGCGGGTCGTGGGAGAAGTCGGCGTCCATCTCGAAGATGAAGTCCGCGCCATCGGTAAGCGCCTGGCGAAACCCGGCGAGGTAGGCGGTGCCGAGGCCGAGCTTGCCGCTTCGACGCAGCAGCGAGATCCGCGGCTCATCGCGCGCGAGGGCGGCCACGACATCGCCGGTCCCATCGGGCGAGGCATCGTCCACCACCAGGATGTTGAGATACGGAATGGCGAGGATCTGTGGGATGAGCGCCGCGATGTTCTCGCGCTCATTGTACGTCGGCACTACCACGGTGCAGATTGGGGCGAGGGCTGGAAGTAGCGGGCTCATGCGGCGTCTCGTCGGCAGTGCTATCATCGTCTCCTCCGGCTGTACAGGAGTCGCGTGCCGCTGTCGCTCGCTAGCACGACCCCACCTCCGTAGAATAAATGACGATCGTTCACACTATGATAACGTATCGCGACCAACTCGGTAGCAGACTGGAGCCACCCCCCATGCAGAGCGGCGAAGGGACATTGCGACGCTGGCTGCCATCGCTCGATCAGACGTGGTGTCTGCTGGCGCTGGCGCTTGTATCCGCATTTATTGCGCTGGTGCCGGTGGCGCCGGAGGATTTTTGGTGGCATCTTAAAGTCGGCGAGATCGTCGCGACGCGCGGCATCCCGCGCGCCAATCTTTTTGCCTGGTCGGTGCCGAGCGACGCACCGTTCGTCTACGCCGCATGGCTGGCCGATGTTGCGATGTATCAGGCGTACCGGCTGGGCGGGCTGGAGGGGCCAATCTGGCTACGTAATCTGTGCGGCAGCATCGGCTTCGGTCTGGTGGCGGCCGAGGCCTATCGGCGGAGCGGCTCGTGGCGGCTGGCGGGTCTGGCGACGCTGCTGGCCGGGCTGATGACGATGAATAACCTCACGGCCCGGCCGCAGAACCTGGTTTGGGTGCTGATGGGGCTGTTCGGCCTGCTGCTCGGGGCGTACCTCGCCGGCCAGGTTGGGCACCGCTGGCTGCTGGCGGCCATCGTGCCGCTAACCGCGCTGTGGGTGAACATCCACGGCTCGTTCATCCTGGTGCCGGCGTTGCTAGGCGTGGCCGTGTTCGGCGAGGGCGTCAGGGTGCTGCGGCGCGAGGTGCTTGTGGCTCGGGCCCTGTGGCTGTTGGCGGCGCTCGTCGCCTCGCTTGCGGCCTGCCTGCTCAACCCGATCGGCCCCGGGATCTTTGGCTATGTGCAGCAGATCCTATCGGCCTCGCCGATCCAGCAACTCGCGAGCGAGTGGCAGCCGCCGTCGCCGCGTAGCGTGGCCGGTTTCTGGTTCTTCGCGGCCACGCTGCTGCTGCTGGCGGCGTGGGGGATCGGCGGGCGGCGGCCTTCGCTCACCGATGTGGCGCTGGCGTGCGCGCTGCTCTGGCTGGCCTACGGCGGCGGGCGGCACGTCGTTTGGTTTGGCTTTTTCGCGATGCCGATGCTGGCGCAGGCGCTAGTCCCCGGCAGAACGCAGTCGGTCGATCGAAGCGCGGCTGTCCAGCATCGCGGCGACCCGCTGGCGGCCGCGATCGCAGCGTTGCTGATCGCCGCAATGGTGGCGGTGCAGCCGCCGCTCAAACCGCGCCTGCCGCTGCCTGCTGGCTACAATGGTCTGTTCGCTGCGCTCCCCGGCGCGCCGCAGAGCTACGGCGCAGAGACCCCGGCGGTGGCGGCGGCCTACCTGCGCGAGCACCCAAGCGGTGGGCGGCTGTTCGCCGACATGGGCTACGCATCGTATTTGATCTGGGCGGTGCCATCCGAGCGGGTGTTCGTCGACCCGCGGCTAGAGCTATTCTCGCAGCAGCAGTGGGACGACTACCGGGCGATCGGCGATGGGCGCGGCGCGGCGCTGCTGAAGACGTATGCTATTGAGCGGGTGCTGCTCAGCCGCGGCAAGCAGGCGGCGCTGGCGCTGACGCTGGCGGGCGATGCGCGGTGGGAGCGCGAGTTTGCCGGCGGCGGGGCCGAGATTTGGCGGAGAAAGCCATGAGACGCAGCGTGACGATCGACCATGTCTATCTGGCGGCAGCGTTGCTGCTGGTGGCGCTCCGCCCGCTGCTCACCGCCATCCCACCCAATGACTTCTGGTGGCACCTGGCGATGGGGCGCGAGATCCTCGCCACCGGCGCGGTCCCGCTGGTGGACAGCTTCTCCTACACGCAGACCGGGCAGCCGTTCTATAACCAGGCGTGGCTGGCGCAACTGTTGATGGTCGCGCTGTACCGGCTCGGTGGCGTGCCGCTATTGCTCGTCGTGCAGTCGGCGGTGATCGCGCTGGCCTACGGTCTGCTGCTGCGGCTGTGTCTGCTGCGCAGCGAGCGGCTGCGGCTGAGCGTGGTGCTGCTGCTGCTGGTGGCGCTGCCGCTCTCATTCGATAACTGGACGATCCGGCCGCAGAGCTATGTTTTTCCGATCTTCGCGCTGTATGTGACGATTCTGACCGAGTACCGGCTAGGACGCAGCAACTATCTCTGGGCGCTCGTCCCGCTGATGGCGCTGTGGGTCAACATGCACGGCTCGTTCGTGCTCGGCCTGGCGCTGATCGGGCTGACGGGGGCTGGCGAGCTATTTAAGCGGCTGCGGCGCGGCGGAGCGTTTGCGGCCGCCGCCACCACCCACCGCGCGCCGCTGCTGCCGCTGGCGCTGTGGGGGGCGGCGTGCGGGCTGACGCTGCTGCTCAACCCGCGCGGTCCGGCGGTGATCGGCTATGTACGCAACCTGCTCAGCACCAGCTCGGTCACATCGCTGGTGGTGGAGTGGGCGCCGCCGACGATCCGCGATATCAACGGCGCGATCTTCTTTCTGGTGCTGATCGGCTGTATCGTGGCGCTGACCTACGCCAGGCGCAAGCCCGATCTGACCGACATGCTGCTTGCTGGCGCGCTGCTGTGGCTGGCGCTCGGCGCGGTGCGCAACATTGTCTGGTTTGGATTTGTGGCCACGCCGCTGCTGGCGGTGCAGCTCGCAACGCTTCTGCCGCCGCCGTCGCCCAAACGCCTCGCCGGATCGACGCCGCTCAACCTGGCGCTGATCGGCATGCTCGCGTCGCTGCTGATCATCGCATCGCCGTGGGTCAAGCCGGCGCTGTTGCCCGCGCCGAACGGTCTGCTGCTGACCGAGGACACGCCTGTCGGCGCGACGGCGGCGCTCGAACAGCTCGAACCACGACCGCAGCGGCTGTTTCACCCGATGGGCGCCGGCTCGTATCTGATCTGGCAGGCGCGCGATATCCCGGTCTTCATCGACCCGCGGATCGAGCTGTACCCGTATGCGCAGTGGCAGGACTATATCGCGCTCAGCTCCGGCCAGGATGTTCCACGACTGCTCGACGCCTATGGCTTCGATGCGCTGCTGCTCGATCCGGAGGAGCAAAAGGGCCTGCTCGCGGCCGTGAAGGGCAGCGGCTGGCGGGTGCGCTATAGCGATGCGCGCGCTGTGCTGCTGACACGCTAATGCATTGACAATTGACGATTGACGCCCGCAGCAGTCTGATGCGAAGCGACGCGCCTCAAACAACACAGCTTGAAGCTATGCTCGTGCAGTCTCAAGCTACGTGATTTGGATCGCGTGAACGGTTGTCAGCAGCCCGAGGCAGTGTTCGGCAATCGGCAATCGCTCAATCGTCAATGCACGAGGGCGCTGCGCGGGCTGATGCTGAGTGGTATACTATATCTCCAACGGTGAAGTTGTAGGTGAATGTATGCTCAGCCGCCTGTTCAACATGCAAAAACGAGTCCGCAAACCCGCCGCGATGCTCGGGCATGAGTTCGTGGTGGGCGATATCGTCGAGCAGCGGTTCGAGATCGAAAACCTCAAGCGCGGCTACATGGGCATCGTCTACATCGCTTACGACCGGCAGCAGCGCAAGATGGTGGCGCTCAAAACCTTTCAGAACAAGTATCTATGGCAGGACGACGCCATCAGCCGCTTCAACACCGAGGCCGAGTTGTGGCTCAGGCTTTCGAGCCACCCCAACGTTGTCCATGCCTCCGAGATCCGCATGCTACTTGGCAAGCCGCACGTTGTGGCCGAGTACGTCCACGGCGTGGCGCTGCGCAATCTCGTCGGCCGGATCGGGCTGCGCGAGATCCTGGACTACAGTATTCAGATCTGCTGGGGGATGCAACACGCCGTCGAGACGGCGGCGATCGTGCATAGCGATCTCAAGCCAGACAACATTCTCATCACGTATGACGGCGTGGCGAAGGTGACGGACTTCGGGCTAGCGCGCCTGCTACCGCACTGGCAGTGGAGCACAATGATGCGCGACCGCAAGAGCGCGGCGATGCGGCTGCGCCACCCGCCGCCGCCAGAGGCGCTCGGCGGGACGCTGCCGTACATGGCACCCGAGCTGTTTGAGAACGCCGCCGGCGCGTCGGGGGCCTGGAGCGACATCTATGCCTTCGGGGTCTTGCTCTACGAGCTAGTCACCGGCCGGCTGCCGTTCGACTCGCCGCGCGACGAGTCGCTGGTACGGATGCATTTGAGCGTGCCGCCGCGCGACCCGGCCACAATCAAGCCAGGGATGGACCCCGAGCTGCGGCGGATCGTGCTGCGCTGTATGGCTAAGCGTCCGCTCGATCGTTACCTGTCGTTCGCGGAGCTGGAGCGCGATCTGCAGGCGCTGCGCGAGGTGCATGTTGGTGCGCGTTTCGCGCTGCTGATCGATGAGCAGGCGCACGTGGAGGGCGAGCGGCTCAATGAGCTCGGGCTGACCCATCTGCGGCTCGGCGAATACGACGATGCGCTGCGCTGCTTCAAGCGGGCGTCCGAGCTCGATATCGGGCGGGCGGAGTGCTGGCTGAACCTGGCGCGCACGCGGCTGCACCGCTGGGAGTATCACGAGGCGCAGCTCGCGATAGACAACGGGCTGGAGTGTGCCGTTGGCCGATCTGAAGTATCGCGGCTGCTGCAAACGCGAGGCCATATCTTCGTCGCCGTCGGCAAGCCGCGCGAGGCGATCGAGACCTACGACCGGGCGCTCTCCTACACGCCCAACCAGCCGAGCCTGTGGGTCGATCGCGGCAAAGTCGCGGCGACGCTCGGCGATGTGCGCGCTGCGGCCGAGTACTTCGAGCGGGCGGTCGCGCTCGACAAGCTCGACGCCGATGCGCTGCGGTCGCTCGGCGAGCTGTGGGACTCGCAGCAGCAGCCGCGTAAGGCGATCGGTTACTACCAACAGGCGGCACGGATCGCCCCGCGAACTATCGACCACTGGCTGCTGCTCGGCGCCGCATATCTCCAGAACGGGCAGCGCAGAGAGGCGGCGCAGGCCTTCGGCGTGGCGCTCAAGATCGACCCGGCCAACGAGCGGGCCGAGCTCGGCCTGGTACAGTCGCAGCGCGGCTAGCGCGATTGCGCTATAATGGAAGCTCATTCGCTGTAGCAGGAGTAGAGATCGGCATGGAACGGCGCGTCGTTGTGACGGGAATGGGTGTTGTCAGCCCGCTCGGGCTGAGCATGAGCGAGCTGTGGGATGGCGTGGCGGCCGGGCGGAGCGGCGTCGGTGCGATCACGCTGTGTGATACCACCGGGCTGGATTCGCGTGTGGCCGGCGAGGTGCGTGGCTTCGACCCGCAGAACTATATGGACCGCAAAGAGGCGCGGCGCTACGATCGTTTCGTCCACTTCGCGCTCGCCGCCGCCGCCGAGGCCATGCGCAGCGCGAGCCTGACGATCACCCCCGCGATCGCCGAGGAGGCGGGCGTCATCCTCGGCAGCGGCATCGGTGGCGTCGGGTCGCTCGCCGAGGGGATCCACACGCTGCGCGACCGCGGGCCGAGCCGGGTCAGCCCGTTTCTCGTGCCGGCGATGATCTCGAATATGGCGGCTGGCCTGCTCTCGATCGCCTATGGGCTCAAGGGGCCGAGCTACGCGCCGACATCGGCGTGCGCCACGTCGGCCCACGCCATAGGCGAGGGCACCGCGCTGATCCGGCGTGGCGCAGCGAAGGTCATGGTGGTGGGCGGCAGCGAAGCACCGATCACGCCGATCGCGATTGCGGCGTTCTGTAGCATGAAGGCGATGTCCACCCGCAACGACAGCCCGGAGACCGCCTCGCGCCCGTTCGACGCCGACCGCGACGGGTTTGTGCTCTCGGAGGGCGGCGCGGTGCTGGTGCTGGAGGAATTGACGTTTGCGCAGGAGCGCGGCGCGCCGATCTTGGCTGAGGTGATCGGCTACGGTCTCTCATCGGACGCCTACCATATCACGAACCCGCCGCCACGCCACGAGGGGGCGCTGCGCGCGATGCGGCTGGCGCTGCGCGACGCGCAGATCGGCCCTGACGCGATCGATTATATCAACGCCCACGCCACTAGCACCCCGGCCGGCGACATCGCCGAGGCCCATGCTTTTGAGGATCTACTCGGCGCGCGGGCCAAGCAGGTGCCGATCAGCGCCAGCAAGTCGCAGTTTGGCCACCTGCTCGGCGCGGCCGGTGCGATCGAGGCGATCGTCTCGATCCTGGCGATGCACCATATGCTGCTCCCCGCCACGATCAACATGTTCACGCCAGACCCGCAGCTCGTGCTCGATGTAGTGCCCAACACGCCGCGCCCGGCCACCAAGCTCGATACGCTGCTGTCGAACTCGTTTGGCTTCGGTGGACATAACGCGGCGCTGGTGCTACGGCGAATCTGACCGGATCACACTATGCCAGCGCTCGACCTCCTCATCCGCAATCTTGGCGTCCCGGTCGCCAACCGGCGTCTGCTCGAGCAGGCGCTAGTCCACGCTTCATTCATCAACGAGGACCCGCTGCGCGAGCCTGACCTCGATCACAACGAGCGGCTGGAGTTTTTAGGCGACTCGGTGGTCAATCTGGTGGCGGCGGCGCTGCTCTACGGCCGCTTCCCCAGCGCCAGCGAAGGCGAGCTGACGATGCTGCGCACCTCGCTGATCCGCCGCGAGACCCTGGCGTCGATCGCCAGACAGCTCGACCTTGGGCGGTTTATTCGCCTCGGGCGCGGCGAAGATCGATCCGGCGGCCGCACCAGAGACTCGATCCTTGCAGATACGCTTGAGGCGGTGGTTGGGGCGATCTACCTCGACAGCGGCATCGAGCCGGCGCGGGCGATGCTGGCCCCGCTGTTCGACGCGCAGATCGTGGTGCTACGCTCGCGTCCGAGCGCCGATTTCAAAACACAACTTCAGCACGCCGCGCAGCATGGGCGCAACATCACCCCGCGCTACCGCACCGTCAGTGCCGAAGGCCCCGACCACCGTAAGATCTATACGGTCGAGGTCTGGATCGGCGACGAGCTGTTCGGCAGCGGCAGCGGCCACACCATCCAGCTCGCCTCGCAGCAGGCGGCCGAGTTGGCGCTGACGCGCTTGGCCGCATCGTGACCGATCTGCTGATCATCGGCGGCTCCGGTTTCCTCGGCTCGGCGCTGATTCAGGCGGCGCTGGGGCGCGGCCACGACGTAGGCGCGACGTTTCACGCTGCGCCGCTGACGCACGATGCCCGTTGGATGCAGCTCGACCTGCGCGATGAGGCGGCGATCGGCGCGCTGGTGGCTGCAATACGGCCACGCTGCATCATCAATACTGCCTATATGCAGAGCGGGCCCGATCTGGTGCAAATCACCGGCCGCGCTCCAGGCGCGATCGGGCGGTCGGCGGCCGAGGTGGGCGCGCGGCTTATCCAGCTTTCGAGCGACGTGATCTTCGATGGCGAACGCGCCGGGAGCTACATCGAGCGCGATGCGCCATCGCCGATCAGCGCCTACGGCGAGGCCAAGGCGCTGGCCGAGACGCTGGTGATCGCAGCGCACCCCGCCGCCGCCATCGTCCGCACATCGCTGATCTACGATGGCACATCGCCCAGTAAGCACGAGCAGTTTGTGCTGCAGACGCTGGACGCCGAAGCCAATGTGACGTTCTACGACGATGAACTGCGCTGCCCGATCCAGGTCAACGATCTCGCAGACGCGCTGCTGGAACTGTGTCGGCTCGATCACGCCGGGCCGATCAATATCGCTGGCCCCGAGGTTGTCAGCCGAGCGCGCTTTGCGCAGCTTCTGGCGCGCCGATATGGCCGTGACCCAGCGCGGGTGCAGAGCGGCCCGAGCCCGCGTGGCACCTCGCGCCCGCGCAACTGCGCGCTCGATACGATGCTAGCGCGCACAATGCTGGCTTCCACCCCGCGCGCCGTCAGCGATGTGCTGCGGGCGCAGTGAGGCGACGCGCGCCTCGCGGGTGTCGATATTACGTATGCTCGCTATAGTTGACAAGTGTGATTGGTTATGGTATCATTCCTTTTTGCAAAATCTGTGATGATTCCTTGCGAGGGAGGCTCGTTTCGGTAGACGTTACCGCACTCCACTTTGCGCTGAAGAACGTATCCGCTTCCACGTCTCGATCATTTGGCACGACGCCATTCTTTACTGTGACTACCCATTGCGGGGCAGCGCGTATGGAAGGCTGTTTCGTGTTTTTGGCTTGTTAATACCCAGAGCTTGTTAATATCCAGAGCGAGGTGCCAATGCCCCCGTTGACTGAAAGTGTCGCGCTCCAGCCGCTGATCATGCCAAACGATATTGGTGCGGACCTGCTGCACCGTGAGAAAGCGCCGCGTCGCTCGTTCGCGCGCATCCACGATGCTATCGAGGTGCCGACGTTGATCGAGACGCAGACCAACAGCTTCGAGTGGTTCAGGAAGGAGGGGTTGCGCGAGCTGTTCAATGAAGTTTCGCCGATCACCGACTTCACTGGCAAAAACATGGAGATGCGCTTTCTGGACTACCAGTTTGGTGAGTCGCGCTACGATGAGTACGAGTGCCGCGAGCGGGATATGACCTACGCTGCCCCGCTGCGGGTCAATGTGCAGCTGCGCATTCTGGCCACCGGCGAGCTCAAGGAGAGCGAGATCTTCCTCGGCGATTTCCCGCTGATGACGGAAAATGGCACGTTTGTGATCAATGGTGCCGAGCGCGTGGTGGTGTCGCAGCTGATTCGGTCGCCAGGCGTGTACTTTCGCGCCGAAAAAGACCCGGTGACCGGCCGATCGCTCCACTCGGCCAAGCTGATCCCCAACCGCGGCGCGTGGCTCGAATTTGAGACCAACAAGCGCGACGTGGTCTCGGTCAAAGTCGATCGCAAGCGCAAGATACCCGTCACGATCCTGCTGCGCGCGATTTTGGGCTGGCAGTCCACCGGCGCGCTCGGTGAGGGACAGTGGTACCCGGATAACGAGCTCGACAAGCGCGGGCTCGACGAAGAGGTGCTCGCGCTCTTCGCTCACATGACGCCCGAGGAGCAGCAGTATATCAAGGTGACGCTGGATAAAGACCCGGCGCGCCACGCCAAAGAGTCGCTGATGGAGCTCTACAAGCGGCTGCGCCCGGGCGACCCGCCGACGCTCGACAACGCGCGCTCGCTGCTCGAAAGCCTGCTGTTCAACCCGCGCCGCTACGACCTCGCCAAGGTCGGGCGCTATAAGCTGAATAAAAATCTGTGGGAGAAGGATAATCGGGCCGAGATTCGGGCGCAGACGCCGGATATGAAGGCGCGAGTGCTGCTGCCCAACGATATCTACAAGATCGTCGAGCGCATCATTCAGCTCAACACCGGCGTGCCTAACCTGCACGCAGACGATATCGATCACCTCGGCAATCGTCGCGTCCGCACCGTCGGCGAGCTGATTCAGCAGCAGTTTCGCGTCGGCCTGCTGCGCATGGAGCGGGTCATCAAGGAGCGCATGTCGCTCCAGGAGCCGGATACCGCCACGCCAAATGCGCTCGTCAATATTCGCCCCGTGGTGGCTGCGATGCGCGAGTTTTTCGGCGGCTCGCAGCTCAGCCAGTTCATGGATCAGACCAACCCACTCGCCGAGCTGACCAACAAGCGGCGGCTCTCCGCGCTCGGGCCAGGCGGTCTCTCGCGCGACCGCGCCGGCTTCGAGGTGCGCGATGTGCACCACTCGCACTACGGCCGGATCTGCCCGGTGGAGACCCCCGAGGGTCCGAACATCGGTCTGATCGGCACGATGTCCACCTTCTCGCGCGTCAATGAGATGGGCTTTTTGGAGACGCCATACCGCAAGGTCTACAAGGAGGTGCTCAACGCCGCCGAGTGGACCCGCCAGGGCCTGCTGCTGCGCGATGTCCGCGATCTGCGCACCGGCGATATCGTGGCGGCGCGCGGCTCGCAGGTGGACGCCGAGCTCGGCAAGCGGATCGCGATCAATCTGCTGCGCGGGCAGTTCCTGCGCGAGGATCTAATCGACCCGAAGACCGAGGCGACGATCGCCGAGGCCGAGCACGAGATTAACCGCGCGCTCGCCGAGCGGATCGTCGATCTGCCGCTCAAGACGATCAAGATCCGCCCGGTGGTCTCACGAGAGGTGGACTATCTCTCGGCCGATGAGGAGGAGAAGTTCATCGTGGCGCAGGCTAACGCCGACCTCGACGAGCATAACCGATTCCGCGATGGCTCGGTCTCGTGCCGCTCGTCTGGCGACTTCGTCGATGTCGCGCCCACCTCAGTGGACTATATGGATGTCTCGCCGAAGCAGGTGGTCTCAGTCTCGACGGCGCTCATCCCGTTTCTCGAGCACGATGACGCCAACCGCGCGCTGATGGGTTCGAACATGCAGCGCCAAGCTGTGCCGCTGCTTCGCCCCGACGCGCCAATCGTTGGCACCGGGATGGAGTACCTCGCGGCACGCGATAGCGGGCAGGTGGTAGTGGCCAAGAAAGATGGTGTGGTGCTCTCGTCCACCGGCGATAAAATCGTAGTGGAGGAGGAGGACGGATTCGCGCACGAGTACCGGCTGCGGAAGTTTATGCGCTCCAACCAGGACACGTGCATCAACCAGCGGCCGACGGTTCACCGCGGCGAGCGGGTGCGAACTGGCGAGATCATTGCCGATAGCTCCTCGACCGATAACGGCGAGCTGGCGCTCGGGCAGAATGTGCTGGTCGCATTCATGCCCTGGGAGGGTGGTAACTTCGAGGACGCCATCCTGGTCTCCGAGCGGCTGGTGCGCGAGGATATCTTCACCTCGATCCACATCGAGAAGTACGAGGTCGAGGCCCGGGACACCAAGCTTGGGCCGGAGGAGATCACCCGCGATATTCCGAACGTTGGCCAGGACAGCCTGCGCAACCTCGACGAGCGCGGGATCATCTACGTCGGCGCCGAGGTGCAGCCAAACGATATTCTCGTCGGCAAGATCACGCCGAAGGGTGAGACGGATCTGACCGCCGAGGAGCGGCTGCTGCGGGCGATCTTTGGTGAGAAGGCGCGCGAGGTCAAGGACTCGTCGCTGCGGGTGCCGAACGGCGTGCGCGGCAAGGTCATCGACGTGCGGGTCTTCAACCGCGAGGACGATGTCGAACTGCCGGTGGGCGTCAACCAGCGGGTCGATGTGCTGCTGTGTCAGAAGCGTAAGATCTCAGCGGGCGATAAGATGGCGGGCCGCCACGGAAACAAAGGTGTTGTCTCGCGCATCCTGCCGATCGAGGATATGCCGTTCCTGCCTGATGGCCGGCCGGTAGATATCATCCTCAACCCGATCGGCGTCCCGAGCCGCATGAACATCGGGCAGATCCTTGAGACGCATCTGGGATGGGCTGCGGCGCGGCTCGGCTTCCGGATCGCCACCCCGGTGTTTGACGGGGCGTCTGAGGCACAGATCAAGGAGTGGCTGGCCGAGGCGGGGCTGCCGAGCGACGGCAAGATCACGCTCTACGACGGGCGCAGCGGCGATGCGTTCCACATGCCGGTGACCGTCGGGTATATCTATATGCTCAAGCTGGCCCACCTCGTCGAGGATAAGATCCACGCCCGCTCGACTGGCCCGTACAGCCTGGTGACGCAGCAACCACTCGGCGGCAAGGCGCAGTTCGGCGGACAGCGCTTTGGCGAGATGGAAGTCTGGGCGCTGGAGGCCTACGGCGCAGCCTATATCCTGCAGGAGATGCTGACGGTTAAGTCGGACGATGTGGTTGGCCGGGTCAAGACCTACGAAGCGATCGTGAAGGGCGAGGCCATCCAAGAGGCCGGCGTCCCCGAGAGCTTCAAGGTGCTGATCAAAGAGCTGCAGTCGCTCGGCCTGTCGGTCGAGGTGCTCTCGGCCGATGAGACGCCGGTAGAGCTGAACGACGAGGGCGATAACGACCTCGCGGCGCTCGATGGGATCAATCTGAGTGGCATGGAGCGCGGCGAGTTCTAGGTATGGCGCTGGTTCTCTGCGGCGCTATGATGTGAACGCATGTTTTTATCATAGCGCCACGGAGCGTGTAAGCCACGCCAAGCGAACCCGAGCGAGTTTTTCAAACACTGGACTCCTGAGATGGCCTACGCCCTCGGTCTGTGGTGGACCGACGATATCATGCGCATCAAGCGCGACACAGGCCTACACGAGATCGAGTGGGCGGGCATCGACCTCGTGGTGCTCGCGGACATCGCCGAGCAGATCGCCGGGTGGGGCTCGCTCCGCCGGGTGGACCGCGATGGAGCGGAAGCGAGCGATCGCGTACGAGTCTACTGGTATCCCAAGCGCGGGCCGCAGATCGGGACAGTCACCGATACAATGCGGTCAACGTTTGCGGAGTATCTCAATTAATTAGTTTAGGGAGGCATCTGTGCTCGAAATCAACGATTTCAATGCAATCCGGATTAGTTTGGCGTCTCCCGACGATATACTTGGCTGGTCGCACGGTGAAGTTACAAAGCCAGAAACAATTAACTATCGCACATTAAAGCCGGAACGCGACGGCTTGTTCTGTGAGCGCATTTTTGGGCCGCAAAGAGATTGGGAATGTTACTGTGGAAAATACAAGCGCGTTCGTTATAAAGGCGTCGTTTGCGATAAATGCGGCGTCGAAGTAACCCGATCGAAGGTGCGACGCGATCGAATGGCGCATATTCAGCTCGCATCGCCGGTTTCGCACATTTGGTTTGTCAAGGGCACGCCGAGCCGTCTCGGCTTGCTACTGGACATCACACCGCGCAATCTGGAGCGAGTGCTGTACTTCGCATCGTACGTCATCACCACGGTGGATGACGAGCTGAAGCTCGCAACGCGCGAGCAGATGCAGGAAGACTACAAGACTCGGCGCGAGCGGATCGCCAACGAGGCCGAGGGCAAGCAGGTCGAGATCTCGTCGCAGCTCAACCAGGATCTCGGCGGTATGGAGAACGCGCAGATCTCGACGCAGACGCGGATCAACGAGGATTACGTCGGGCAGCGCGATGTGGTCGCCGCCGACGGCGAGAAGCTGCGGACCGACCTTGAGGAGCGTGCCGGGGAAGTGGCTGAGGAGGACATCAGCTTCCTGGGGATGGTGCTGATCGAGGAGGGCGAGGTTATTGGCGACAAGGTGCTTGACCAGCTCGACGATCTTGTGGAGCAGGAGCACGACAAGATCGAGGAGCGGCGGCAGCGCGATGTGTCCGATGCCGAGCTACTGACGGGTGCCGAGCGCGAGCGCAAGAGCTACGAGATGACGCAGGAGCGCGAGCGGCTTCAGGAGCGGCTGCAGGCCGAGCTGGACAAGCTGGTGCGCGAGGAGAAAGAGCGGCTGGAGCAGGTCGAGTCGATCAAGATGAAGCGCATCCTCTCCGAGCAGGAGTATCGACAGCTGCGCGACCTCGCCCCCGGCGTATTCAAGGCCGATATGGGCGCTGGCGCCGTGCGCGACCTGGTGATCCGCACCGTGAACCTGGACAAGCTGGCTGAGGATCTTGAGATCGAAGTGCAGACTACGCAGGGGCAGCGGCGCAAAAAAGCCGTCAAGCGGCTGCGGGTCGTCGAGGCGTTTCGCAAGAGCGGCAACCGCCCCGAGTGGATGATCCTGACAATGCTGCCGGTGATCCCACCGGAGCTGCGGCCGATGGTGCAGCTGGACGGCGGGCGTTTTGCGACTTCGGATCTGAACGACTTGTATCGGCGGGTGATCAACCGTAACAACCGGCTCAAGCGGCTTATGGAGCTCAACGCGCCGGAGATCATCGTGCGCAACGAGAAGCGCATGCTGCAGGAGGCAGTGGACGCGCTGATCGACAATGGCCGGCGCGGCCGGGCGGTGAGCGGCAAGGGCAAGCACCGGCTCAAGAGCCTGAGCGACATGCTCAAAGGCAAGCAGGGCCGCTTTCGCCAGAACCTGCTCGGCAAGCGGGTGGACTACTCCGGCCGGTCGGTGATCGTCGTCGGGCCAAACCTCAAGCTGCACCAGTGCGGGCTGCCGAAGAAAATGGCGCTTGAGCTGTTCAAGCCATTTGTGATGCGGCGGCTGGTGGAGAAGGGCTACGCCCACAACATCAAAAGCGCCAAGCGGATCGTCGAGCGGGTGCGGCCCGAGGTGTGGGACGTGCTTGAGGAAGTCATTAAAGACTACCTTGTGCTGCTGAACCGCGCCCCTTCGCTGCACCGGCTGTCCATTCAGGCGTTCGAGGCCAAGCTGATCGAGGGCTCGGCCATCCAGCTGCACCCGCTGGTCTGCACCGCCTTCAACGCAGACTTCGACGGCGACCAGATGGCCGTCCACGTGCCGCTCTCGCGCAAGGCGCAGGAAGAGGCGCGGATGCGGATGCTCTCGAAGTACAACCTACTCTCGCCCGCCACCGGCGACCCAGTGGTGACGCCGGCGCAGGATATCGTGCTCGGGTGCTTCTATCTCAGCCTCGTCAAAGATGGCGCGCTCGGCGCTGGCAAGATGTTCGCCAACGACGAAGAGGCGCTGCTGGCCTACGATAAGGGCTTTGTGGACATCCAGGCGCCGATCTGGGTACGGATGGATGGCGAGGTGCAGGGCGACAACGATCGCGCCGTCAAGCAGCTTGCCCCGAAGGACGATGGCACACCGCGGATGCTGCTTGAGACCAGCGTCGGTCGGATTATTCTGAACGCTGAGTTGCTGCCGCCGCTGCGCTACCGCAACCGGCTGGTGGCCAAGAAGGGGCTGAAGGAGATTATCTCCGACTGCTATAAGTACTACACCAACCGCAACAACCTGACCGATGAGGAGCTCGATAGTATCCGGCAATCGCACGGTGACCGGTCGCTGGACGAGCTGGCGCGGTACTACGGCTCGGACCAGACCGCCGACCAGGCCGATAAGATCAAGGCGCTGGGCTTTCGCTACGCCACACGCGGCGGCATGACCGTCGGCATCGAGGATGTGCAGGTGCCGCCGGCCAAGATCGGCATTTTGGAGAACGCCGAGATCAAGGTCAGCGATGTCGAGAAGCAGTTTAGGCGTGGCCTGATCACCGCCGAGGAGCGCTACCGCGAGATCGTCGAGATCTGGCAGGGGGCGACGCGACAGACGACTCAGGCCGTCAAAGAGCACCTCAACCCATACGGGCCGGTGGCGATGATGGTCAACTCGGCGGCGCGCGGCAACATCAACCAGCTCAGCCAGATGGCCGGGATGCGCGGCCTGATGTCCGACCCGAACGGGCGGATCATCGAGCAGCCGATCCGCTCAAACTTCCGCGAGGGGCTGAGCGTGCTGGAGTACTTCATCTCGACCCACGGTGGGCGCAAGGGTCTGGCGGACACCGCGCTGCGGACGGCGGATGCCGGCTACCTCACGCGGCGGCTGATCGATGTGGCGCAGGACAACATCGTCAACGTGGAGGACTGCGGCACCGAGGAGGGGCTGTGGATGCACCGCGCCGACGACCGCGACCTGATTTTGGAGATGGAGAAGCGGGTGATCGGGCGCATCCTGGCCGCGCCGCTGATTTCGCAGACCACCGGCGAGGTGCTGGCCGAGCGCAACAGCGAAGTCGATGAGATACTGGTCAAGAGCTTTGTGCCGCATAAGATCGAGTCGATCTTTATGCGGTCGCCGCTCTCGTGTCTGGCGGATCACGGCATCTGCCGGATGTGCTATGGGCGCAACCTGGCCACTGGCAAGCTGGTGGATATCGGCGAGGCGGTGGGGATCATCGCGGCGCAGAGCATCGGCGAGCCAGGCACGCAGCTGACGTTGCGCACGTTCCACACCGGCGGCGTGGCCAGCGCCGACGACATCACGCAGGGTCTGCCGCGAGTGCAAGAGATCTTCGAGGCGCGTTCGCCGAAGGGCAAAGCGCTGCTGGCCGAGATCGACGGCCTGGTGGAGCTGGTGCGCGAGAACGACCAGCGTAAAGTGCGGGTCACGTCGGCTGAGGTCTTCACCGACGAGCACGCGCTCTCGGATCACTACACGGTGCTGGTGGCGGATGGTGCCGATGTTGGCCAGGGCGAGATCTTGGCTGAGAGCAACCGCAGCGATGTTGGCGGCGAGCCAATTGTGGCGCGTCTGAGCGGCAAAGTTCGGATCGGCGGCGGCCAGATCGTCGTGGTGCAAGAAGAGCGCGAAGTGCGCGAGATGGTCATGCCTGCATCCTCGCGCATGCTCCAGGGGATGGAGAATGGCACGCGGGTGACCGCTGGCCAGAACATGACCGAGGGCTCTATCGACCCGCAGGAGTTGCTTGAGCTCCAGGGCAAGGAGAGCGTGCAGCGCTACCTGGTGAACGAGGCGCAGAAAGTCTACCGGTCGCAGGGTGTGGATATCAACGATAAACACATCGAGGTGATCGTGCGGCAGATGCTGCGGCGAGTGCGGATCGACGAGCCGGGCGACGCCGGGCTGCTGCCTGGCGAGCTGATCGACTCGGCGGAGTTCAAGCGCATGAACGCCGAGGTCGTCAGCCAGGGTGGCGAGCCGGCGACGGCGAGCACCGTGCTGCTCGGCATCACCAAGGCCAGCCTGACGACGGACAGCTTCCTCTCGGCGGCGAGCTTCCAAGAGACGACGCGGGTGCTGACCGAGGCCGCGATCACCGGCAAGGTGGACTACCTGCGCGGCCTGAAGGAGAATGTCGTCATCGGCAAGCTCATCCCAGCCGGCACCGGCATGGAGAAGCGGCGGCAGATGGCTGAGGAGATGCTCAGCGAG
>JAYUUK010000539.1:0-20445 GCA_043754595.1 Roseiflexaceae bacterium | reverse complement strand
CGCTGTTGCTGCCCATGACCCTGGGCCAGTCGGGGTAGATGTTGATAAAATTACCGGCGATCACAGTGTTGGCCGGGCGATCCGCCAGCTCGGTGGCGCCGATCGTTACCGCCGTGCCAGCGCCGCCGAAGAGGTTGCCCAGCAGCCGCTCGTCGGGGGCGGGGCCCGCCGGCCGCACATTGCGCAGCGGCGGCGCGATATCGCCGATGCCCACCACAGTCCGCTGGCTGCCAGCGGCCAGCACGATGTGGTCGCTGATCGCGCCACCGACCGGCAGCTCATCGATCGGCGAGAGCCCAAAGCGATTGCCGCGGAGCATCGACCCGTCGCTCCCCAGCGCGCGCACGCTCGGGTTGCCATCGGCGGCGAAGAAGTTGGCCTCGGCCAGATCCTGCGCACCGTCGCCGTCGGTGCCGATCAGGGTATCGCTGGCGGATTGCAGATCGATGGCCCCGAGTGGGCTGCCCAGGCTCGCTGCCGGGTTGTTGGCGCGCAGCGTGCGGCCATCGCTCCCGACGCCGAAGACGTTGCCCTGGATACGCGCGCCGCTGGCCTCATTCACCAGCAGCCCCTGTTCGCTCTGATCGATAAAGCTGTTGGCCTGTGCGGCGTCTGGCCCGCCGATCTGCGCCCGCGCCGCACGAGCGCTCAGCTCCACGCCCACCGTATTCAGCCCATCGCGCCAGCCAAAGGCGTTACAGGCGAGCTGGAGATCATCCGCCGAGCGGGCAACATCGCTGGTGGTGACGATGCCGCGCGAGAAATCTGTAAGTCCGAGCCCGCGGACGACGACGCCGGTGGCCGCGATCGTCAGCCCGTGCTGGACGCGGAGCATGTCTACGTCGAGCTTGCCGCGAAGCCCGATGGCCGGGAGGACGGCGGCGCGGTTCTCGCCGGTGGCGCACTGCGCGCCGTACTGGCTGGTGGCGTCGATCGTCATCGTCCGTGCGATCGTCGGGCCGTCCAGCGACGCGCTGTACTCGATCTGCTGTGTCGGGTTGCCGAAGAAGCCGAACAGGCCGCCGATCGGTACGACGGGCTCGATGGCGAACAAAACATGTGGGTTGGCGATGCTCGCGTCGGCGTCGGTCGCGTTCTGGATCGTCTCCCACAGCGAGCCGTCGGTGCTGGCATCATTGGCGGTGTTGGTGACGAAGAACTGATCTGGCTGGGCCTCAACTGCGCCGAGATCGCAGCGCCCGACGCGAGCAGCATCGCGCTGGTCGCTCGCGAGCGCCGCGTCGCCGGTCACGCTGTCGCAGCCGCCGGCCGGGCCACCGTCGATCGCCCGGCTGCCCGGGCGCGGCACAAACAGCGGCGTCGGCGAACTGGGACTGCTGAGCGCGTAGAACAGATCGTCGGTCGGCGAGATCGTCCCGGTGGCGGCGCCGGCGGCGTCGGTCTGGTAGATCAGGCCGGCGGTGCTGCCGCTGAACGTCGCATCGCGCTGGTCGCGCACGATGTTATTGGCTTCGAGCGCCACCGGCCCGTCGATATCCTGCGCAGCGTTGATCACATCCATACCGATGCTGTTATCGGCCACCGCACTGTTGCGCAGCGTGACATCTGACGAATCGATGTCCACCCCACCGCCCGCACCCATACCGTTGCCCAGAGCGATCGCCGCATTCTCGGCGATCGTGACATTCGCCAGCAGCAGTGTGCTGGAGAAGGTCGCCACACCGCCGCCAAAGACGCTGGCGCTGAATGTCGCGGGGGTCTTTACCTGCGTAAAACCACCGTCGTCGCTGAACGCCGTGTTCCGGCCGATCGTGCTGTTCTCGATCGTGCCATCGACGGCGTCGAGCGCCATGCCGCCGCCGTAGCTGAGGGGCACCGATCCAAGAAATGGCAGCCCTGCCAGGTTTTCCACCACCGCGCTGCGCCGCATGCTCAGCGCGACATCGGCGAGCGATACGCCGCCACCATAGGCGAAGCCACGCATATCGCCGACCGCGATGTTGCTCATGATCGCCGTGTGGTCGAGCGTGAGACCGATCTTCGGCCCGACGCCATCGCTCGCGATCGCCAGGCCGGCACCGGTCATCGCCAGATTGCCCGAGATGATCGTGTCGGTGATCGAGACTCGGATCGCCGGCGCCGCCGGCCCCTGTGGCGTGGCAGCGAGCAGCGGCCCGATGAGCAGCGCGTCGCCGCGCGAGACGTAGACCGCGCCGCCCTGACCGTACTCCGGATCGATGGACACCGGCTTCGGCCCGCCGCCGAGCACAATATCGGTGATGTTACCCGAGAGCTGCGATGCATCGATCGTCAGCGTTACATCGCCCAAGGCGATCGGCGCATCGGGGACGCGCAGCGCCACACCAGCCCCTGCTCCAGCCTGGTTGGCGGGCGCGCCATCGACCAAGAATTTGTTCCCACTGCCGATCGTGCTATCGGCGATCGCGATGCTCGTATTGGAAAAAACCGCGCCGCCAAGACCCGTCGCCGCGTTGTCGCGCACGATCGCCGCATCGAGCGACAGCCGCATGTTCATGGCGCGGATGCCGCCGCCGTGATCGAAATCGCTGGCCTCGGCGCTGCCGCCGCTGACCGTCAGGCCGCGCAGCGTCACCGTGTGGGTGTAGGCCTCGGCGCCGCCCACAATATCGATCGCTCGGTCTGGAGTGCCGGCGATCGACAGCTGTCCGGCGTCGATTCGGGTGTGCGCCGACGCTCGGTCGCCCCCGACGATCATCAGATCGCCATTGGCCACACCGCCCAGCTCGCCGCGAATCGCCAGGCTGCCGCCGCCGTTGACCGCCGGGACGGGGGCGCGGGTCAGCTCGTAGACCCCGCGCCCCAGACGGATCGTGGTGCCCGCCGCGCCAGACACCGTATCGAGCGCGCGGGCGCAGCCGCCGAAATCGCTGGCGGCGCTGTAGCTCTCGACCGCCTCGCGTAACGAGCAGGTATCGGGCGATCCGCCAAAGTCATCGGCGGTGGTAGTGACCAAGATCTGGATCGGGGCCGCCGGGCTGGCGGCGCGCACTAAACGCGGTGGCGTGACAATGGCGGTGAGCAGCAGCGCGCAGATCAGCATGGCCGAGACGGTGCGGGGCGATAAATAGGTCATTAGTTCCTCTTCGTGCGTGATGTCTCGCTGAGTGTAGCAGCGATATCGGGCGCAGCGATGAGGGATGCGTGTGCGAAATGGAAGCGAACCAGATACGGGCGGGGCAGCGATGTCAGCGGCGGGGCAGGGCGGCGCGCTGAACAGGCGCGACCCACGGCAGCGCAGCGCGCAGATCGCGCCACGATGGCTGCCAGCCGGCCAAGATCTCACCGGCCATCAGCCCGTAGAGCAGCAGCATGCCGTAAAACTTGTATGAGACTCCGGCGATAGTCAGCACGCCCATCACCGCCGTGCCATTGAAGCTCCACTGGTTGCCATAGCAGACCAGCCCGAACGACAGCGCCAGCAGCGCGGCGCGCCACAGCGGGATCTCACGCTCGCGAAGATGAACCAGCAGCACACCAAACGGCAGCAGCAACAGCGTCTCGTAGTGCATCCAGGCGGCTGGCACGGCGAAGACCATCAGCAGCAGGTACATGCAAAACTGCAGCGCGAAGGTGGTGCTGCGCGGTTCGCTCGGCCGCAGCGAGAGCAGGCAGACGATGGCCGAGACCAGCGCCGAGAGCGCCGTGCCAAGCAGGCTGAGCGCGCGGTTCTCAAACAGGTGCGCGTCGAACGGCACATCGGCGAGGCGCGCGATCACGCCCGAGATCGTCTGGTTCTCGACCCAGCTCGTCGTCCCGCCGATGTTCGGCAGCACCTCGAACAGATAGACGCGGTGCATCTCCCAGCCGATCGTCAGCAGCGCCAGCCCATTGGCGACGATCATGCCGATGGCGAAGCCGGCGAAGCCGCGCCAACGGCGTTTGATCAGCAGGAAGGCCAGCAGGATCACCGGATAGATCTTAAACATCGCGCCGAGGGCGATGAAGACCCCGGCGGCGGTATCGCGGCCGGAGCGCAGCGCCCAGAGCGCGCAGGTCATCAGAAACAGCAGCATCAGGTCGATCTGGCCAAAGGCGACAGTGTCGGCCAGCGGGCGGCTGTTGAGCAGGATCGGTGCGAGCGCGAGCGCCCACCAGCGCGGCCTGATCTCGAACATGCGGACGAAGATGATGACCGTGGCGATCATCAGCCCGAGGTTCATCAGCCGGTGGTAGAACAGAACTTCGAGACCATCGCGGAAGACGAACGGCGCGAACAGCATGGCGTAGAACGGTGGCACCTTGAACACCGCGCCGACGTGGTTGGTCAACACGGCAGTCAGATCGTAGAGCGAGCCGCCGCGGACCCACTCGCGCGTGCCCTTGAACAGGATCCAAAAATCCTTGCCGGTGCGGGTGAAGGCGTAGACCAGGCCGTAGATGAGGTGGGCGAGGGCGGCGAGCGAGACCGCGCCGAGCAGCGCGCGCCTATCGATACGAGCGCCGCGACGCGCCACGCGCCAGATCATAAGCAGCAGCAGCGCCAGGCACAGCGCCCCGCCGATCCAGAGCGTCTCGTCGCCCAGCCCGATCGATGCGCCGTCCCAGCGCTGGAACAGCTGGAAGCAGACCGGCAGCCACCAGGCGATCGCCAGTAGGATGGGCAGATCCTGACCGCTGACGACTCGCTGGTTTTGCGGTTCGCCTGGCAGTCTGTCCGCTAATCTCCGCCAATCTCGGCGAGTACCGGACAGCTCCCGATCGCCCGATCGCCCCTCGCGCCTTTGCGTCTTTGCGTCAGAATCCAGATCTGCGCCGCGAGTCACCCCCAGCAATCTGACGACCCCCAACCCCAGGCAGCCGATGGCCAGCAGCGCCACGAATCGCTGGACGAACGGCAGGACATCGAGCGGGCGGATAGCGAGCACGGCGGCAACGAGCAGCAGCACGACGGCGGCGAACGCGACGACGCTCCTTTCGCCAAGCCCGGCGAGCTGTGGCAGCGCTGCGGCCAGCAGCCCGATCAGCACGGCGCAGATGAACAGCCAGAGCGACGGCAGCGGCGGCCCGAGCGGGTCGAGCGCGGCGCGGGTGACGACCACGCCAAGCGGACGAGGGTCGTTTGGCAGCTGAATGGTATCGCCACCGACGCCGACACGCGCCGCCCAGCCGGAGGTTTGCGCCGGGCGGACGAGCAGCCGGTAGGTGCGGAACTGCTTATCTGGCAGGGCGAAGGCGACGAACGGCGCACCATCGAGCGTGACGGCCACGGTCGGCGGCGTCTGGCCAGCAGGGCGGCCATCGAATAGGCGGAGCGAGAGGATGGCGGCGCTGCCGAGCGGCGGGCGCGGCAGCGCGATCGTCGAGTCGCCATCGCTCCAGCGATAGCGCGCGCCGGCGTCGCTGGTCTCCGGCTCGTGAAACCCCGTCACAAAGCGCGCGTCGCGATCGCCGACGTCCACGGCGAACGGCCAGGCGCGGGCGGCGGCCAGGCTAAGGAGCGCGGCGGCAGTGAGGATCAAGGAGAGCATGAAGCTAAAACGAGTCATGATGACCTGTGACGATGAGAGATATACCTGTATGTGTGGCTATTTTAGCGCTACGTTTGTTGCGCAAGAAAGTCTGAGATATGCTTTGCCACTCGAGTTCGTATATCTTGCTCGCTGCGCTTTGAGTCCTGAAGACCGCTGGCAAAGTTACGTCCAGCGTGTAGAACATCCCACTCAGAGCGCTTTTGCATTATCCGCCCCCTGCCTGGTGTTTTAATCCCAAATCCATCAACCGCTTGATTCCAGATCGGGGCAAATCTCGTGATGAGCAAAGATTCAGCTAAAGGAACCCATATTTCATCGATAATCAAATGAATATCATCTTCAAAGAGCTTCCAATGGACAAGTGGCGATAATCCACGTGCTTGATTTGCGCGAATGGTCATGCATGTATCAGCATCGCGCTCTACGATAACCTCGGGATGAAAACCCGCTGCATCGACCCCAAGCGCAAGGCCACCCGCGCCCGCAAAAAGTTCGACTGATCTCATGGCGAAACCTCATTGAAAATTTGCGCTACACCTGTTCTATATTTTAGCATAACCTTGCGTTGTACATTTGATTGGTGCCTAGTCGCTACGTCTCGGTCGCTGCGCAGTTCAGTGGTCCGTCAACCGTCGTTGGTGCCTAGTCGCTACGTCTCGGTCGCTGCGCAGTTCAGTGGTCCGAAAATCGTCAATCGTCAATCGTCAATCGTTCACGCTCGCCCGCACTGCCTCGGCCACATACGTCACCTCTTCGTCGGTCAGCTCGGGGTACATGGGAAGCGAGAGGATCTCGCCACAGATCTGCTCGGTGTGCGGCAGCGGGGCGGGCGGCGCCAGGTGGGCGTAGACCGGCTGCTGGTAGGTCACGTTCGGGTAGTGGATCTCGCTGCCGACGCCGCGCGCCGCCAGGCTGGCCCTGAGCGCATCGCGCTGGGTCGAGCGGACGACGTACAGGTGGTACGCCGGCTCGCCATCGTCCTGCTCGGCGGGGAGTGTGATACCTGGCAGATCGCCGAGCAGCTCAGCGTAGCGCGCGGCGATCGCGCGGCGGCGATCGGTCCAGCCATCGAGGTGGGCGAGCTTAGTGTGTAGCACCGCCGCCTGGAGCTCGTCGAGCCGCGAGTTCATTCCGCCGAGCCGCGCCGTCACATACTTCTTCTCCCAGCCATACTGCCGCAACTCGCGCAGCGTGGCGGCCAGCGCGTCGTCGTCGGTGGTGACCGCGCCGCCGTCGCCGTAGGCCCCAAGATTCTTAGTGGGGTAGAACGAGAAGCAGCCGGCCGCGCCGATGCCGCCGGCCCGCCGCCCGCGGTAGCGCGCGCCGTGGGCCTGGCAGGCATCTTCGAGCACCGGGATGCCGTGGGCCTCAGCGAGCTCCATAATCGGGGCCATCTCAGCGACGCGACCGTAGAGATGAACCGGGACGATGAGCCTGGTGCGCAGCGTGATCGCCTGCGCGATCTGCGACGGATCGATAGTGTGGGTCAGCGGGTCGATATCGACGAACACCGGGCGCGCGCCGATGCTCAGCGCGGCGATGGTCTCGTAGACACTATCGTTGGCGGCGGTGATGATCTCATCGCCAGCGCCGACGCCCAGCGCCACCATGGCAAGCTGCAGCGCATCTGTGCCGTTGCCGGTGCCGATGCAGTGCCGCACACCGCAGTAGGCGGCGAAGGCCTGCTCGAAGGCGCGCACCTCGGGGCCGAGGATGTACCAGCCGCTAGCGAGCACGCGGGCGACGGCCGCATCGACCTCGGCGGCGATCGGGGCGTGGTGGCGGCCGAGATCGCCAAATTTGACCTGCATCACCAGTAGTACTCCTTCTCGGCGCGGTAAAACGCCAGGATGCGCTCCAGGCCATCGCGCAGCGCCACCTTCGGTCGCCAGCCGAGCCGCCCCTGGATGAAGCGATAGTCAGCGTAGTAGTCGCCGATATCGATCGGCTTGCGGTCGGCGGGGAACGGCACCACGTCGTAGTGGCCGGAGCCATTGATCTCAACCAGCAGCGCCGCCAGATCGCGCAGGTTGATCGTCTCGTGCGAGCCGAGGTTAAAGATCTGGCCATCGGCGGAGGGCGACGCGCCGGCGAGCAGCAGCGCATCGACGCAGTCATCGACGTAGGTGAAATCGCGGATCTGCGCGCCGTCGCCCCAGACCTGAATCGGCTGCCCATCGATCAGCTGCTTGACCCAGATGCCAAGGAACGTCTGCCTGGCATCTTTGACCCGCATACGCGGCCCGATGGTATTGGTGAGCCGCAGCACGCAGGCGCGGATGCCGTAGACATTGTTGTACAGAATATGGTACCACTCGCCGGCCATCTTGTTGATGCCGTTGACATCGACCGGCTTGAGCGGGTGGCGCTCGTCCACCGGCAGATACTCTGGCTTGCCGTAGATCTGCCGCGTCGAGGTATAGACCAGCTTGAGCTTGGGGTTCTGCTTGCGGCAGGCTTCGAGGATCGAGAGCTGCGCGCGGCAGTTGATATCCAGGTCGGTATACGGGTCGCGCATCGAGTCCAGGTGCGACGACTGCCCGGCAAGGTTGAACAGGAAATCCTGCCCCTGCACCAGGTAGTCCATCGAGTACTCATCGCGGACATCGGCGATATTGACGGTGACTTTATCGGCGATGGCGGCGATATTCCGCCGGTTGCCACCGTAGATCGGGATGAGCGAATCGACCAGCGTCACGTGCGCGCCGAGGTCCACCAGGCGGTGAGCTAGCGTCGCGCCGATGAAGCCGACGCCGCCGGTGATCAGGATGCGTGCGCCACTGTAGGATTGAGCGAATTGATCCATTGTGTTCCCGTATTGACTATTGACTATTGCGATCCTATCAGCGCAGGAAAAGGGAAGATCTCGGGGACACCCAGAGGGTACCCGGCCCCCAAACCCCCGCTCTGCGCTTTGCGCGTGGACAACGCACGTATCATTGCTCTAGCAGCTAGCGATTGAAGATCGAATGAATAGTCAATAGTCAATACTTCCGGTGTTCACGCTTGATCACCAGCTTCCACCACAGCTCGATCAGATGGACGCCGGTGCGCCAGATGCGCGGGAAGTTGAAAAACTGGCTCTGGCCGTAGGTGCGATGATAGTGATGGACCGGCACCTCGGCGAAACGACAGCCGGCGTCCTGCATCTTCTTGACCAGCTCAAGGCAGATCGTGCCGCTGTCGGACTCGAGCGGGATGGACTGCACCGCGCTGCGCCGCATCAGCCGGAAGTCACAGTCCACATCGCGCAGCTTGAAGCCGAATAACAGCTTGACCGTGTGATGGTAGACCCGGCCGATGACCTTGCGGTGGAATGGGTCAGAGCGGTCGATCTTCCAGCCATTGACGATCGCGACATCATCGGTGAGGGCCGGCAGCAGCACCTTGATCTCGCGCGGGTCGTACTGCGCGTCGCCGTCGGTGTAGAAGATGAGATCCTTGGTGGCGCTGGCAAACCCGACGCGCAGCGCCCCGCCGTAGCCGAGCGGCTCGCGGTGGGCGTAGTAGTGGAACTGCCCTGGGTACTGCACCGCCAGCTCCTTGAGCACATCGACGGTGTAGTCCGTACTGCCGTTCTCCACCACGAAGACCTCGAAGTCGTCGGTGAGTTCCTCGAGCGTCTTGATCGTCGTGACGACCAGGCTGCCGATCGTGCCGCCGTCGTTATAGGCTGGAAAAAAGGCCGAGATACTAGGCCGCTGCGCCGCGCCGGTCATGCGGTAGTTCCTTCATATGTGTCACCATCGACCGATTATAGCATACGCCGTTCGGCGGCTTTTTCTGGCTGAGTTGACGAGCGCCGCGATGGTATAGAGGAATCCCACCGGAGAAGAGAAGGGAATCTTGGGGGCTGCGCCTCCAAACCCCCGCTGTGCGCTGCGCACGTGAATAGCTCACGTAGGACTGCTATAGATAGGAAGGGAAATATCGGGGGCTGCGCCTCCAAACCCCCGCTGTGCGCTGCGCACGTGAATAGCTCACGTAGGACTGCTATAATAATGCTGCGATGAACCAGGAGGAGGTGGGCGATGACCGTTCCCGATACCGCAGAGACGGTGGTGCGAGCGAGCCATATTTTTGGGGCACGCCAGGGCGAGTGGCGCTACCAGAGCTACGCCGAGCTGCCTGACGATGGCAACCGCTACGAAGTGCTGCGAGGAGTCTTGTTTATGGCACCGGCTCCCAATACTTTTCATGAGTCAATTTCCGCGCTGATCGTTGGTCGGCTGGTGATGGCTATCTCAGACAAAAACGTTGGTCGCGTGCTTATCAGCCCCGATATCGACGCGATCGGGTCGGTGGTGCGGCCGGACGCGGTGGTAGTGCTCAACGCCAACCTAGGAGTGATCGCCCGCAGCAGCCTAGTCGGCCCGCCGGATCTGGTGGTCGAAGTCGCCTCGCCAGCCACAGCCGCCTACGACCGCGACGCCGTCAGCGGCAAGCGCGCGATTTACGCCGAGATCGGGGTGCCGGAGTACTGGGTCGTCGACCCGGGCACGCGCACCATCGAGGTGCTGACGCTCGCCGGAGGAGCCTACACAACGCTCGGCGTGGCCAGCGGCGCGGCCAGCGGCCCATCGCGGGTGTTGCCCGAGCCGACGTTCGCCGCCGCGCGCTGTTTTCCCGCCGAATAGCCAGAGCATCGCGTCGACCCGCTAATGTGTTCGCCACTGAGGTCACAATGATCAACCTCTCCAGCATCGTCCGCCCAGATATCGCGGCGCTCGAAGCGTACACCCCGATCGTCCCGCTCGATGTGCTCGCCGAGCGGCTGGGTCTGCCCATCGAGCGGCTGGTCAAGCTCGACGCGAACGAGAACCCGTACGGCCCCTCGCCGCAGGTCATCGCCGCCATCGACGCGCTGGGAAGCCAATCGCCGAGCCCGTATGCGATCTACCCCGACCCGGATCACACCAGGCTGCGCGCCGCCATCGCCGCCTACGTCGGCGTGCCGCCCGAGCGGCTGGTCTGCGGTGCCGGCTCGGATGAGCTGATCGACCTGATCATGCGGCTGGTGCTGCGCCCTGGCGAGGCGCTGCTGGACTGCCCGCCGACATTTGGGATGTACGCGTTTGGTGCGGGGCTGCACGCCGCGCGCGTGGTGAGCGTCGCCCGCGATGCGTGCTTCGACATCGACACCGACGCGCTGGCCGATGCCGCAGAGCGCGAGCGCGCCAGGCTGCTGTTCCTGGCCGCGCCAAACAACCCGACCGGCAACCACGTGCGCCGCGCCGACGTCGAGCGGCTGCTCGAGCTGCCGCTGCTGCTGGTGGTGGACGAGGCGTACTATGAGTTCTCCGGCTCAACTGTGGCCGACCTGACGGCGACCCACCCGAACCTGATCGTGCTGCGAACCTTCAGCAAGTGGGCCGGCCTGGCGGGGATGCGCGTCGGCTACGCCATCGGCCACGAGGCATTGATCCCGCAGCTGTGGAAGATCAAGCAGCCGTACAATATCACCGTGGCATCGGAGACGGCGGCGATCGCGGCGCTGGCCGACGGCGAGCATCTGCGCCGCAGCGTGGATGCGCTGATCGCCGAGCGCGAGCGGCTCGCCCCGCTGCTCGGCGCGCTGCCGGGGTTCAGCGTGCTGCCCAGCGCCGCCAACTACCTGCTGTGCCAGACCGGCTCGGCCGAGCGAGCGCGGCAGATCTACGAGGCGCTGCGGGCGCGCGGGGTGCTCATCCGCTACTTCAACAAGCCGCGCCTGACCGACTGCATCCGCATCAGCATCGGCACGCCCGAGCAGAATGCGCGTCTCTTGGAGGAGCTTCAGTCGCTCGTCTGACATCAAAGCGGTAATGGCGCACGGCTATACTGCATCTGACGCGAGCAGACGGCGCACGTTCTGCGATCTCAGCCTATGGAGGTCGCAGGCGTGTCCACCCCAGCATCACCCCACATCGCCCGTCTGCTCGCGCTCCTCGCCATCGTCGCCGCGCTCGCCGTCTGGCAGCGCCCCCCAGGCACGCTTCAGATCTTCTTCCCCACGCTCAAAGGCGACGCGGCTATCATCCAGCTCCCCGGCGGCGAGACGATCCTGCTCGACGGCGGCGGCGATCCTGCGGCGCTGCTGACCGCGCTCGGCAGGCACATGCCGTTCTGGCAGCGCTCGCTCGCGGCCGTCATCGCCAGCGATGACGACAGCGACCGGCTGCCTGGGCAGGTTGCCGCCCTGGCGCGCTACTGCCCGCGCGCAAGCTACGTCGCGGTGGCGAGCCGTCGCGGCGCGCAGGCCAGGGAACACGAGCGCCTGCTGGGCGTGTGCGGCAAACCGGCGCGGCAGCTCAGCGCGGGGATGGTGCTACGCTTCGGGGCTGTCTCGCTGGCGGTGCTGGGGTTTGCGGCCGATGGCGGCGCGATCCTGCGGCTGACCTATGGCGCACGCTCGGTGGTGTTCGCGCAGGCGAGCGCGAGCGAGGAGCTGGCGCGCGCGGCACAGACCGACCTGCTCGTCTTCCCGTGGGACCGCGACCCGCACACGCCGCTGGTGCTGGCGCTGCGGCCGCGCGCCATGCTGCTGACCGATGGGACGAGCCTCGACCATCCGGCGCGGCTAACCTACCTCGATCGGGCCGTCGGCGGGGCGCGGCTCTACCACGAGCGGATCGACGGCGACCTGACCTACATCAGCGACGGGCGAAGCTGGAAGATCGTCACGGCGCCGTCGGCTCGACCGTGATATCGACCACCGAGCGCTCGCCCGACGCACCAAATGTGATAGTGGCCGTCTGGCCGGGGCGGACGAACTGGAGCCGACCGACCTTCCCCACTTCGAGCGCGCCAGGGACCTCGCTCCAGCCAAACTCGGGCATCTGCGTCCGGTAGAACTCGCGCACGCGGGCCAGCGTGTTCGGCGTCAGGTACAGCAGCCGGGTGCCGGTCACCAGCAGGTTGGTGCCATCTGGCAGGCGCGGGATATCGCTCGGCCCCTCGCCGACGCGCGCCGTCGCCATGACGATCGCCGTCTGCCGCGCATCGCCGGTCTGCTGCGGTAGATCGCCGACCAGCGCCTCGGCGGTCTGCTGGTAGCCGCTGGCTTCGAGGGTGGGAACGAGCGCCTGGAGCGTCGGCAGCAGCGCCTCGGCGGTGGGTGCCGCAGCCTGAAGCGTGGGGGCGAGCGCCTGGAGCGTGGGCGCGAGCGCCTCGGCCGTCTGCTTGAATGCGCCAGCCTGGGCCTGAAGCGTGGGGGCGAGCGCCTGGAGCGTGGGCGCGAGCACATCGGCGGTCTGCTTGAGCTCGGCAGCCTGGGTCGCCACATTTTGCCCCTGCTGGATCGTCTGCTGGAGCTGGCCACAGCCGGCCGTGGCGAGCAGGAGCGCGGCGATAACGAGCGAGCGTGCGTGTCTCATCTTCACCTCACAGGGGAGCGGCTTGGGGAAACGGCGCGCGAGCATCTAGCCGGCGCGCCGCATGTCGCCTATCGTTACGTCGCAGCGATCAGGCCGTAGTTGCCATCCTCGCGGCGGTACAGCACATTGACCATCTCGGTCTCAGCGTCGCGGAAGACGAAGAAGGCGTGGCCGAGCAGCTCCATCTGTTCGAGCGCCTCATCGGTGAACATCGGCTTGACCTGAAACTCCTTGGTGCGGACGATCCTCGGCGCGGCCGGCTCCCGCTCGGCAGGGGCGAGATCGGGGGCGGACACGAACTCGTTACCCTGGCGTCGCTGCCGGCCGCGCCGCCAGTGCTTATCTTTGTAGCGCTCGATCTGCCGCTGCAGCGTGTCGGTCACTATGTCGATTGCGGCGTGGAGCTCGGTGGCGCGGCCCTCGGCGCGCAGCAGCACGCCACCAGCGCCCGTCACCGTCACCTGCGCGCGGTGCATCTGCCCCTCGTTGCGCCGCTGCTCCTCAGAGATCTCGACCGTCGCCTTGCTGATCTGATCCATGTACCGCTCGAGCCGGCCGAGCTTCTGCTCGATATGCTTACGGTCTTGGTCTGGGACCTTCTCGCCACGGCTTTTCACGATCAGTTCCATGATCGACCTCCAGTGCTACGCTGTCGGCCACGATGCCGATAGCATGTGATTCTACTATGAACGGGCGTGGACGGCAACTCGCCACTTGCCGAGGCAGGGCAATTGCATCCCACGCTGCTGTGCGCGCAGCGCGGAGGTTTGGAGAGTTCCCCTCCAATAGACTCCTTGTTTGACCGCGCTGGCGGCGTGTTCGCGCCGCCAGACGTTTTCTGGGGGCTGCGCCCCCACACCCCCGCTGGAAGCGATTAGAGATGTAATGACCCTGCCTGCCGAGACCCTGCGGCGAGCATGTGGTGGCCTGCGGCGGTGCGGCAGCCGCGCGTGTTGCTGCGCAGTGGAGCCGCGCAGCACAAGAACGTGTCCTTCTATCGCGCGGAGCGCCTCAGCAAGAAGCACCCGCGCGCAGCGCCTCAGCAAGAAGCGCCAACACAATGATCCAAACTAATAGGTTGAAAGTTTGTATAAATCGCTGTGTTGTGAAGCGTGTCACGGTGCTACACTGAGAATATCGACTATTTCCGATGATAGCTATGGAGGTGCGCCATGCACCACACATCGCCGCTCGAAATGCTGCCGTTGATCGCAGTGATTCTGATCGGGGCCAAGATCGCCGGCAAGCTCAGCCAGCGCTTCGGCATGCCGTCGGTGTTCGGCGAGCTGCTGCTCGGGCTCGCACTCGGCCCGTCGCTGCTCAACCTCGTCCACCCCTCAGATACCCTGGCGCTGCTGGCCGAGATCGGCGTGATCTTGCTGATGTTCCGCGCCGGACTCGAGACCGACCTGGTGCAGATGCGGCAGGTCGGTGCCGCCTCGTTTGTGGTGGCGATGGGCGGCGTGCTACTGCCGCTCGGCGGCGGCTACCTGATCGCCACGGCGTTTGGTATGCAGCCGCTCCACGCGCTGTTCGTCGGCGCGGTGCTCACCGCCACATCGGTCAGCATCTCGGCCGAAGTGCTGCGCGAGCTCGGCCGGCTGCGCGGGCGGGTCGGCTCGACGATCCTTGGCGCAGCGATCATCGACGATGTGCTCGGCGTGATCGTGCTCTCGGTGGTGCTCGGGCTGGCCGGCGAGGGCGACCCGCTGTGGGCCATCGGGCGGATGATCGTCTTCTTCCCAGTTGCCTGGTTCATCGGCGACAAGCTGCTGCCGTGGCTGGTCAACCACAAACTGTTCAACGGCGAGAAGGAGAACATCCTGGCGCTGCTGCTCGGCTTGCTACTGCTGTTCGCTTGGTCGGCCGAGTCGCTCGGCTCGGTGGCGGCGATCACTGGCGCGTACCTGTTCGGCATCGTGGCGGCGCGGCACACCGATGAGGAGCACGTGATCCACCACGGCTCGTCGGCGCTGGCCTACTCGTTCCTGGTCCCGATGTTTTTTGTCAACATCGGCGTCGCGGCTGATGCCCACGTGCTCGGCGCCGCGCCACTGTTCACGGTCGCTATCCTGGCGTTCGCACTGGTCAGCAAGGTCATCGGCTGCGGCGCGGGGGCGCTGCTGACCAAGTTCGACATGCCCGAGTCGATCCAGGTCGGCGTCGGGATGATAGCGCGCGGCGAGGTGGCGCTGGTGATGATCGCCGCCGGTAAGGCCGCCGGGCTGGTGGACGACACGCTGTTCTCGGCGGCGATCGTGATGACGCTGGTGACGACGCTGGTGACGCCGCCGCTGCTGCGCGCCGCGTTCAACCTCAAGCCGATCGAGCTCGACCTCCGCCCTGGCAGCGAGCCGGCCGCCGCCGCCGAGTAGCTGCGCCATCACAATCTGCGGAGCGACAGCGTCGCCGCTCCAATGTCCAGCACACACCCACAGCGACGTGGGTGTTTTTGTGTTCGCCGCCCTGCCGCCGTGCTATAATCCCCCGCATGACCAGCGAAACTCCCCCGATCGCCATCGCCGACGCCGCAGGCGCATGGGCCGAGCAGCAGCGCCGCCGCCGCAAGCCGCTGGCCGATAACACCATCGCGTCCTACCGCGATGGCTGGGCCTCATTTGCGGCCTGGGCCGCGCGCCAGGGCCGCGCCACCGTGGCCGATATTGCGTCGGAGGATCTGGCGCGCTGGATCGACTCGCTGGTGGGCGCGGCCGATGGCACCGCGCAGACCTACGCCCACGGCGTGCTGGCGGTCTGCCGCTTCCTGGCGGACCGCGGCATGCTGACGTGCGAGCTAGCCGTGCTGCGCATGCACCTGCGCGACGCGCTGCCCCGCGCCGCCGCCGGCCGCGCCCCCGATGTGCCGGATCTGCGGCGGCTGGTGCGGTTCTACGACCCCGAGCTTCCGCCTGGGGAAAAGGGAACTCGTGCCGAGCGACAGCGCCTCTCGCAGCTGCGTAACGCCGCGCTCGTGCATACGCTGTTCTCGACTGGCGCGCGAATCTCTGAGATCCTGGCGCTCGATGCCCGCGAGGTGCGCGGCGACACCGGCGGCATCAGCCCGCGGGTCTACGTGGTGGGCAAGGGCGAGCGGCGGCGGGCCGTCTTCCTGCGCCCCCACGCGCAGCATGCCATCGCCGGCTACCTGCTCGCGCGCCGCGCCGCCTTCCCCGCCGCCGCCCCGCTGCTGATCTCCCACGGCCCACGCGGCGCCGGCGAGCGCCTCGGCCGGGTGGCGGGGTGGAGCATCGTCACCGAAGCCGCGTACGCGCTCGCCGATCTGATCGAGACCGAGGGCAAGCGGCGCGAGGCGCGGCAGCTGCGCGAGGCCACGCCGCACACCTTCCGCCATTTCGTTGCCACCTGGCTGCTCAACGAGGGCGCGCAGCTCTCCGAAGTCTCCGCTCTGCTCGGCCACTCCAACACCCGCATCACTGAACAGTACTATGCCCGCCACACCGATGAGCGGCTCCAGGAGCTGCACGACCAGTTCTCGCCAGACCCGGATGGAAATTGACTATTGACTATTGACGATAGCAATCCTCCGTGCATGGTCCACGCGCGAAGCGCAGAGCGAGGGTTTGGGGGCGCAGCACGCTTCTTTTTCTGAGGCGCTGCGCGCGGGCGCTGCGCACCATATAAGCACTTTTTATACGGCTGCTGCGCAGCTCCGCTGCGCAGCAGCCGTATAACCGGACTGCCGTGCTGCCGCAGGCCAAAAAAGCGCGCAGCGTATTTTTCGCGAACCAGCGATAGGAGCTACCCATGACCGAGACCCAAGCCGTGCCGCACCGCAGCGCGATGGCCGCCGAGTGCACCTGGGATCTGACGCCGGTCTACGCGTCTGATGCAGCCTGGGAGGCGGCGATCGGCGATCTGGAGGAGATGATGCCGCGCGCCGCAGCCCTCCAGGGGCGCGTGGTAGAGAGCGCCGACGCGCTCCAGCAGACGCTTGAGCTGCGCGATGAGATCCAGCAGCATCTATGGCAGATCTATGTCTACGCTAACCGCCGGCTGGACGCCGATACTGGCGACTCGAGCGGCCAGGCGCTCGGCGACCGCGCCGGCTCGCTGGTGGCCAAGATCGGCGCGGCGCTGGCCTTTGTGGACCCGGAGATCCTCGGCGCGCCAGAGACCACGCTGCGCGCGTGGGTCGCCGCCACGCCAGGGCTCGCGGTCTACGGCTACGCGCTGGACCAGCTGATCGCGCAGCGCGCCCACGTCCGCTCGGCCGAGATCGAGGCGATCCTGGCGCAGTTCGGCGATGTGACCCGCGCCCCAAGCGACACCTACGACACGCTGACCAACGCCGACCTGACATTCCCCGAGATCGATGACGAGGACGGCAACAAGATCGCCATGTCCCACGGCCGCTTCTACCGCTTCCTGCGCTCTGGCGACCGACGAGCGCGCCGCGATTCGTTCTTCGCCTACTACAGCAGCTACAACAGCCACCGCAACACGCTTGGCGTCACGCTCGCCGCCGAGGTGCGCAACCACGCGCTTAACGCCAGGCTGCGCAGCTATGGCTCGGCGCTCGAGGCCGCCCTCGCGCCAAACGACATCCCGACCGAGGTCTACCATAACCTGATCGATGGCATTAACGCCGGCCAGGAGGTAAGCTATCGCTACACCGCCCTGCGCAAAAAGATCATGGGTCTGGACGAGCTCCACGTCTATGACCTCTACGCCCCGCTGACCGACGAGGCCGATATGCAGGTGACGTACGACAAGGCGCAGGAGATGATGCTGGCGGCGTTCGCCCCGCTCGGCAGCGAGTACTGCGAGGTGGTGGCGCGCAGCTTCAGGAGCCGCTGGATCGATGTCTACGAGAACCAGGGCAAGCGCTCTGGGGCCTACTCGGATGGCTCGTACACCACCGCGCCGTTCATCCTACTCAACTACCAGGATAAAATGGACGACGCCTTCACCCTGGCCCACGAGCTCGGCCACTCGATGCACTCGTTCTTCACCCGCAAGTCACAGCCGTTCGTCTATGGTAACTACACCATCTTTGTCGCCGAGGTCGCATCGACGCTCAATGAGGCGCTGCTCGCCGACTACCTGCTCAAAACCACCGAGGATAAGGCGGTCAGGCGGCAGATCCTCGTCAGGCAGATCGACGCCATCCGGCTGACGATGTACCGCCAGACGATGTTCGCCGAGTTCGAGCGCGATATCCACGCCCGCGCCGAGGCCGACGAGCCAATCACCGCCGATGGCCTGAGCCAGATGTACCGCGCGCTGCTGGCCCGCTACCACGGCCCAGACGTGGTGCTCGACGACTGCATGGCGATCGAGTGGTCGCGCATTCCGCACTTTTACTACAATTTTTATGTCTACCAGTATGCCACCGGCCTGGCGGCATCGCTGGCGCTGTTCGAGCAGATCACCAGCGAGGGACAGCCGGCGATCGACCGCTACCTGAAGTTCCTCAGCGGCGGCTCGTCCAAATCATCGATCGAGCTGCTGCGCGATGCTGGCGTGGATATGCTGACGCCGCGCCCTGTCGAGCGGGCGCTCGCGCGTTTCGCAAAGCTGCTGGACGAACTGGAGGCGCTGGGATAGCCGCATGTCACGCTGAACGCCCTGATCATGCCCTGCCCGCCATATGAACCGCCCGCGAAGCGTCTGTGCTGGTGCAGCACCCAGGGCCGCGCCACCCGCGATCCCAACGTGCCGAGCGCCCCCGTGCCATCACAGACGCCTCGCGGTACATCCACTAGCGATGGCAGATTAGCTAACGACCGTCAGCAAACGACGCTTAAGCGATCGGATGGGGGCTATCTCTGCGATCAATTTTTTGCAGGTTGAGCGGGTGGCACGGCTCCAGCTTGGTCTCGACCCGTAGATCCTCGACGCGGCACGATAAAGGGATGGCGCGATGAGTGAACCTCATCGCGCCATCCCTTCGCTGCGTCATCGGCTCGGCGAGGTCTAGCGCGTCTCGCCGGCGAGGTAGCGCCGCGCGGTCTCGGCGAGCACGGCGGCCCCGAGCGCGAACGAGCTCTCGTCGAGATCGAACAGCGGCGTGTGGTGGCCGCGGCTGACGCCGTCTGGGGTGGCAGCGCCGAGCATGAACATCGCCCCAGGGGCGCGCTGCGTCATGTAGGCAAAGTCCTCGGCACCCATGCCGGTGCGCGTAGTGTCGATCGCATCCGCACCCACCAGATCGCCGATCGTCGTCGCCAGCCAGCGGGTCGCGTCGGGGTGGTTGGTGCCGGCCGGGTAGCCGCGCTCGATATGGAGCCGGTAGTCGCCGCCGAGCGACCGCGTCAGCGCAAACGCCCGCTCGACCTCGGCGATCAGCTGCTCGCGCACCTCTGGGCTGAAGCTGCGCAGCGTCCCCTCGAGGTAGACCTCGGCCGGGATGACGTTAGAGACCGTGCCGCCGCGCACCACGCCGAGGCTGACCACCGCCGGCTCCATCGGGTTGACTTTGCGCGCCACGATCCCGTGCAGCGCCGTCATCACCGGGATCAGCATCCACAGCGGGTCGGTGCCGATGTGCGGGTACGCGCCGTGGCCGCCAGTGCCGGTGATGTAGCCGCGGAAGCTGTCCACCGCCGCCGAGCTCGATCCCTGCCGCAGCGTGATCTTGCCGGTCTCCAGCGTGCTATCGACGTGCAGCGCGATCACGGCGTCCACCCCGTCCATCGCGCCGTCGTCGAGCATGCGCGGCGCGCCGCTGACGCCATCACTGTCGGCGGCCTCCTCGGCCGGCTGGAACAGAAAGCGCACGTTGCCGCGCAGCCCACCCTTGCCGAACTCATCCTTGAGCAGGTGCGCCACACCGAGCAGGATCGCGGTGTGGGCATCGTGGCCGCAGGCGTGCATCACGCCGCTGTTCTCCGAGGAGAACGGCGCGCCGCTGTTCTCCAGGATCGGCAGCGCGTCCATATCGGCGCGGATGGCGATCGTCGGGCCGTCGCCGGTGCCGAGCTCGCCCACCACGCCAGTCTTGCCGACGTTGGTGCGCACGCTGATGCCGCCGATCTCGCGTAGCGTCTCGGCGACGAGGTTGGCGGTGCGGACTTCCTGAAATGCCAGCTCGGGGTGGGCGTGGATATCACGCCGCAGCCGAATGATCTCCGATTCGATGGCGCGCGCTCTATCGAGCATGGTCGGTCTCCTCTATGCTATAGCGATTCTATCAGCGTAGGAAAGGGGAGATCTCGGGGACACCCAGAGGGTACCCGGCCCCAAACCCCGCTATGCGTTCTTCAGTGTGACGATTGTAGCAGATCTAGCGGCCTTCAGCCGACGATCACGACGTAGCTGTTGATCAGTTCATCGCCGCCATCCGGCGTCCAGCGCAGCGTCAGCGTGTATGTGCCGGCGCGCTCGGGCGTGAGGCGCAGCCGCTCAAGCTCCATCGCCATGCAGTCTGCGGGCAGCGTCAGCTCGCGCCGGATCCGCGCCACCGTCGCGCCGACCGGGTCGGTCAGATGCGCGTCGAGCTCCAGCGGTACCTGGCGGTGCGCGTCGTTGACTACCATGATCGGCAGGTTCACCGACGCCCCGATGGCGTAGCGGTCGGCGTCTACTAGCGTGAAGACATACTGCGGGCTGAACGCCAGCTGCATCGCGAAGTAGCTGCGCTTTGGCACCCGCCA
>JAYUUK010000538.1:0-2319 GCA_043754595.1 Roseiflexaceae bacterium | reverse complement strand
AATCTTCCTGTATATCAATGTATTCTGGCAGGTACTGGGCGGTGAGCAGCAGCTCATTCGTCTCGTGGATGCTGCATTCCAGATAGTCAGCGATGCGCAGCAAGTCGGTACGGCTGGGAATGCGTAAGGTCATGCCAAGCACTAAGTTCTTGTATGCGCCGTACACCTCCTCGACCAGCTCCTGTTGCGTAAAATGCTTGAGGCTATGGTGTGACGTCGTGTGGCACTGCGCTTTGCGCCGGCTGCGCAGGCGTTCGATCACGAGCACGACCGCGTGGACAAATTGGCGCTGTGTATCGGTAACCGTATAAACAGTGGACATTGTTGCCTCCTAGCGGGAGCTATCCAGGGAATAATGAGCTATCGGGCGCAGATTGGCGTCGAGCTCGTAGACGATCGGTACGCCCGTCGGGATCTCGAGCCCGACAATCGCCGCGTCCGATATGGCGTCGAGGTGCTTGACCAGCGCGCGTAAGCTGTTCCCATCGGTGAAGCGATCCTCCTGGTTCCAGGTGCTCTGACTGTGGCGGAGCAGCACGAGCTGTGGCATCGGATATCCGCTCGGCGCTAGCCATCATCCTGCGCGTTGGCAGCCTGGGCAGCCAGCAGGCTGAATCGCCGGACGCACTCCGGATCGTCAACCTCATGGGCAGCGCGCATCAGCATCCCAGCACTGTACTGGAGCTGCCGCAGCTCCTCGCGCTGCCCCGTCAGCCGTCCCTGCGCAATCTCGCGCTCCATATACGCAATGATCTGGTCAATTGTCAGCATACGTTTCCTCCAATGATCGTAGTATGACTGCCCACGGCCTCCTAGGTATGAAGTCTGTTCATCTTCTCGCTCCAGTCGCGCTCCCAGTGGGGAGTGCCTGGCGTTCGGAGGAATAGTGGGCCCGCTCATGTTGCCGCTCATCGGCGGCGCAACCCTTTACAATGCCGCATGGTTCTATCCAGCTTTCATGATTACGATCGGCGCTCACTACCTACCCTTTTCGTTCCTCTATGGCATGAAGCAGTTCATCGTCTTTGAGCATTGGTGCGCTGGGTGGGGGGCTGGCGCTGATACTCGGCCCACACGGCGAGATACTCCCACTGCCCATGACGCTCTTGCAAGGTTCACCATTCAACAATTATTTCGTGCCTGGGTTGATTTTTTTCATGGTGCTTGGTGGCGGCGCGCTACTGGTAGCGGTACTCGCGTGGCGGCACCACAGCTGGGCACCCGCTCTCACGCTTGGTGTCGGCGCGGTGCTGCTCATCTGGATGACGGTCGAGATTGCAATCATCGGTTATTCCAACACGCCGCCGCTCCAGCCAATCTACATTGGTATGGGTCTCGTCATTTGCGCGGTCGGGATTGCGTGGATGCGGCAGGAGGATCAACCTAGTGGCGTTTGCTGATCAGGCCACGGTCCTGACCAGCAAACGCCACTATTTCGGCCCTATGAGTTCGTGATCATTCCGCCAGGCGGCGGAGCGGATCATCATCATTCCGCCACGCGGCAGAACGTATCGATGTTACTGCGTCGCCTTCTCGGCGTAGAAGTCGCGGGCCTCGGCCAGCAGCTGATGATCCGTCAGCGCCGCAATATCGACGATCACTGCGCCGACGATCCGATCGGCAATTGCGGCGTGCTGCTTCGTCAGGTAGCGCACAAGGTACATCATCGCGCTGGACTTGCCCCTGCCGTTGCCGAAGATCAGGATCTCACCCGCATCACGCAGCAGCAGCGCGATCTGCTCGTAGTAGCGCGGATCCTCGGGCGCGCGCTGGCCCTGAAAATGGCCGCTCGTGTGATGCAGGTGGCGCCGGTCGCCGTTCGGGTCATCCGGGTAAAGGCGCGTGGGCTCCGTGTCGCTGAGATCCGTCGCGTAGACGCGCGTCTCCTGATGGTCGATCACGACCAGAACGTGTGAATGGGTCATATCGGTTTCTCCTTATATCTGTAGGCTACGCAGGGCGACACCAGTATGGCCGTGCTCGGCTACTCCCGCATGCGCTTCGTGTGCAGGGCAATTGCATCTTCAATCGCTTCCAGCGGGGTGTGGGAGCGCAGCCCCCAAAAAACCGCTCTTTTTGGAGGGTTCCCCTCCAAACCTCCACGCCGCACACACGGCATCGTGTGATGCGATTGCCCTGGCTTCGTGTGCTTTATGAAGCGCTGCGATAGGGCCATCGTTGGTGCGTGGGGTGATGGACGCCTGCACCTACCTGACGGGCTGCCGCAGGTCATCCTCACCGACCGTGGATGGCCGCACGCCAATCGGGAATCTGATCTGGCAGGACTTTCTGGCTGCCATTGGCGTCACGGTACGGGGC
>JAYUUK010000537.1:0-6841 GCA_043754595.1 Roseiflexaceae bacterium | reverse complement strand
TCGGGGCGGATCGCGCGCGGCATCGCCGCGCTGCGGCCGCAGCTGCTGCTGGACCACCGCGTCCACGCGCGCTACGAGGTGACCACGCCGGCCGTCGCCCCCGAGCTGCGCGCGCTGCTCGCCGATCGGCAGATCGATATGCTCTCGCTGATGGACCACACGCCCGGTCAGGGGCAGTACCGCGACTTCGAGCAGTACGTGGCCACAATCTCCAGCTGGCGCAAGCTCGACCCTGAGCTGGTGGCCAGCGAGACCCGCGAGCGAATGCGCGCTGCGGCCGATCTACCATCGGTGTGGGCCAGCGCGCTCGATGTGGTGGAGCTGGCCAGAGCGCAGCGGCTGCCGATCGCCTCGCACGACGACGACACCGAGGCGAAGGTGGCGCTGATGACCGAGATGGGCGTCAGCATCAGCGAGTTCCCGGTGACGCTTGTGGCGGCGCGGGCGGCGCGGGCGCGCGGCATGGCGGTGGCGATGGGCGCGCCGAACGTGCTGCGCGGCCGCTCCCACACCGGCAACCTCGGGGCCGGCGAGGCGATCGCCGCTGGGCTCGTCGATCTGCTGGCCGCAGACTACGCCCCGGCCGCGCTGCTCCAGGGGGCGCTTTCGCTGGTGCGCGATGGCACGATCGATCTGGTGGCGGCGGCGCGGCTGCTCAGCCAGGGCCCCGCCGCCGCCGTTGGGCTGGCAGATCGCGGCCGGATCGCGAGCGGGCTGCTGGCCGATCTCGCGATCGTCGAGCCAGGCGAGCGCCCGAGGCTGCGTGCCACTATCAGGCGCGGCCGCCCGATCTACTGGGACGGCGCGATGGGCAACCGCATGTGATCTGTGTATGCGCGAAGCGTGCAGCGAGGGTTGGGGCGCAACCCCCAAAATCCCCCTTTCCTACTCCGAGAGGATCGCTATATGCGCCTGCATCTTACCGTCCACCGGGCCTGGGCCAAATCGGGCGGCGATGGCGGCGGCGGCGGCATCGGTGGCGGCGGTGAGGCTGCCGCGCGCCTCGATCAGGTTGTGCATAGGTGTGCCCTGGCAGAACGCTACAGCGGCGATACGCGGCGTCGCGGCCCGACTGCGCGCCGGCAATGTGATGAACTCAACGGAGGAGCTAAGGCCGCCAGCCACCAGATCGCGGTCGATCGCCTCGCGCTGGTAGTAGCCGTGTGGCACCTGCCCCATGAAACGCGGCGGGTCGGCGGGGAATAGTGCCGCCAGGCTCAGCTCGACGGTATGGGCGAACTCATTCTCCTCGATCCGACCCCAGACATTGAAGATCAACGTCCCTCCCGGCGCAAGCACGCGGCGCGCCTCAGCGAACGCCTGCGGCTTATCCGGGAAGAACATCACGCCGAACTGGCACACCACCACATCGAAGCTCGCGTCAGCGAACGGCAGGCGCAGCGCGTCGGCCTGACGCCACTCGATCCGGCGATCGCTACCGATCGTGGCGGCCGCCCGATCCAGCATCGGCTGGCTAATATCGCTGGCGACGATCAGACTCGCGGGCGGCAGCGTCGCGGCGAGCTGCCGGGTGACCACCCCCGTGCCAGCTGCCAGCTCCAGCACGCGCCCTGGCCTGAGCGCCGCGACCCGCGCGGCCAGATCGGCGGCGTACGTCTCAAAAATCAGCGGGACGAGATATGAGTCATACACCTGCGGGATCGACCCGGCGAAGAGTGGCTCGCTTCCTGAAGCGCTCATCATGACCTCCTTATCAAGCAGCATGACCCCCGTATAGCAAATGGAGTAGAAAAGAGGGAAATCTCGGGGCCACCCCCATGCGCTTCGCGCGTTTACATCTTTCAGGCGGTCTAAAGGCCGCACACCAGCGGCCAGCTGCGATGGCAGACCCAGCCGCCATCAGGCAGTCGCTCGTACAGCCGCAGCTCCCACGTCACCTGCGCCGCAGCATCCACCAGCGCGCGCGCCAGCGCCGCCAGCCCATCGCCCTGCTCAGGCGCGAAGCCGTAGGCCAGGCTGAGGTGCAGCCAGTCCTTCAGACGCAGCGGGCTGGCGCGCGTCGGCGAATCGGCGCGCGCGGCGAAATCGGCCACCAGCGCGCGCAGCCATGGGCTCTCGATGGTCAGGCCGTGGAACGTATCGCGCAGCAGCATATCGGTGATGGTCAGTGGCGGCTCAGGGATGCCTGGGTGGGCGGCTTCGAGCGCGGCTTCGAGCGCAGCGGCGTACACCGGCACCGACTGCGGCGCATCATCGAAGAAGCCGGTCAGGGTGACGTGCGGCATATAGGCGTGGGCGCTGTTGGGGCCGAAGCGCGCCAGGCTGGCGGCGAAGTAGCGCTCCAGCTGCGCGGCCAGCGCGCCCGCAGGGCAGGCGTAGACGATCAGGTTCATCGCGCTCACTCGTTGAGCGGCAGCGTGAGCAGCCGCCAGCCGCCGTAGTCCTCGCGGACGCCGTCGGCACGCCGCGCGGCAGCGCTCCGTATCAGGTTCGCGAAGCAGCGGCGGTTGATTCGGGGGTGGTTGGTGCCGGAAGCGCGCGCATAATAGCGCGGAGCAGGGTGTTCACGGCCTCATTTGTCGGGAAGGCCTGCGCCACATCAGGTTCGAGCACGATCAGGCGTCCCCCTGGCTGCATGTGTGTCGCGAAGCGGTTGGGACGGGCCTTGGCGTAATCGATCGTATACTCATCGCGCATGTCGTCCTGCGTGGCAGCTGGTGCATCGCGATGGACTGGCGTCTCATTCGGAGTGTTCGGTGTGCTCATACTCACGTCGCTCCTTTTTTGTTGCGACACGGGCGCTAATCAGACGAATGACGAGCTGCATGCGTTCGACGAAGACGACAAACAACAGCCGATTGCGCTGCGAGCGACCAATGATAATCTCGCGATCCTCCGCTTCGTCGTGCCACTCATCTGGCACGATGACCGCACCCGGGTCGGCAAACACGGTCTGCGCTTCAGCAAAAGTCACACGGTGCTTTTCCTGATTGTACGTCGCTTTCGCCGGGTCCCACTCAAACTCCACGCTCATCGGACGAGCTCCCTCAGCGATGATATGGACGGCAGCAGTATAGAATATTCAGACGAGCATAGCAAGGGCGCTATCATCAGAAGAAGCGAGGCCACTGGCGAAGCAGTGCTCACTCGTTGAGCGGCAGCGTGAGCAGCCGCCAGCCGCCGTAGTCCTGGCGGACGCCGCCGGCCACCGGCACCTCGACGACGGTGACAGCCCAGATGGTATAGTAGCTGCGGCGCAGCCCGATAGCTCCGGCCGAGCAGCCGGACGAGAGCGGGTGGCAGTCGGGGAACTCGCCGCTGCGGCTCAGCAGGTGGTACGGCCCAAAAACCGCGTCCACCCGCGGCCCTGCGGCGATCCCGCGCGATGCGGCCAGACCGCCGCCGCCAATGCACAGCAGCAGCAGCCCGATCGCCGCGCCGCCGAGCCACGCCGTAGGGCGCAGCGGGTGTGGGCGTGCGGTGCGGTACGTCACGGCGAGGTGTCTCCTCTCGATATGTGCCAATTGTCGATTGCAGGTCGGGAATTGTCAATCGTCAATTATCAGCTGTGTCACAAAACGTTGGGCGGCGGTGTTCTAGCTCTGAGAGGCGAGCGAGGAGGGGCTGTGGAGCGCGATGATGCCGAGCTGCTGCAGCGCTGGCGAGGCGGCGACCGGACGGCGTTTGAGGCGCTGTTCGCCCGCCACTATCGGCGCGTCTACGGCGCGCTCTACGGGCTCGTCGGGCCGAGCGACGCCGAGGATCTGGCGCAGGAGACCTTCCTGACGCTTTACCGCACCCCGCCGGCGCTCGGCGGCGAGGTAATCGGCGCGTGGCTGGCGCGAGTCGCTATCAACCGCGGCATCAACTGGCTGCGCGGCGCGCGGCGCGCGGCGGCCCGCATCGAGCGCAGCTACGAGCCGGATTTTGGCGTGGACCCCGCCGACGTGGCAGTGTCTGAGGAGACCCGCGCCGCCGTCCGCGCTGCGTTGCGCCGCCTCCCCGAGCGCCAGGCCTCGCTGCTGGCGCTGCGCCACGCCGGCTACAGCTACGCCGAGATCGCCGCAGCCCTGGAGGTAGCGCCCAGCTCGGTGGGGTCGCTGCTGTCGCGGGCCGAGCGCGCGTTCCTAGCGGTGTGCGAGCCGAGCCTGGCCGTCGATAGCTACGATTCGGTGTAGGAGTTTCTATGGTCCATCACTGCTCCGCCGGCGATCTGCGCGCCTACCACGATGACGAGCTCGCGCCAGATGCCTGCGGCGCCGTCGAGACTCACGTCGCCATCTGCGCGCCCTGCCGCGCCGAGCTCGCCGCCGTCGGCGCGCGCGCCGACTCCGCCGCCGCGCTGCTCGCGCCGCCCGCCGCGCCAGACCAGCGCGCTGCCTACGCCCGCTTCGCCGCAGCGCTTCCCGCGCCGCGCCAACTAAGGAGATCTGCTATGAACCTTCCGTTTAGCCGCCGCGCCATCGCGTCCGTCGCAGCTGCGGCGCTCGCACTCTGCCTGTTCCTGCTGCCGCCGGTGCGCGCCGCAGCAGACGATTTTCTCAACATCTTCCGCGTCCAGAGCGTGGTCTTCATGCCGCTCTCCGAGGCCCGCGCCGACCAGCTGCGCGGCCTGAACTTCGACCAGTCCACGCTGTTCGTCGGCAAGCCCACGCTCGCCAACGAGCGCGCCGATGCTACGCCGGCCACCGGCGCCGCCGATGCGGCGACCAAGGCCGGGTTCGCGCCGAGCGAGGTCACGGCGCTGCCAGCCGGCGCCACCGCGAGCTACACGGTGATGCCGGCTAATCGCGGCGAGGCGACCGCCAACGTCGCCGGGGTGCGGCAGATGCTGACGCTGCTCGATATCACCGACTTGGCGATCCCCGATGCGCTGGGCAGCGCGCCGACGGTGGTGGACATCAAGCCGATCGTGGAGACTAGCTACGTGGGCGATGGGTTCGGCCTCACGCTGATCCAGGGCACCGCGCCCAAAATCACGCTGCCCGATGGCGTGGACGCCGCGCTGCCCAACCGGGTGATGCTGCGGGTCCTGGGGATGGACGCCGCACAGGCCGATACGATCGCCGGGCAGATGGATCTGCGCAGCACGCTGATCGTCCCCATCCCGCCGACCGAGGTGCAGCGAGTGCGGGCCGTGACAGTCAACGGCGCGCAGGGGCTGCTGGCGCAGCTCGGCGGCGGTGAGGAGGGGCAGCGACTCCAACTCTACTGGCAGGTCGGCGAGCGCTTCTACGTGCTGCGGAGCACCAACGGCGATGAGACCGCCCTGCTCGCCGCCGCCGAGTCGGTGCGCTAGCGAATTGACGATTGACCATTGACCATTGACGAATGCAGCGCCCTGATGCCAAAGAACGTCTGCGCGATGGCAATAGCGCTGCTTAAAACTGCGCTAGACGGCGGCGGCGGTCCCACTCGGGGCCGCCGCTGCCGCGTGCGTCAGCACCCGCAGCCAGCAGCACAGCCCGCCCTGAGCGGGGCGCGGCACGCCGTAGCCGCATAGCGCGAGCGCCCGTTTGGCCCAGCGCTGTGCGGAAGGGGAGTCAACATGAACGACATGGCGATCGAGACGCGCGGGCTCCACAAGCGCTTCGGCAAAAAAACTGCTGTCGCCGACCTGACGCTCGCCGTGCCGCGCGGCGAGGTGTTTGGCTTTCTCGGGCCGAACGGGGCCGGCAAATCGACATCGGTCAAAATGCTGCTCGGGCTGGCGCGGCCAAGCGGTGGGAGCGCGAGCGTGCTGGGGCTGCGGCCAGGCACGCCCGAGGCTGCGGCGCAGATCGGGTTTCTGCCGGAGCACTTCCGCTTCCAGGAGTGGATGCACGCCGCCGAATTCCTCGACCTGCACGGCAGCCTGGCCGGCCTCGGTGCGAGCGAGCGGCGGCGGCGGGTCGGCGAGACGCTCGAGCTAGTGGGCCTGAGCGACCAGGCCGCCAGACCGCTGTCTGGGTTCTCCAAAGGCATGCTGCAGCGGATCGGGCTGGCGCAGGCGATCATCCACCAGCCGAAGCTGGTGTTTCTGGATGAGCCGACGTCGGCGCTCGACCCGTTCGGGCGCATGCTGGTGCGGCAGATCATCGGCGGGCTGCGCGAGCGCGGCACCACCGTGTTCCTTAACTCCCATCTGCTCGGCGAGGTCGAGGCCACCTGCGACCGAGTGGCGTTCATCCGCGGCGGCCAGGTGCTGCGCACCGAGGGCATGCGCGCGCTGACGGCCGGGCGCATCCAGGTGACGCTGCGGGTCGATGTGCTGACCGAGCCGCTGCGCGCCGCGCTCGGCCGGATGGCCGACATCCTGACCCCGCTTATCACCCGCGAGGCGGCCGCCAGCGATCGCCCAGATGACCCGGTCACCGTCGAGTTCGATGTGGCCAGCGAGGCGGCGCTGCCGGAGATCGCCAGCGCCGCGATCGCCGCCGGCGCGCGGCTCTACGCGCTCGCGCCGCACCGCCGCTCGCTGGAAGACATCTTCCTGGAGATCGTCGGGCGGCAGGATAGCGGGCAGTGACCGAAGGCAGGCGTCAACTGTCCGTAGTCCATCAGACGGTGAAGGTTTTGGCCACGCCGTTGACCGTCACCGTGTAACTCCCCGCCGGGAACGCGCCCTCCAGCCGTAGCGTCTGCTCGACCGGCGTGGCCACCATGGTGCAGGCGTCGGCGGCGGCGCGGCTGGTGGCCACGGTCACCTCGATCGCGCTGCCGAAGCGGCGCTGCGAGATCGCCCCGAGCGATGTGCAGCCGTCCGCCAGATACCCTGTAAAACGCACCGAGACCTGCGGCGGGGCGCTCTCCGCCACCACGACATCGACGCGCTCGATCCCCAGCACCCCGGCCGTGCCCCCAGCTGGCGTCGTGGCGGCGGGCAGCGGCGTGGCGGCGG
>JAYUUK010000536.1:0-6866 GCA_043754595.1 Roseiflexaceae bacterium | reverse complement strand
ATATTCGTGATCGTGTGATGCAAGTATGTTGTGGATTGCATAATTTTCTGAATACGCAAAGAAAATTGAATCGTAATAACAAAGCTTGATAAGGTCTCATGAACGCCGACGACTTCCGCGACTATATGCTGGCCTTTCTGTTCCTGCGCTATCTCTCGGATAACTACGAGGCGGCGGCCGGGCGCGAACTTGGGGCGGATTACCCGTATGTGCAAAAGCAACACAATGCCCTGCCGCTCCAGCTTTGGTACGACGATAACCCAGACGACGTCGAGGAGTTTGAGAAACAGATGCGCCGCAAGGTACACTATGTGATCAAGCCCGAATATCTCTGGGGCAGCATCGCCGAAATGGCGCGAACGCAGGATGGCGAACTGCTGCATACCTTGCAACGCGGCTTCAAGTATATTGAAGAAGAATCCTTCGCCAGAGCATTTGACGGCCTGTTCTCCGAAATCAATCTAAGCTCGGAAAAACTCGGCAGGGGGTATACCGAACAAAATGCCAAACTCTGCACGATCATCACCAGGATTGCGCAAGGCCTGGCGAATTTTTCCACCGACAGCGATACCCTCGGCGATGCCTACGAGTACCTGATCGGGCAGTTTGCCGCCGGCTCCGGCAAAAAGGCCGGCGAGTTCTACACCCCGCAACAGATTTCGAGCATTCTATCCGGCATCGTCACGCTCGACAGCCAGGACCCCAGCACCGGCCTTAAAAAGCGCCTCGACAGCGTCTTCGATTTCGCCTGTGGATCCGGCTCGCTGCTACTCAACGTGCGCAACCGGCTCGGCGCCCACGGCATCGGCAAGATCTACGGCCAGGAAAAGAACATCACCACCTACAACCTCGCACGGATGAACATGCTGCTCCACGGCGTCAAAGACTCGGAGTTCGAGATCTGGCACGGCGACACCCTACTCAACGATTGGGAGATGCTGCGCGAAGACAACCCGGCAAAAAAGCCGCAGTTCGCTGCTGTGATCGCCAATCCGCCGTTCAGCTACCGCTGGGAGCCAACCGACGCGCTAGCCCAGGATGTACGCTTCAAGAACCACGGTCTGGCCCCTAAATCCGCCGCCGACTTCGCCTTTTTGCTGCACGGGTTTCACTACCTTGCCCAGGAAGGCACCATGGCGATCATCCTGCCCCATGGCGTGCTGTTCCGTGGCGGCGCGGAAGAACGCATCCGCCAGAAACTCTTGAAAGACGGCCACATCGATACCGTGATCGGCCTGCCCGCCAACCTGTTCTACTCCACCGGCATACCCGTCTGCATCCTGGTGCTCAAAAAGTGCAAGAAGCCCGACGATGTGCTGTTCATCAACGCTAGCGCACACTTTGAGAAAGGCAAGCGCCAGAACAGCCTGTCGCAGACGCACATCGACAACATCATCGAGACCTACCAGTATCGCAAAGAAGAAGATAGTTACTCACGGCGCGTGTCTCTCGAAGAGATTAAGGCAAATGACTACAACCTGAACATCTCGCGTTACATCAGCACCGCCGTATCGGAGGAGGAGATCGATCTAGCCGTAGTGCATTCCAATCTGGTTGAACTCGAAAAGAAAATCGAGGAGTCAACCGAGAAACATAACAAATTTCTCAAGGAGCTTGGTTTGCCACTGTTGCCGTGATATTTGTTGTGCTAACAGCTCCACATATCCACCCTAAACGGCAACTGATCGCAGGCTCGATCGCATATAGCAATACTATTAGAGTTGTAAAAAATGAGGGGGTGTGTGGGCGCAGCCCCCATACCCCCGCGTTGCGCTGACGCGCGTTTACAGCTCATTTAGGAATGCTATATTATGCAGCGCTGCCGCGCGCATCCTGGCTTCTGCGTGTGAGATCCCCGGCTGTGTTGAGGTTGTCAAACGAGACGCCATCCGCGTCCCAATCGTGCCAGACATCGGGCGGCAGATAGCGCACATCGCAGCGCAGCAGCGCCTCGGCCGGCGACCGCTCCCCTTCGCCCAGCGCAGCCCGGAGCGTCTCGAGCGCCTCCCGCGCGTAGACCGCCAGCAGCGGCTCGGCCCCCATCGCGTTGCGCGCATCGCCGCCCGGCCGCAGCGGCACGATGCACTGCCCGCCGCCCGTCGCCGCCAGCAGCCCGCGCAGCATGTCGTTGCGCACCCGCGGCATATCGCACGCCAACACCAGCGCCAGATCGCCGCGCATCGCCGTCATCCCTGCCACGATCCCCGCCAGCGGCCCGGCGTCGGCCAGCCCATCGCGGGCGAAGCGCGCCACCGCCCCGCCGCGCAGCGCGCCCCAGTCGTCATCGGCCCCGATCGTCACGATGACCTCATCGCAGTGGGGCGCCAGCAGCGCCGTCGCGCGCTCCAGCAGCGTCGGTCCATCGTCGCCCCACGGCCGCAGCAGCCGCTTATCGCGCCCCATCCTGCGGCTCCTGCCGCCCGCCAGCACGATGCCGCTGATCACAGGTCCACCGCCAGCTCTGACGTCAGGATCGGGCCGCGCGGCTCGGCCAGCGCCTGCATCCAGCGCGCCACGATCTGCGTGGTGAACAGCGTTCGCGCGATTGGCACCGGCGATCGCCCGCTCAGCATAAGCTGCTGGACGTGCCCGTCTAAGGTGGCGAAGTGCGGCGCGAACTCCGCCCGCCAATCATCGCTGGTGCCATAGCGCGCCGCCAGCACGCCCCGGTCCGCGTCGCGCAGCGCCACGGCGAAATCGTCCACGTGGCCGTCCAGCATCATGTGCGTGGCGCAGTGGCCGTCGGCGTAGACCAGCCGCGCCGCGAACGGCGGCAGCCCCCCGGCGCAGTTCTGCCGCATCTCGCCGGGATGCACCCGCGCCGCCGCGAGCGCCGCGTCGAACAGATCGTGCGGCAACGCCCCGTCTTCCAGCGCCGCCCAGACCTCGTCGCCGCGCCAGACCTCGAGCGAGGCGATCGCCCGCGAGCCGCCGGTGCGCCGTTCGATCAGCGACTCGATGAGCTCCAGCGCGTGGAAGCCGTAGATCTCGGGGTGGACGTAGAACAGCGAGAGGCTCTCGGTAAGCCTAGCCCCTGGCGCGATACCCAGATCCGGCGTGGTGCCCACCAGCGAGATGCTCGACCCGGCCATCAGCCCGAAGCCCAGCTCGCGCGCGGTGGCCACCATCTCGCGCGCCCACGCCCCATTCCACGAGAGATGCTTGTCGCAGAACAGCGGCACCGACCGCCCGGACTCGCGGAACACGGCTATGATCGCGTCGAACAGCTCCTTGCGCGGGTAGAGCTTCTGGTCAAACCTGTTTTGCGGGTAGTCGCCGTGCTCGCCGATCAGCAGCACGCCGTCAACCGCCAGCGTCTCGCCGCCGAGCGTCAGGGCCGCCCGCACGCTGTTGTAGACCGGCACGCCGTAGCGCTCGGATATTAGCTGCGCGATATCGTAGGCTGGGTCGTAGACGGCGGCGCGCTCGGCCGGGGCGATGGCGAAGTCGGCCGGCACCGCGCCGCCCGGCCGCTGCGCCACGTACAGCGCGCCGATCGTCGTCTGCGGCACAAACCCGTGCGCCACGTCATGGGGGTGCGGCTCCAGCCAGCGCGTCACGATCACGTCGGCGTGCGATAGCGGATAGTAGGTCGTGCAGATCGCTGCCAGGGTCTTCATGTTCGCTCCTCTCGGCAGGCTCGTACAAAATCCATGAGTATCGGCCCAGCTGCGCGAATTTTCGCGCAGCTGAGACCGATTCCGACCCGACTTTGTACTGGCCCTGGCCCTCTCACCCCTCTTGGCAGTAGCCCCGCACAGCGCGCGGCGAAACGGGCCATCTCTCGTGCGCCAGCCCTCACCAGCGCCCTGTAGCACAAGTGCCGTGCGCCAGCCAGCTACGGCTCACGCCGCGATGCCCGCCAGCGATTCTCCAGCGTATCGCGCGGCGCCCAGCCGAGCACCCGCCGCGCCGCCTCGTTGGAGAATACGCCGTGCGGCAGGTCGGCGCTGATATGCAGCGGCTCGAACGGGCGCGGCAGCGACTCCACCTCCAGCGCGCCGCGGACGGCGCGCGCCGCGTCGCCCCAGGAGATGCTGAACGGCTCGACCGGCGCGTCGCTGTTGGCCGCCGCATCCACGAACTCGCAGAAGAGCAGCGCCGGCAGCTCAAGCCCATGGGCCTCGGCGTAGGCGCGGCACAGCTCTTGCCCGAGATACTTGGTGTGGAAGTACAGCTCCCAGAAGTGGCCGCGCCCAGGCCGCGGCGGCGCATCGCTCGGCACGTCGTCGTCCCAGCCGTAGCTCGCCGCCGTCGGCGCCACCTGGTACGGCCCGGTGTGAACCACTCGCCTGATGCCATGCGCCACCGCCGCCAGCGCGATGGTGTGTGCCCCGCGCAGGTTCACCGCCCAGGCCGGCTGCGGGTCGCGGCGGATCACGCTGCAGTTGACGATCGCGTCCATGCCTTCGCAGGCCGCCAGCACCTGCGCCGCGTCGGTCACGTCCACCGTGTGCCAGCTGTGCGGCGCGCCGAGATCCACCGGACGCGGCGCCCCTGCGCTCTGCGGCGGGCGCGCCGCCAGCTCATCGAGCGGCTGGAGGTCGGTCAGGCGCAGCGCATACGTCGTCGCGAGCTCGGCCGCCACCGCCGCCCCGAGCGGCCCGCCCGCGCCGAACACCACCACGTTGCGGATCGGCCGGCTGGCGATCTGCGGCGGCGGCGCTGCCGCCAGTCGCTCGCCGCAGTGGGCGATCCGCCAGCCTCCGCCAGGCGCGTCGAGCGCCGTGAGCAGCGCCGCCACCGCGTCCTGCGCGTCGAGCCCAGCCCCCAGCCTGACGCAGCGGGTCGCCAGCCCGCTCTCGCGCGCCAGCTCGCGAGCCGTCCGCTCGCACAGCAGGGCCCCGAGCGCCGCGGGCGTCGTCGGCGGGCGCGGCCGCCAGCCAGGGTCCACCCGCCAGTCTGCGGCGCACAGGCCAAACACCGCAAGCGTGCTGCCCAGCACCAGCCGCCCCACCCCAGCGGCGGCCGCCGTGTCTGCCACGGCGAACGTCTCGCGCGCCGCCCGCCCCACGTCCTCGTCGCCGACGATGCCGAGCGGTGCGAGGTGCAGCGCCGCATCGACGCCAGCGAGCAGCGCTGTCGCCAGCGCGCCGCCCGCGATGTCGCCGCAGTGCGCCGCCACATTGTGCGGCAGCGCCGCGCCGTACGCGGCGTCCACGGCGCGTACCGTATCGCCGCGCTGCAGCAGCGCCGCTATCGCCGCTCGCGCCAGCGCGCCGTCCGCCACAGTTACCAGCAACTCCATCAGAATGGTTCCCTTCCAGGATAGTCGGCGCGGAACGTCGCGATGTTGCCGGTGTCGGCGAGCGTCACATAGCAGGTCCGCCCGTCCGCGCCGCCAAACGTGATGTTGGTGCAGTTGCGGCCCGGCAGCTCCACCTCGCCGAGCAGCGCGCCGTCCGGCCGCATGATCGCCACTGTGCCCTTGCCCCAGCGGGTCACGTACAGGTTGCCGGCACGGTCGCAGCGCATCCCGTCCAGCCCAAAATCGTCAAACCGGTGCAGCAGCCGCTTGCCGGAGACAGCCCCAGATATGTCGAGGTCGTAGGCCCACACCGTCCGCTGCACTGTCTCGTTGACGTACAACGTGCGCTCGTCCGGGCCGACCTCGATGCCGTTGGTTGTCCCCATGCCGCGCTCGAGCGCCACCCACGCGCCGCCGGTCTCGACGCGCCAGATCTGTCCGGTATCGTTGGCCCAGCGCGGGTCGCTGGCGAAGATCGTCCCGTCGCTGCGGAGTGCGATGTCGTTTGGCTGGTTGGCGCTCGGCTCGTGGGCGTGGACCCGCACCGCCCGGCTCGGCATATCCACCGCCAGCACATTGTGGCCGGTGTAGTCGGCGATGAACATCGTGCCGCCGTCGGGGCTGATGCGGATGCCATTGCCAACGCTGCCCTCAGGCAGCTCGACGAAGATGCTGCGCATGCCCTGCGGCGTGACGATGCCGATCGTGCCCTGGCGGGCGAAGTTGACGGCGTACAGGTTGCCGCCGCGGTCGCAGGCCGGCCCCTCGATCCCGTCGGTGAACTCGCCAGGCGGCGTGAGTAGTGTCGCGCGCATTGGATCTCCTGTTGTCGCCGCCGCTCCGTGGGGTCGCTGCATCGGTGGCGGGCGGCTCCTGCGTCGGTGGCGGGGTCGCGTCGTCTCGGCTTCGCGTCCCGGTCGCCGCCGCTCCGTGGGGGTCGCTGCATCGGTGGCGAGGTCGCTGCGTCGGTGGCGAGGTCGCCGCCGCTCCGTGGGGGTCGCTGCGTCGGTGGTGGGGTCGCTGCATCGGTGGCGGGCGGCTCCTGCGCGAATGAGACGCCAGGATCGATCGCATATGGCCCGCGCGCCGTCGATGTGGCAGCGCCGCCGGCCACCTGCGGCATGATGGTGTGAGAGCATCTTGCGCGCTCTTCGCCCCTACATCACGCCGTCACCCTCTCCCTCGCACCGTCTTGCTCCTTGCTCTCTGCTCCTTGCTCTCTGCTCCTTGCTCTCTACTCCTTGCTACCTACTCCTTGCTTCGCGTTCTTTGGTTCGCTACCTGAACACATCGCTCACCAGCTCGTCTGGCGTCTTCTGAAACGACCAGAGCAGCATCCCGTCGGCGCTCTCGTCGCCGATGATCCGTCGCGCCACGCGCAGGTCGCGCCGCAGGTCGGCCAGCGTGCGCGTGGTCCCATCGCCGGTGGGGAAGCCAATCTCGGTCACGATAATCGGCTTGTTGCGTCTGAGCGCGTTGAGCTCGCGCAGCGCCCGCTGCAGGTCGGCCGGGAATCCCTTGCCATAGTACCAATGCTGCGCGTAGCGGCCGCTGTCGTACGGCTCGTTATCGTAGTAGTGGAAGGTGAAAATATCCACCATATCGGCGATGTGCAGCG
>JAYUUK010000535.1:0-20652 GCA_043754595.1 Roseiflexaceae bacterium | reverse complement strand
CGGCTGCGCCGCCCCCGTGACACACTGAGGCACACCCACTATGGACTCGCTGCAGGCGGAGCGGCTGATCGAGCGCCACGCATCGCGCAACTTTCTCGTCAACGTGCTGGACGGCGGGCTGTTCTTCTTCGGCCTGAGCATGGTCTCGCGCTACACCGTGCTGCCGCTGTTCGTCGAGCGGCTCTCCGGCGAGCGCTGGACGCAGGGCCTGATCCCGATGCTGACTTACACCGGCTGGCTGCTGCCCGGCCTGTTCATCGCGCCGCTGGTGGCGGCCAGGCCGCGGCGTAAGCCGTTCCTGCTGGCGGCCACCACCGGCGAGCGCCTGCCGTTCCTGCTGCTCGGGCTACTCCTGCTGCTCGCGCCGGCCACGCCGCCAGCGATGCTGTTTGGTATGTTCATCGCGCTTTACACGGTCCACGCCTTCAGCGCCGGCGTCGCGTCGATCCCGTGGCAGGATTTTATCTCGCGGATCATCCCAGGCTCGCGCTGGGGGATCTTCTTCGGTCTCCAGAGCGGTCTGGGCGGGCTGCTCGGCGTCGGCGGCGCGTCGATCGCCACCGCAGTGCTGGCCACGCAGCCCTTCCCTCAGAGCATCGGCTACCTGGCGCTCGGCTGCTTCGCGGCCATGGTCTGCTCGTTCGCGTTCCTGGCATCTAGTATCGAACCGACGCTGCCGGCCAAGCAGCGGCAGACGTTTTCCGACTTCTTCCGCAGCGTGGTCCCGCTGCTGCGGCGCGACACGCGGCTGCGCAACTATCTGCTGAGCCGCGCGGCGATCGCGCTGGGGATGCAGGGCCACAGCTTCGTGACGGCGGCAGCGCTTGAGCGCTTCAAGCTGCCGGACGCCGAGGTCGGCATCTTCACCGCCGCGCTGCTCGGCTCCACCGCCGCCAGTAACCTGGCGCTCGGCTGGCTGGCGGACCGCTGGGGCCACAAGCAGGTGCTGGTGCTCTCGGCGCTGCTGGGCATGGCCGCGCTGCTCGGCGCCGTGGTCGCGCCATCGCCGGTCTGGTTCCTGCCGATCTTCATCCTTGTCGGCGCGGCGCAGGCCGGCGTCACGCTCACCGGTTTCACGCTGGTCTTCGCCTTCAGCGAGCCGTCGGAGCGCGCTACCTACATCGGCGTGGCGAGCACAGCGCTGGCCCCGATCGCGCTGATTGGCCCGCTTGCGGCCGGCGCATTCGCGCAGGCCGCCGGCTACAGCGCCCTGTTCGTGGTGATGGCCGCCGTCGGTCTGATTGGGATGGTCGGGCTGCAACTGCGAGTCCCTGCCCCGGCGCGCACGCCGCCCGAGCCGGTCTAAACCTATTGACGATTGACGATTGACAATTGACAATTGACAGTTGACAGTTGAGGAGGGCTGCAAGTGGGCATCTGTGCCTATCTGTGGAGAAAACTATGGCCGAGGGGACGACAGCGATCATCGGAGCTGGCATCGCCGGCGTGGCCGCCGCATGGGCGCTCAGCGCGCGCGGCGTGAAGGACATCGTCATCATCGACGACCGGCCGCCGCTGACGCTCACCAGCGATAAATCCACTGAGTGCTATCGCAACTGGTGGCCTGGCCCGGGCGACGCGATGGTGGCGCTGATGAACGCCAGCATCGACGCGATGGAGCGCCTGGCCGACGCCAGCGGCAATGTGTTTGGCCTTAACCGCCGCGGCTATCTCTACGTCACCCGCGAACTGGCGGGCGTGGCACGGCTGCGCGACGCCGCTACCGAGGCTGCGGCGCTCGGGGCCGGGCCGCTGCGCCAGGACGACGCGGCCTACGCGCCATCGCCGCCGCACGGGTTCGCCGGCCAGCCGGACGGCGCCGACCTGCTGACTGACCGGGACGCGATCTGCCGTCACTTCCCGTTCCTCGCGCCAGATGTCGTCGCCGTGCTCCACGCCAGGCGCTGCGGCTGGCTCTCCGCCCAGCAACTCGGCCAGCACCTGCTCGCCGAGGCCACAGCTTGCGGGGTGATCCTGCTCGCCGGGCAGGTGACGCGGGGCGAAAGGGACGCCGGCAGCGGCTGGACGCTCACCCTCTCCAGCGCCAAACCGCAGCAGCTCGCGGCGTCGCGTGTGATCAACTGTGCCGGCCCGATGGCCAGATCGGTGGGGCTACTGCTCGGCCAGGATCTGCCGCTCCGCTCCGAGCGCCACCAGAAGCTGGCCTGGGAGGATCGGCTGGGGGCCATCCCCCGCGACGCGCCGATGCTGATTTGTGCCGACGCGCTGATCCTGCCGTGGGATGCCGACGAGCGCGCGCTGCTGGCCGATGACCCGCACACCGCCCACCTCACCGGCGCGCTGCCGGCCGGCGCGCACCTGCGCCCCGAGGGCCACGGCGCGAGCGCATGGGTGCTGGGGCTCTGGCCGACCCACACGCCCGCCGTGGCCGAGATCTTCCCGGTGCCGCTCGACGACGGCGAGGCCGAGGTGACCATGCGCGGGCTGGTGCAGATCGTCCCGGGGCTCCAGCCCTACGTCGACCGCCCACCGCGCCCGATCCTGGACGGCGGGTACTACACCAAGACCCGCGAGAATCGCCCGCTGGTCGGGCCGGCCGGCGTGCCTGGGGCCTACACCATCAGCGGGCTTTCGGGCTACGGTATCATGGCGGCCTGCGGCGCGGCCGAGCTGCTCGCGGCGCATATTACCGGCGCGCCGCTGCCGCGCTACGCGCCGGCGTTCCTGCCGAGCCGCTACAACGACCCCGACTACCAGGCGCTGCTCACCGCATGGGGCGACGAGGGCCAGCTCTAGGGTTGCCCCCTACCCCGCACTGCGTCGCGCGCGTCGCCCCTACCCCGCACTGCGTCGCGTCCCCCCGCCCCATGCTATACTTGGCAAAACCACATTTCCTGAGGAACCAATGAACTACCGTCTCTTCGGCCACACCGGCGCGCGCGTCGCGCCGCTCTGCATCGGCGCGATGAACTTCGGTGCCGAGACCGACCAGGCCACCGCCGAGGCCATTATCGACGCTGCGCTCGACGCTGGCGTGAATATGATCGATACCGCCAACGGCTACAACGGCGGCGCCAGTGAGGAGGTCGTCGGGCGGGCGCTGGCCCGCGACGGCAAGCGCCGCCGCGTCTTCCTGGCCACCAAAGCCCATTTCCCCGTCGGCCCCGGCCCAAACGATCGCGGTAACTCGCGGCTGCATCTGCTCCAGGCATGCGATGACTCACTGCGTCGCCTCGGCACCGATCACATCGACCTCTATCAGATGCACCGCCACGATGCCGACACCCCGATCGAGGAGACGCTCGCGACGCTGACCGACCTGGTGCGCGCCGGCAAGGTGCGCTACATCGGCTGTAGCACTCACCCGGCCTGGCGGGTGATGGAGGCGCTCTCGGCCAGCGAGCGCGGTGGCTTCGTACGCTACAGCTCCGAGCAGCCGCCGTACAACCTGCTCGACCGCCGGATCGAGAACGAGCTGGTGCCGCTGGCGCTGACTCACGGCCTGGCGATTATCCCATGGGCGCCGATGGCCCAGGGCGTGCTCGCCGGGCGCTACGCCAGCGCCGACGCCCCGCCGAGCGACTCGCGGGCCGTCGTGCGCGGTGGGATCTACGCCCAGCGCGTCACCGGGCGCGGCGTGGACATCGGCCGCGCGTTCGCCAAGATCGCCGCCGGCATCGGCATCAGCGCCGCGCAGCTCGCGATATTATGGGTCAAAGACCAGCCCGGCGTCACCGCACCGATTTTTGGGCCGCGCACTCTGCCGCAGATCCAGGAGATTTTGCCCGTGCTCGAGATGACGCTGGACGAAGCGACCCGCGCGGCCTGCGATGCGCTCGTCCCGCCGGGCAGCGCCGTCGTCAACTTCCATAACTCGTCCGGCTGGCTCAAACAGCAGATCTAGCTGCGCCAGAGATCTAGCTGCGCCGAACAGACGTATCTACAGGTACATAGTTTCGTGATCGCCCTCTACATTACAGTGTTTTGGACTGCGGGAGCGCGCGGCGGGGATGTGGGGCGCAGCCCCAAGTTCCCTTTTCTGTCACGATACTATGCGGATGCTGCGATGATCGCAGCACTCACCTCAGTGAAAGAGGAAACCATGCGACGACGTTGGATGATGGCCGCGCTACTTGGCGCATCGATGTGGCTCGCGGCAGCCGCCAGCCCGAAGAGCTCGCTGGCAGACGAGTACAGCTACGGCGATGGTATGGGCAGCTCGCCCGCAGCCCTGAGCAGCACAACCATGGGCGGCTGCTTCGCGGCAGCGCTCAGCGGCGCAAACGAGGTGCCGCCGGTGACGACCAGTGCCGCAGGCGTGGCCAGCCTGGTGCTCTCGCCAGATGGCACGCAGGTGGCCTACACCATCCGCCACACCGGGATCGTCACCGAGACCATGGCCCATATCCACAAGGCGGCGTTCGGCGTCAACGGCCCGGTCGTCGTGCCGTTCGCGCTCGGCGCGCTCAAGATCGGCACCTTCACCGTGACGGCGCAGCTGCGCCAGGATATGCTCGCCGGCAATCTGTACGTCAACATCCACTCGGCGGCGCACACCGGCGGCGAGATCCGCGGCCAGGTGGTGCCGAGCGGCGGCTGCTTCGCTGCAGCGATCAGCGGCGCCAATGAGAATCCGCCGGTTACCACAAACGCCAGCGGCGCGGCGGTGGTCATGCTCAGCCCAGATGGCGGCGATGTGACCTACGCCATCCAGCACACCGGGATCGTCACCGAGACCATGGCCCACTTCCACAAGGCTGCGGCTGGCACCAACGGCCCGGTGATCGTTCCGCTGTCGCTTGGGGTCATCAAGACCGGCTCGTTCACCGTGACGGCGCAGCTGCGCCAGGATATCCTGGACAGCCTGCTCTACATCAACGTCCACTCGGCGGCGCATACGGGCGGCGAGATCCGCGGCCAGGTGATCCCGGCGAGCGCTTGCTACAGCGCCGACCTGAGTGGTACAAATGAGATTCCGTTCAACGGCAGCAACGCGCGCGGGCGGGCAGATCTGACGCTCGGAGCCGGCGGCGTGGTGAGCTACCATATCACCCACACCGGGATCGTCACCGAGACCATGGCCCACATCCACGAGGCCAGGATCGGCACCAACGGCCCGGTCAAGGTCCCGTTCATGGTCGGCACGCCGAAGGATGGCAGCGTGACGCTGACCAAGGCCCAGCAGGACTCGATGGTCGCCGGGCTGTTTTACGTCAACGTCCACTCCGCCGCGTTCACCGGCGGCGAGATCCGCGGCCAGGTGGTGCAGACGATGTGCGCCAACTATATCCCGCAGATCACAACGCCGTAATGTATTGACTGGGGTAAACGCGCGAAGCGCACAGGGTGACCTCGGGGGCGCAGCACCCGAGGTCACCCTGCCCCCGCGATACACGAGCCTCAGTCGGCTAGAGGCGAGACGAAAGGGGATGCAGCGCGTGCTGCATCCCCTTTTGTGCTTACGAAACGGGCCACCTCGCGCGCGCCCCGGCTGTGCCGCGCCCCCAGCCACCGTGCTATGCGGCACGCCGCGGGGTGCTGACGCACGGCGCACCTACGGCGTATAAGCATGGGAGCTATCCATCGGCTCCCCTCGCCTGCCCCACCGTGCTGTGCTACACGCCGCAGGGTGCTGACGCACAGCGCACCTACGTCGTATCGCACGGGAGCTATCCATCGGCTCCCATCGCCTGCCGCAGCGGGAGAGGGGCCGGGGGTGAGGACGCTGTCTCGCCCTCCCTACAGCGCTTCGGTGGCTGTGGGCTGCGTCGTAGCTGGCTCCGGCAGCATCTTGCTGGCGTAGAAGCCCCAGTAGCGCTCCGGCATCAGCTCGGCGATCCGGATCATCATCTCATCGGTCAGCCGCGCCATCTGCGTCGCCGGGATGTGATCTGGGTCGGCCTGCGGGATGTACGGTTTGCCGAAACGAACCGTGATCGGCGAGCGCAGCATGATCTTCTTCAGTCCGACCTCGGTGCCAAAGATCGCCACCGGCACGATCGGCACGCCGGAGCGGATCGCTAGCCGCAGCGCGCCGTTCTTGCCCTCCTGCAGCGCGCCGGTGTCGCTGCGGTGGCCCTCGGGGAAGACGATAAACACCGCGCCATCTTTGATGACCTGCTCGCTCTCATACAGCGCCGAGAGGTCGCGCTTGCCGCGCCGGATCGGGATCACCTGCATCTGCCGTAGCCACCAGGTGGCGAACCGGCCGTTGAACAGCTCGATTTTGGCCATCCACCACGGCCGGTGCGAGAGCGGCACCGACGAGCCGACGGTATGGATATCGGTCCAGTTGAGGTGATTGACCGCGAGGACGCACCCCTGCGGCCGGGGCGGCAGGTTCTCTACCCCCTCGATCTTCCAGTTCCACCAGATTCGCCTGGCAATATTGAGTGGGAACCAGATCAGAAAAAACATGATCGCGCCGATCATAGCCACCTCCTACATCCCCAGCTTGAGCCGATAGACCAATTCGCCGCCGAGCCACCCGCTCGCCACCAGTAGCGCCGCGCCGCCCCCGATCGCCGCGAGATAGCCGCGTCGCAGCGCCGGGTCCCGCAGGATGCCGGGGTTGCGCCGCCGCAGCTGCCAGGCATGCCAGTAGCAGCCGCACATCGCTAACCCAGCGATGGCGTGGGCGTTCACCCAGCCGACGGCGTCCTGTCGCGGCGCGAGCGAGCCGAAGATCTGCCGCGCCGCTTCCCACGCGCCGCTGAGCACCGCCGGCAGCGTCAGCAGCAGCCCGAGCCATAGGCAGTGAAACGCCGTCTGCTCATAGGCCGGGGTATCGCGGCGCAGCGCGATAGCGGTGAAGATCGCGTTGCCGATCAGCAGCCCGATCGGGAGGTGGACCAGCATGGCGTGGAGTGGGTGCATACGGCAAATTATACCAGAGGTTCGGGCTCAGCCGCCGTACAGCCGGCGCACGATCGCCTCGATCGTTGGCTCCTCGATCGTCAGGTCGCGCAGCGGCGCGACGGTGGCCACTGCGGCGATCAGCTCAGCGGCCCCGATCGCGTCGCGGTCGAAGTCGATCCAGACCCGACGCCCCTCGCGCCGCGCGACGCTGGCGAGCGGCACGTCGATGGCGATATCGTCGGCGTCCAGATCCACCACCAGCGTGCGCGTCCGGCCGTAGCGCGCCCGCAGCGCCTTGATGCCGCCGTCATACATCACCCGGCCGTGGTCGATCAGCACCACCCGCTGACACAGCCGCTCGACATCGCCGAGATCGTGGGTGGTCAGGATCACGGTCACGCCGCGCTCGCGATTGATCTCGCCCAGAAAGCCGCGAATGCGCTCGCGCGCCACCACGTCGAGCCCGATCGTCGGCTCGTCCAAAAACAAGATCGCCGGCTCGTGTAGCAGCGCTGCGGCGAGGTCGGCGCGCATCCGCTGCCCGAGCGAGAGCTGCCGCACCGGCGTAGCGAGAAACGGCCCGAGATCGAGCAGCTCGCTGAAGCGCGCCAGGTTGGTGCGGTAGCGCTCTGGTGAGATGCGGTAGAGGTGGCGCAGCAGCTCGAACGAGTCGATCGTCGGCAGGTCCCACCAGAGCTGGGTGCGCTGCCCGAACACCACCCCGATCTGCCGGGTGTGGGCGATGCGCTCGCGGTGGGGGTCCCGCCCGGCCACACTGATCTGTCCGCCGCTCGGCACCAGGATGCCGGTCAGCATCTTGATCGTCGTGCTCTTGCCGGCCCCGTTCGGCCCGAGGTAGCCTACCATCTCGCCGCGCTCGATCGTGAGCGAGACTCCATCGACGGCGCGCACCTCGCGGGAATCGCGGCTGAGAAAGGTGCGCAGCCCGGCGAGCCGCCCGTGCTTGCGCACCGCGACGCGAAACGTCTTGCTGAGATTATCGACGTCGATCAGCGGCATTCGGTCTAGCTCTCCAGTTCGGCGCGCCAGCGCTCGGCCGCTGCCGGCGTCTCAAAGCGCCTGACGATCAGATGCGCGCTGGCCGGCGCGGTCAGCTCGCGCATGAACCGCCCGCGCCTCGTGTGGTGCGTTGTGATGGCGAAGAGCAGCAGCGAGTCCCGGCTGAAAAACGCATCGCGCCAGGTCTCGACGTTGCCGGCCCACAGTCGCTCGCGAGTCGCGATCCGCCTGATCGTGCGCCGGACCAGCCGCGTCAGCACCAGCGGCAGCGCGTAATCCAGCCAGATCAGGGTGTCCGACCTATCCCAGATCAGATCGAGGGCGGTACTGTAGTTGCCGCCGACGGCCCAACGCTCGCCAGTGAGCGCCGCGCTCACGCGATTGCGGAATGGCTCGGGCGCGCTTGGGGTCCAGCCTGGCCCCCAGAAGAGCGTGTCGAGCTCGACGAACGGCAGCCCGAGCTGCGCGCCGAGGCGCTGCGCCAGCGTCGTCTTCCCGGCACCGGGCGTCCCCACCACCGTGATACGCTGCATCAGCTCGCACATCCTTTTGTCTCATCGCTCGCGTAGTAGAGGAAGTCTTTCGCGCTGCCGCAGGCGAGATCTGGTGAGCCTATCGGCGGCGCGCCATTGTAGCATAGACGGAGAAGGTTTTATGTTTCGACGTTATGTAATGTTATTGGCGCTCGCGCTCCTGCTAGCGGCGTGCGGTGGGGGCGGGGGCGATGGGGTGCCAGTGTTCGCCGGGGCGAGCGTGCAGCCCAAGGGCAATACGATGGCGGATGCGCTGTACGGCAGCTTCGCGCAGCATATCGGCGCAAAGGATGGCGATGCGGGTGTGACGCTCTACAAAGTCCCTGCCGATACCAAATGGCTGGCGGTCAAGCAGTTCTACAGCGAGAAGCTCGGCGGCGCGGGCTGGCAACCAGATGACGCGCTGCTGGTAGAGGGCGATACCTTCAGCTACGCCGGGTGGCGTAAGGGCGGCGAGACCTTCGCCATTGGGCTCGTCGAGGATAATCTCGGCGATGGGGCGTACCTGACGACTGGCAAAGTGACGCGATGATCGGACGTTCGTCTACGTCCCGCTGCTCTGATATTTGCTCACCCCGAAGGCCCAGAAGCGCAGCGCCCCGAGAAAGAATAGCCCGGCGACCAGCGGCGCGAGCCAGATGACCCCGCCGGGCAGCCCGAACGGATCGGGGCGGTCGAGCAGGTAGAGCCCGGCCGGGTAGCTGACAAAGCCGAGCGGGATGGCCGAGAGGAACAGCGCGCGCATCCAGCCCTGGTAGATATGGAGCGGGTAGCTGACCATCTGCTGCCCGCCCGACGTCAGGATGTGAAAGACCTCGGGTAGCTTGATAGTCCAGAAGCAGACGGTGGCACTGAACACGATCAGCGCGCCGAAGATCGTCGCTCCTGAGGCGATGCTGAGCGGGATGACCAGCGCCTTGGCCGCCGTCCAGCGGATCGGCAGCCCGGCCAGCGCGTAGCTGAGCGCCGCCGTCCCCTGGATCACCCTGCCGAGCCGCCGCAGCTGAAATTCGGACGCGATGACCTGAAAGAACGCGCCGGCCGGCCGGATCAGCACCGTGTCGAAGCTGCCCTGCTGCATCATACGCTCAAATGGCGCGTCGAAGCCGCGCGCCATCATCTCGGCCGTGCCAAACGCGATCGCAGTCAGCCCGTAGAGCAGCGCCACCTCGCGAAACGACCAGCCGCCGATCGATGGGAAGCGCGAGACCAGCGTACCGATCACGGCTAGCTCGACCGTCGTCATCGCGCCGAAGCTGATAATGTCCAGCACGAACGATATGCGGTACTGGAGCTGCGCCCTGATGCGCGCGCCGATCAGCGTGAGGTACAGCCGCATCGCTAGCCCCCCTGTGTCACCGTCTTGCGCAGCGCCGCCCGCGCGAGCGCCAGCCCCATCGCGCTCAGCGCGATGGCCCAGATCGCCTGGATAGCCAGCGAGCGCAGCGCCGCATCCCCGCCGATCTTGCCGGTCAGGATCAGCGCCGGCGTGCTGGTGATCGCCTGGAACGGCAGCCAGGCCGCGATCGTCTGCGCCGGGGCCGGCAGAAACGCCAGCGGCAGCAGGAAGCCGGACAGCGCGGCGAGCAGCATGTTGGCGATCGTCAGCACGCCGCTGCTGTCGATCAGCCAGAACGCCGTCAGGTTGACAAGAAATCCAAACGCGAACGAGATCACCATCGCCAGCAGCACCGCCGGCACGAACCACGCCAGATCGGCGGTGGTGGGGATGCGCGCGCCAAACAGCGCCATGCCGACACCGTAGGTCAGTGAGCCGCGGAACAGCAGGTTGAACAGCCGCTCGCCCAGCGTCCGGCTCAGCCAGTACCCGTAGAAGCTCCACGGCCGCATCAGGTCGGTCATCACATCGCCGGTCTGGATCGTCTGCCCGATATCGGAGATAATCCAGCCGGCCCCAATCGAGATCATACACTGCGTCGCCCAGGCGTAGCTGATGGTCTCGCTCAGGCGCATGCCTGCCACCTCGTGCGCGCCGCTCGCGCCATAGACCGCAGCGTAGACGAAGCAGCTGAGCGCGCCGAAGAACGAGTTGGTGACGATCCCCGCCAGGTAGGCGATACGGTACATCGTGGCGCGGCGAAACGCCCGCACCGCAATCTCGTAGTACAGCCGCACGTCAGTGGTGCCTGAGCCGAAAGATTCGCGCGCCGTGGCCGAGAATCTGCACATCCCAGGTATTGCGCTGGAAGAACTGAGGCTGGCGGCGCAGCGCCTCGGTGAAGCCGCGCACATCGCCGGTGAGCGCCACGAGCTGCGCGCCCGGCCGCATCACCCGCGCCGCCTCAGCCAGGAAGGCCGGGTACAGCGTGCGGTTATCCTCGCGCGAGCCGAACTGTGTCCCGAACGGCAGATTGACCGCCAGGGCCGACACTGAGCCAGCGTCGAGCGGGAGGTCGGCAGCGTCCCACATGTCGATCGCGATCGGCTGGAAGCGCGTCCCGACGTTGGCGCGGGCCAACTCGACCGCCTGCATGTCGATGTCGCTGCCGATCAACTGCGCGTAGCGCCCGAGGTTGGCGCGCTCGATCACCAGCGTCCCGGCACCGCACATTGGGTCGAGGAAGGTGTCGTCGTCGTTTGGCTCGGTGAGCCAGGAGAGCGCGGCGGCCGATGCCGGGCGCAGCGATGCGGCGCGGTGCTCGCGCTGATAGGTGCGGTGGCGCATGGTGGCATCGCTCAGGCGCAGCATCACCAGCGCCTCGGTGGGCAGCAGCGTCAGCCAGTACTCCATCCCGCCGTCGTCGAGCCGCCAGCGATGATCCTGCCGCAGCAGGATGCCTTTCTGCAGCGCCTCCTGGCCATCGACGCGACGGTAGGCCGCCTGCCCCTCCTGCCGCGCCACCACCCGAAAGCGCAGCTTGCCCTCGCCGGCGCGCTCCGGCCTGGCGCGGCGGTGGACGCCGATAGTGGTATCGAAGCCGGGGGCGCGCAGTGCCGCCTCGGTGATCGCCTTGAGCGCCGAGTAGCCGAGCGGCAGATCTTTGATGTGCGCCACCTCGACGAACAGGTCCTCGGCGGTGCGGAGCGCGAGCAAAAGCTGCGGGTCGTCGTCGGTGCTGAAAAACAGTAGGTCGTTCTTCTGCGGGAGCGTATAGGTCTCGTGGATCGTCGCATCGACCGTCGCCAGGATCTCTTCGGTGGCGATCGGCGCGAACCCAGGCTGGGTCTGGACGATGTAGACAGGTGTTGCGCGTTTCATCACGCCATGATAGCACAGGATTGTGCTGCGGCTGCGCCGCACCACGGGCATTTGCGGTCGCACGTTGCTCAGCCGCAGGCGGCATCAAGCTTGTCTTTCTGAGGCGCTCTGCGCGGGCGCTGCGCGGGCGCTGCGCACCATGGAAGCGCTTTTTCTGCTGCTGCACCCAGAGGGTACCCGGCAGCTCCGCTGCGCAGCAGCAGTAAAAAGGAGACGACCGCGCTGCCGCAGGCCGACGATTCCGCCGCGCGCCGCCACGGCCCGTATGGGCGAAGCAAGCGCGGCATCCCATTCCTCGGGGATCGATCCGGCGCGCTTCGCCCCTCCGAATCGCCGCCCGCTAGAGCTGGTATGGTATAGTACATGCCACTCACAAACCCAAGGAGACGTGCGATGACGCAGAGCGGCGGTATTGCGTACACCATCACCATTCGCTGTCAGATCGACAATCATCCTGGCATGCTCGGCAAGCTCGCCACCGCCATCGGCGAGAGCGGCGGCGACATCGGCGCGGTGGACCTGGTGCGGGTCGAGCGCGGCGCGATCGTCCGCGATGTGACGGTGCGCGTCCAGGACGAGCTGCACGGCGATAAGATCGTCAGGCGGATCGAGGCGCTGCCCGAGGTGCGGGTGCTCAACGTCTCAGACCGCGTCTTCCTGATGCACCTCGGCGGCAAGATCTCCATCCAGCCGCGCACGCCGGTCAAGACCCGCGATGACCTGTCGCTGGTGTACACCCCAGGCGTCGCCCGCATCTGCCGCGCCATCGCCCGCGACCCGGAGAACGCCTACACGCTGACTATCAAGAAGAACAGCCTGGCGGTGGTCAGCGATGGGAGCGCCATCCTTGGGCTCGGCAACCTCGGCGCGCTGGCGTCTATCCCAGTGATGGAAGGTAAGGCGGTGCTGTTCAAGGAGCTCGCCGATATTGACGCCTTCCCGATCTGTCTGGCGAGCCAGGACGCCGACCTGATCGTGCAGACAGTCGAGCAGATCGCGCCGATCTTCGGCGCGATCAATCTGGAGGATATCGCCGCGCCGCGCTGCTTCGATGTCGAGGAGCGGCTGCGGGCCAGCCTCGATATCCCGGTGATGCACGATGACCAGCACGGCACGGCGGTTGTGGTGCTGGCCGGGCTGCGCAACGCCGCGACGGTGGTCGGCAAGTCGCTCGACGCGATGCGGGTGGTGGTCAACGGCGTCGGCGCGGCCGGCACGGCGATCATTCTGGCGCTGCAGGACGCCGGCGTCGGCGAGATCACCGCCGTGGACCGATCCGGCATCCTCAACCGCGCCGACGACCAGCACCTCGGGTCGGCGCAGCTGCGGATCGCCGAGCGCACCAATACCGAGCTGCGCCGCGGCGGGCTGGCCACCGCGCTCGAGGGGGCCGATGCGTTCATCGGCGTCTCGGCCGGCAATATTCTCACGCCAGAGATGATCCAGGCCATGACCAGCGACGCGATCGTCTTCGCGCTGGCCAACCCCATCCCCGAGGGCGACCCCGATATGCTCCACCAGTATGCGCGGGTCGTCGCCACCGGCAGGTCGGACTACCCGAACCAGATCAATAACGCGCTGGCGTTCCCCGGTATCTTCCGCGGTGCGCTAGACATCCGCGCCAGGTCGATCACGCCAGAGATGCGCCAGGCGGCGGCGCTCGGGCTGTCCAGCGTGATCGACATCGGCGATCTGAGCGAGGAGTACATCATCCCCAGCGTCTTCAACCGCAGCGTGGTCCCCGCCATGGCCGAGGCGGTGGCCCAGGCCGCCATCGCATGCGGCGCGGCGCGGCGGATCTAGCGCGAGCCTCGTGCAATTGACGATTGACGAACGTGGCGTCGTGCTGCTGCAAAACGCCCGCGTTCAAACCATGCAGCGTGAAACGGCACTAGGTGCCGCCGCTCGGCCCAGTGCTCACCCCAAGCCGGTTGGCCAGATCGGTGATCGCGGCGCGGCTGGTCTCGGCGCTGAAGCCCCAGATCAGCAGCGCCAGGTAGTCGGCGAACCGGTCTGCGCCGAAGAATGCGTTTTTGACGTACAGCTCGTTGAAGCCGGCCCCGGCCAGGAACAGGATTGCAATGCCGACGCGGGCGATGTTGTAGGCCAGCTGGCGGCGCTCGGCCCGCCCGCCCTCGCTGCGCAGATCGGTTGTCCTGGCGGCGGCGGCCGGCGCGCCGGAGAGCATATCGTAAAGCGTCGGCGAGATCTTCTGGACTTTCTCCATCGCCGCGCGCCGCGCCGCGTCAGGATCAAGCGCAAGGTCGTTGAGGTTGGCGGAGCGCGGCGGGTCGATCTGTGGCAGCAGCGTCTGGCCGGCGGCGAACAGCGCGTCGGCGTCATCGCCGATGGCGGCGTCCGGCTGATCCGGCGTGACCTTCGCCAGCCGTGCCTGCACCGCCGCCACCTTCGCCGCATAGTCCTGCACGTTCAGCGACAGATCGCCCGGCGCGCTCAGCAGCTTGAGCTTGGTCTGCGCCTGCTCCACCAGCGTGGCAAGCGGCGCAACCTTGGCGCGCTGCGCCACAAAGGCGTTGAGCGGCGCGATCGCCCCATCGTTGATCGCCGACTCGTAGGACGCCGGCGAATCGTAGCTGGCCGCCGAGACGCGGAGGTCCGCCAGGCGCTTTTTGAACGCCGGTGCGAACGCTAGCCCATCATCGACCCCCTGCGCCGCCAGCCCGCTCTCGATCTGCGTCGTCCGCCCCACCAGCGCGGTCCAGTCGTCGGCATTATCCAGCCACTTCTTCAGCAGATTATCCGCATCGTCCAGCAGCGGAGCGGCCTCTTCGAGCTTACCGTTGCGGATCGCGCGGTCGGCCTGGGCGAGCCTGAGGTTGGCGGCGCGGACGAATGAGCCGGCCTCGGCGGTCCCGCTCAGCCCGCCGAACTGGTTGCGCAGCCCATCGGAGCGGATGAACGCCTGGTCGCGCGGCTGGACTGAGCTGCGGTAGTAGGAGATCGCGCTCGCCAGAACCACGCCGGCGATCAGCAGCAGCAGCGGCACGTACGGCGCATCTTTGACCGTGATCCGCAGCGGGATGGTCAGCGTCGAAGGCGCGCCGGCGCTGGTGTAGCTGACGAGCAGCGACCCGGCGTAGTCGCCGCTCTCGGCGCCGGCGAGGTCGAAGCGCAGCGGCAGCGAGAGGTGCTCGCCAGGGGTGATGGTGGCGGTGCTGCTGAGCACCTGCACAGCGCTGCGCGGCAGGGCGGCGCGGTTATCGGCGCGCGGCAGATCGCTGATCAGCACCGTCAGCCCGGTTACCGGCGCGCTGGTGTCCAGCAGGATCGTCCGCTCTTGGACATCGCCGCGGGTCGCCGCCACGGTGACGCTCAGCGGGTTGGTCCCCACCACCGCCTGCGCGCCGACCAGCACCGGCAGCAGTGCGCACAGCGCGACGCTCGCGCAAAGAAGCAACGCCCGCGCCCCGAGCGCCCGGCCGAGCAGCATCCGCCAACGTGGCTGCGACATATCTCCTCCTCATTCGCCGATTGTCGCCCGATTATACCGCATTGTAGCGCTGCGGGCCGTGCGAGCGCGGGGTATGCGCATCACGCGTGTTGTTCTGAGGCGCTGCGCGCGGGCGCTCCGCGCCGTGGAAGGACGTTTGCATGCTGCGGCGCAGCGGCAAAAGAGGAGCGACCGCGCTGCCGCAGGCCAAAAAATGCGTGCGCAAGCACAGAAAAGTGGGTGGAAGGATGTACCATGCCGCTGCGCAGCGGCAAAAAGAGGATCTAGCGTTGTGCGTCAGCTCTTGAGATACCAGGGGACGTTGACGATCACTACCCGCTGGTCACCCTGGTGCAGCAGCGCCTTGAACACCTCGCTTGCTGGTTGCAGATAGTGCGACTTTAAGCTGCGTCGTTCGCGGCGCACGAACGCTGCGTCGGCAGCACGACGCAGCGTTCAGTAATCATCTCAATCGCTAGTCGACTAGCGCAGGCCGTCCAGCGCCAGGTTCAGCTCAAGCACATTGACCCGCGGCTCGCTGAGGAAGCCGAGATCGCGCCCGGCGGTGTGCTGCACCACCAGCGCGCGCACCTGCTCCACGCTCACGCCGCGCGCTCTAGCCACGCGGGCGATCTGGTACTCGGCGGCCGCCGGGCTGATCTGCGGGTCGAGCCCGCTGGCGGACGCGGTGACGAGATCGACCGGCGGCGGTGCGGTGTTAGCCGGGTCAGCCTGGCGCAGCGTGTCGATCCGCGATTGAATCAGCCCGTCAGGGCCGATCAGCGCCGGGTTGAGCGGGCCGTAGTTCGAGCCGGACGAGCCGGTCAGCGCGGCCCCGTTGAACGCATTGTAGGGGAAGGTGCTGGTGGCCGAGATGCGGCCCCAGAAATATTTGGGGTCGTCGAACTGCTGCCCGATCAGCGCCGAGCCGCGCACCACGCCGTTCTTATCGGTGATCAGGCTGCCGTTGGCCTGCGCCGGAAAGATCAGCTGTGCCAGCCCGGTCACCAGCAGCGGGTAGAGTACGCCAGTGATCAGCGTCAGCATCAGCAGCGAGATGATCGCCGGCCGCAGCTGCCCGCCGACACGAGCCTGCGGCGCAGGTGGTGTATCGTAAATCTTGATAGATGGTGTCGTCATAGTAGCCTCGTTATCGTTACGTCACTGCGCTCCGTCCCGGTCACCTCGTCCCGCTGCGCCGTGCCGGCACAGATGCTTCGCGCGCCGGACATTCCTGGCGACAGACACCCTGCCTGGGGCGCTCAGCATGACAGACGAGCGGTGTCTCTCAGTCTCTCGGTCTCCGTGCCACGCGCTACACCCAGCCGAACAGGACCAGGATGAGGTCGATGATCTTGATGCCGATGAACGGCACGATCAGTCCGCCCAGGCCGTAGATCAGCAGGTTGCGCTGCAGCAGGTTCGCCGCGCCCACCGCCCGGTACTTCACGCCGCGCAGCGCCAGCGGGATCAGGAAGATGATCACCAGCGCATTGAAGATCACCGCCGAGGCGATGGCGCTGTTCGGCGTCGCCAGGCCCATGACGTTCAGCGCGTTGAGCGCCGGGTAGGTGGTGGCGAACGCGGCAGGGATGATGGCAAAATACTTGGCCACATCGTTGGCGATCGAAAACGTTGTTAGCGCGCCGCGGGTCATCAGCAGCTGCTTGCCGATCTCGACGACCTCGATCAGCTTCGTCGGGTTGCTGTCCAGGTCCACCATGTTGCCGGCCTCTTTTGCGGCCTGCGTGCCGGAGTTCATCGCGACCGCCACATCGGCCTGCGCCAGCGCCGGCGCGTCATTCGTGCCATCGCCGGTCATCGCCACCAGCCGCCCGCCGGTCTGATACTCGCGGATGAGCTTGAGCTTGGCCTCGGGCGTGGCCTGCGCCAGGAAATCATCGACGCCAGCCTCGGCCGCGATCGCCGCCGCCGTCAGCGGGTTATCGCCGGTGATCATGATCGTCTTGATACCCATCCGGCGCAGATCGCTGAAGCGCTCCTTGATGCCGCCCTTGACGATATCCTTGAGCTGCACCGTGCCGAGCACGTGCGCGCCGTCCGTCACCACTAGCGGCGTGCCGCCCTGCTTGGCGATGCTATCGACGGTCTCGCGCACGCCGGGCGGGAAGTGGCCGCCCTGCGCGATCACATACGCCTCGATCGAGTCCGCCGCGCCCTTGCGGATCTGGCTGCCGTTGACATTCACGCCGCTCATCCGGGTCTGCGCCGTGAACGGCACGAACTCGGCGCCGAGCGCGTGGATGTCGCGTTCGCGAATGTTGTATTTCTCCTTCGCCAGAACCACGATGCTGCGCCCCTCCGGCGTCTCGTCGGCCAGCGACGAGAGCTGTGCGGCGTCGGCGAGTTGCTCGGCGGTCGCACCGTCAGCTGGGATGAAGGCCGTCGCCTGGCGGTTGCCGAGCGTGATCGTGCCAGTCTTATCCAGCAGCAGCACGTCAACGTCGCCCGCCGCCTCCACCGCGCGCCCGGACATCGCGATCACATTCGCCTGGATCATCCGGTCCATCCCGGCGATGCCGATCGCGGAGAGCAGGCCGCCGATCGTCGTCGGGATGAGACAGACTAGCAGCGCCACCAGCACTGTCACGGTCACCGGCTGCCCTGCGCCATTGGCGGTGACGGCGAAGAGCGAGAACGGCAGCAGCGTGGCGCAAGCCAGCAGGAAGATGATCGTCAGCGCCGCCAGCAGAATGTTGAGCGCGATCTCGTTCGGCGTCTTCTGGCGCTTGGCCCCCTCGACCATCGCGATCATGCGGTCGAGGAAGGTCTCGCCCGGGTTGGCGGTGACCCGCACCACCAGCCAGTCGGAGAGCACCTGCGTGCCGCCGGTCACCGCCGATCGGTCGCCGCCGCTCTCGCGGATCACCGGCGCGCTCTCGCCGGTGATCGCGCTCTCATCGACCGACGCCACGCCCTCGATCGCCTCGCCGTCCATTGGCACCGGGTCGCCGGCCTCGACGAGCACGACGTCGCCTTTGCGCAATTCGCCGGCCGACACCGAGGTGAAGCTGGCACCGTAGCGCGGCTCGGCGAGCTTCTTGGCCTGAACATCGCGCCGCGAGTTGCGCAGCGTGTCGGCCTGCGCCTTGCCGCGGCCCTCGGCCATCGCCTCGGCGAAGTTGGCGAACAGCACGGTGAACCACAGCCAGACCGAGATGGCGAAGATGAATGACGCCTGCGCTTCGCCCTGGCCGATGACGGCCTGGATGCACAGCACCGTGGTCAGGATCGCGCCGATCAGCACCACAAACATCACCGGGTTGCGCACCTGCACCCGCGGGTCAAGTTTCTTGAATGCGTCGCCCACCGCCCGCCGCACGATCGCCGGCTCGAAGAGTGGCCGCGCCTTAGCAGTCTCATTCATTATCGTATCTCTCTATCTCTGGACCATCAGCAGATGTTCGACGATCGGGCCGAGCGCCAGCGAGGGGATGAACGTCAGCGCGCCGACGATGATCACCACGCCGATCAGCATGGCGATGAACAGCGGTGTATGGGTCGGCAGCGTCCCTGGGCCATTTGGTACCAGCTTCTTGGCCGCCAGCGAGCCGGCGATCGCCAGCACCGGGATGGCCAGCCAGTAGCGCGCAAACAGCATCGCGATGCCGCCGATGGTGTTCCAGAACGGGTTGTTGGCACCCAGCCCAGCGAATGCCGAGCCGTTATTGTTGCCCATCGATGAAAAGGCGTACAGCACCTCGCTGAAGCCGTGTGCGCCCGGGTTGTAGATCGATGTGTAGGCCGCATCTTTGCTGTAGAGCGCGCCGACGCCCGCCGGCACCGCCACCGCCAGCGCCGCACACCCAAGTACCACGATCGGCGGAATCAGGATCACCAGCGAGGCCATCTTGATCTCGTAGGCCTCGATCTTTTTGCCGAGATACTCTGGTGTCCGCCCGACCATCAGCCCGGCGATGAACACCGCAATGATCGCAAACACCAGCATGCCGTACAGCCCCGAGCCGACGCCGCCGTAGATGATCTCGCCGAGCTGCATCAGGAACATCGGCACCATCCCGCCGAGCGGGGTGTAGCTGTCGTGCATCGAGTTGACCGAGCCGTTGGATGCGGCGGTGGTCGCGGCGGCCCACAGCGTCGAGTTGGCGATGCCAAACCGCGTCTCCTTGCCCTCCATGTTGCCGCCAGACTGCACATCGCTGGCAGCAGTATCCACCCCGAGCGCCGCGATGCGCGGGTTGCCGCTCGCCTCGGCCACGTAGCCGCCGATCAGAAACGGCACGAAGATGAGCGTCATCGCCGCCAGCACCGCCCAGCCCTGCCGGGTGTCCTTGACCATCTTGCCAAAGGTGTAGCACAGTGCCGCCGAGATCATCAGGATCGCCAGCATCTCAAAAAAGTTGGAGAGCGGGGTCGGATTCTCAAATGGGTGGGCCGAGTTGACGTTGAAGAAGCCGCCGCCGTTGGTGCCGAACTGCTTGATTGCGATCTGCGAGGCGGCCGGCCCCATCGGCAGCACCTGCTCGGTCACCGCCTTGCCGTCGCCGTCGGCGGTGGGCTGCAGCAGCTGCACCGTCTGGTACGCGCTAAAGTTCTGCACCACGCCCTGCGAGACCTGAAACAGCGCCAGCAGGATCGAGAGTGGCAGCAGGATATAGAGCGTGCTGCGGGTCATATCGACCCAGAAGTTCCCGATCGTCCCGGCGCTACGCCGGGCGATGCCGCGGATCAGCGCCACCACCGTCGCCATGCCGGCCGCCGCCGAGACAAAGTTCTGGACGTTCAGGCCCAGCATCTGCGTCAGGTAGCTCATCGTGACTTCGCCGCCGTAGCCCTGCCAGTTGGTGTTGGTGGCGAAGCTCGCCGCCGTGTTGAACGACGAGTCGGGCGTGACTGCGCCGAGGCCCTGCGGGTTGAGCGGCAGCACCCCCTGAAGCCGCTGCAGCGCGTAGACGGCCAGAAAGCCGACGAGGTTGAATAGCAGCATGGCGACCGCGTAGGTCTTCCAGCTCATCTCCTCGTCCTCGCTAGTGCCAAACAGGCGGTACAGCCCTCGCTCGACCGGGCCAAGCAGCCGGTTCAGCCCCGCCGGCTCGCCCTCGTAGATGCGCGCCATGTACCAGCCGAGCGGCTTGGCGAGCGCCAGCAGCACGACCATATAGAATCCAATTTGGAACCAGCCATTGAGAGTCATTAGAACAGCTCCGGTTTCAGTAGCGCGACCAGCAGGTAGACCAGCAGCGCCAGCGCGATGATGCCGCCGATAAGATAGAGCGCGGTCATATCGTCCTCCTACAGCCGCTCACACAGCTTGATCAAGCCCCACGACAGTGCGAAAAACCCCAGCCCCAGTGCAATGTAGACGATGTCCATAATTCCTCTTTGTAATCTGCGGCAGCGTGCTTCTTTTTGGCCTGCGGCAGCGCAACGGAGCTGCGCAGCAGCAGCGAAAAGAAAGCAATTCCATGGCGCGGAGCGCCCGCGCGCAGCGCCTCGGAAAAAGAAGCGTGATGCGCATGGGGGTTTGGGGGCGCAGCCTCCGAGATCCTCCTTCTCACTCCGGTAGGATCGCGAGAGCGAGAGAAGAGAAATGCAATGGTTCAACCAACGTCTGAGACCGCGCCGGC
>JAYUUK010000534.1:0-6886 GCA_043754595.1 Roseiflexaceae bacterium | reverse complement strand
ATCGGCGCTGCATGGGAGGTTGACGCGCTGATGGTGCGAACTGCTGTGCGATGCTCGCCGCCAGTATGCCAGCTGCGCCAATGGCGAGCGCGCCGCCGCCAAGCCGAAGCGGTGCTATCCAGATCAAAGTCGCTAAACCGCAGGCTGAGACGAGCCATGCGAGAAGCGGTGCATGGCGGCGCGCTCGCCAACGCCAGAGCAGCGTGGTGGCAGCATAGGCGAGCGCGAGCTGAGCAAGGTCGATGACGGGACACCACGACGGATAGAGTACCTCCGCCGCCACTACAGGGTCGGCAAGTGCCAAGCCTAGCCCTATTGACGCTATGCCCATGAGTGCGGTACGTGTTTGTGCTGGCGAGTAGCGCGTGCCGATCGCGATCGCCGCGATCGCTCCGATCGTCACGATCCAAGCCCAACGCGCTAGCGACCATGGCCAATTGATGCCCAGCGGCGCAATCGTGAGATCGCGCAGCGCAACCCCTAGCGATCGGGTCTCCCCAGCCGGTCTGCGAGCGATACTGCTGAGTTCCAGTGTAAGTGGGCCCGGACCCGCCGTGCTCACAGGCAGTAGCATCTGGTAGTGCCGCCACTGCGCCGCCATGGAAAGCTGAGCTGTGATCGTACGAGATATGCCGATGTGGGCGGCGATCGGCTCTGGGCTCGGCTGCGGCGCACTCGCTGTAAACGTTGCGATGATAGCCGCTGCCCCACGATAGCGATCGATCGGGAGCGAGAGATTGCCATCAGTCCAGCGGAATAGACCCTGGGCATCGGTCTCGCTGCCGTACAGCCCGCGGATGTTGGCACCTGCGAGCCAACGACTATCCGCCGGCGGAGTTGTGAGCGCTACAAAGCAGGTGGCGAGTATGATGAAGAGCGACTGTACAATCGAGCGTAACCACCATCGCTGCTGGCGCGGCGACGAGTCGCTCATCGGGCCGCCCGATCAAACTCGGCTACACAGCTGCGGCGCAGCGCGGTCACGTGCGAGCCAGCTTCACGATGATCTGCCGATCGGTGGGCAGAGCTGTCAATCATGAGGATCGCTGTCCTTCGTGATGTCGGCGAGTGCGCTCGCTATCATACTACATCTGCGAAGGGCGCGGCACACGGTCTTCGCGCATAGGCGCCACGTTTGTTTTTCTGGGGCCCTGCGCGAGAACGCCGTTTGCTTCGGTGAGGCTCGATGCGTATGGGGCAGCGCGACGCGCCAATCGTCAATCGTCAATCGTCAATCATCAATCGTCAATCGTCACTACACGACGCGGCGCATGGCGTAGGCGATGCCGGCCTGGAGGTCGCTACGCACCACGATCGCGCGCAGGTCCGCGCCGAGCTGCACCAGCGACTGTGCAACCTCGGGGCCGATGCCGGTGAGCACCACCTGCGCCCCCAGCAGCCCGGCCGCCTGCGCCGCCTGCACCAGCGCCTGCGCCACCGATGTGTCCACCACGCGCACCCCGGTGATATCGAGGATGGCGGTGGACGCCTGGCGCTCGCCGATGCCCTCCAGTAGCGTGGCGATCATCTGCTGCGCCCGCTGCGTGTCGATCGCGCCGACGAGTGGCATCGCCACGATCCCGGCGGCGATCGGCACCAGCGGCGTCGAAACCTCGCGCAGCGTCGCCTGCTGCGCGTCGATGATCTGCTGCCGCAGGTCGATCTGCTCGTACTCGTGACGCTTCTGCGCGGTGATGTCGGTGATCAGATTGCCGATGGCGTAGACATGCCCAGCGCTATCGATCAGCGGGTACTTGACGGAGAGAAAGGTGTGGACGCCGTCATCCAGCGGCATGGTATCTTCGGCGTTGTACGGCCTAGCGCTCGTCAGCACCTGCTGGTCGCTGACGTCCCACGTCGCCACCAGCGCATCGCCAAACAACTCCTGCTGCGTCTTACCGATCAGGTTGGCGCGGTCTATCCCGAGCGCAGTCTCGGTCATGGTGTTGATCAGCAGCAGACGTTTATCGCGGTCGATCACGGAGATATTCATCGGCGCATGCTCGATGACGTCGGCGAGCAGCGCGCTACGCTGCTCGAGCGCGTCGATAGCGGCGCGCGCATCGGCGAGCTGGCGCTGGAGGGCATCGATCTCGCCGTGCAGATCGGCGATGATGGTCTGGGGGTGATCCACGGCGAGCCTCCCGTCACACAGCGATCGGTAATCGGTATGTACCCGACCTCTAGTATAGCCATGCTGGCGGCGCGTCGGATCGGCAGTTGCTGTTCGGGAGATTATCGATTGCGCTGCATCGGCGTACGCCGACCGCGTCAGATCGCCCGCCGCGCTGTCCGGTCATGGCGCGGCAGGCGTGGCAGTGGCTGGCGCTGGGGTACCAGGCGATGTGGCGGCCGGGGTGGCGGCCGGGGTGGTGGCCGAGGCTGGTCTGAACGGCTCTGGGCGCTCTGGCAGCGTGCCGCGCAGCACCTGGCCGCCGTTGACGAGATACAGGATCGCGCGGCCCGAGCTCTCATCGACGGTCATGCTCACCAGCTGATCGAGCCGGGTGGGGCCGTCTAGCTTGGCCATGATCTGCTGAACGACCGCGCCGGTCGGCTTATCGAGCTGCACCACGCGGCCGCGCGCCGGGTCAACGATGAAGATCGAGCCGGTCTCGCCGGTGCCGGTCACGAAGAAACGCGTCGCAGCCGAGATCGGCGGGTCCACATCTGGCGCGGCGATGGTGCGCTCATAGGCCCGCTCGCCGGTCGCCTCGTTTGTGGCGAAGATCACCACTGAGCCATCGGGCTGGAGCAGATAGATCCTGCCATCCACCGCCATGTCGACGGTCGCATCGATCGAGACGGTGCCGGGGTTTTGAATCCACGGGTCGGGAAACACGCCAAACTGGCCAGAGCGGTAGCGCAGCACGTTATTGCGCGCCGCGCCCCAGATGTAGAGATTACCCTCGTAGTTGGCTATGCGGAAGATACCGCCGATCCGGCCCCACTCCTCGCTGCCCGCCAGCAAGCTGTAGCGCCACGCGCCGCCGTCGCGGAAGTAGTAAACGTACGGCCCGCCCTGCTGGCTCTGCGCCACCGCCACGACGTTATCGAAGCGAAACGCGGTGCCGCGAATATCGCCGACGCTGAGCGGCCCGACGATCGCATCCGGACGCAGAATCGGCATTGCTGTCCCGCCGTCCTTCGAGACAGCATACAGCACGTGGGCATTAGCGTCGAACATGTAGAGCGAGCCGAACGAAATCGTATCGGTGATACTGCGCGGCGGCGGCGGCACGATCACGCTATCGAACAGCCCTCCAGGGAGCGGGTGCCGCCCGACTTCGGTAAGCTCGCTGAAGTAGGTCTGCCGCCGCAGCGCCGCCAGATTGCGATCGTACTCGCGGCTAAGCTCCTCGAAGCGCCGCAGGTTTTCCACATTGCCGCTGATCACGCCGGTGGCCTGGAGCGCGTCGAGCGTGGTCTTGGCATCGCGCAGCCGTGCCCGCGCGGTGGTCTCATTGGATGCGCTGCGCACCGCCGCCACCGTCTGCTCAGCCGAGGCGAAGATATTGACGCCCGCCTGCTGCGTCGCCACCTGCTCGGGTATTCGCCCAACTGTCACGCCGAAGATCATCAGCGCCGCCACCACGGCGATCGTGAGGAACAGTGGGATCCACGGGAACGGCGGCTGCTCGCGTCGATAGGAGAGTCCCTCGTTCACCCGCAGCCTGGCGATGGCGCGCGGCGGCACCTTGCGCGCGCGCCGCCTGCGCGCGCCATCGCGCAGCTGCCGCATCAGCCGCGAGCGCGGGATGCCCAGCGGTTGGTCGCTGCTGGCACTGGTCCGCCGCGCTCCCTCGGTCGGCTCGTCGCCCCAGGCGCTGGACTGGGTGAAGACCTGCTCGGCGTACGCCGGCTCGCCGAGGTAGGCCGAAGGCGGCAGCGAATCGTCGTCGCCACGGGCATAGCGCGGCGGCGTGCGATCGGGGAGCAGCTGCCGCACCCGGTCGTCCAGGCTCTCGCCAATATCCACCGGCCGGGGCACACTCGGCGGGCTGGCCGAGAACCCCGGCTCGTCGGGCGGCCGGTTCAGCCGCGCCACCTCGGCCTGGTCGCGCTCGATCCTGACCATCTCCCTGGCTCGGGAGCGGCGCATAAACGGCTCACGTAGCACCAGCGCGATCTCTGCGGTGGTATGGCTAATCCGCCGCTGCACGGCCCGCATCGCGCCGCCAGAGCGCCTGGCTGGCTGATGCGCCACCGCACCAACCACGCCAGGCAGCGCGCGTAGCATCACGCCGTGGGCGTCGGTCACACCACCCGCCGCGCAGAGCGCCAGCAGCGCCTCGGTCGCAGCGCCGCCATCGGGGAGCGCCAGCAGCCTGGTGAACTCGTTCCGCCCCACCACTGGATCCAGGCTGGTCGTCCCGATCAGCAGCCCGTCGCCCGGCCGCAGCGTTGCCCGGTAGAACTCCGGCTCGATCGAGAGCGTCGCGCCGAGCGCGATCGCCTGCGCTGGCGGCGCGGCCGCGCCCCAGCTACTCGCTGGCGGGATAGCGCGCAGCGTGCCATCGGCGAACAGAAAGATCTGCGCTGGCGCGACCCGAACCAGGTGCAGGTCGTCGCCGCGCACCACGGCGCAGGTCACGCCGATCGTGGCGCGCCTGACCGCGCTGACGCGGAAGTTCTCCTGGTAAAGCGCGCTGTTGGCCGCCAGCACTGCCTTGCGCAGCGCCGCCGTGATGCTCAGCGAGCCATCCTGGTAGTAGTGCCGGCGGATCGTGCGCAGCACGAGCGCACAGGCGTCCCGCCCGCGCCCACCGGCCTCCGCCACCTCGCCGACGATATAGAGCGCGCCTTTGAGCGACTCGGCGGCAAAGAGCTGGCCTGGCTCGACGCTCACGACCATGTCGCTCTGCTGGCGGCCGATGCCGCTGATCAGCCCAAACTGCTGCGTGCGTGTCTCTGGGGTTACCATGGCCCGCATTATACCAGCATCTTCCGGCCGCGCCATGCGCGGCGCGCCGCGTCTGTAGCGATCCTACGAGAGTAGAGAAGGGAAGGTCTCGGGGGCTGCGTCCCCAAACTCCCATAGGCATCAGGCTTCTTTTCTGAGGCGCTGCGGACCAAGGAAGCGGTTTTCTTGCTGCTTGGCAGCTCCGCTGCGCAGCAGCAGCAAGAAGAGCAACTACCGCGCTGGCGTATACTACAGCGAGTGAGGTATCGCTAGGAGATGGCCAATGGCATCGCACGTGCTCAATCAGACGCCTCGCGCCAGCGGCCGCCAGCGCGAGTGGCGCATCGGGATTATTGGCACCACACTGCTCGCGCTCGCCGCGCTGGCGATCTTCCCGCATCTTGCGATTCTGACGCTCGTGCCGCTAGCCGCGCTGGCCGCGATCGCGCTGTGGCTCGACCGCACCGTCGTGCGGCGCGAGCGGGAGCGAGACCTGCTGCGGTCGCAGCTCGACCGCGTGCTCGATCGATTTGAGGCCGTGACCTGGACCACCGACGCCGCGCTGCGTATCACGTCCTCCTATGGCAGCGGGCTGCTCGCTATCGGGCGGGCGCCAGGCCAGGACGTCGATGCGTCGCTCGCCGACCTCTTCCCGGCGGGCTCACAGCCGCTGCACACCCATCGGGCTGCGCTCGGCGGCGCGAGCGGCGGCTACACGCTCGAAGTCGCGGGGCGCCAGTTCGCGGTGTCGGTCGAGCCGATCCGGCGTGGCGGCGAGATCATTGGCTGTAGCGGCGTCGGCGTCGATGCCACCGAGCGCAGCGCGATCGAGCGGGAGCTGTCGCGCTCGGTCGCTAGACAGCGCGTGCTCCGCGCCATGGATCGGACGCTGGTATCGGCGGGCTCGATGGCCGATCTCGTCAGACAGATCGCCCCGCTGCTGGAGGGTCTATTACCAATCGTCGCCCTCTGTCTGATCCTGGACGAGTGGGACGAGCTGAGCGAGGCGCTGTACCTCGATGCTGCTGGCGAGGTGCTGAGCGAGCGGCTGCCGACTGGCGCGACCGTCCCAAGCATCATCGGCCTCGGCCGCCACGCGGTCGTCGCGAGCGCCGCGCTTCCCGAGCCGCTCGCCGCGCTGCTCGGCCCCGCCGCAGAGCGAGTCTATATCGCGCCGGTCGAGAGCGGCGGGCTACCGATCGGGGCGCTGCTGCTGGTCATCAACGCGGTACCGCCGCCGATCGACGTGCCGCTGATGGTCGAGGTCTGCGAGCAGCTGTCGCAGGCGGTCGAGCGGCTCCAGCTGTTCGAGCAGGTCCGCACCGGCCGCGAGCGCCTCGCCGATCTGACGTCGCAGCTGATCGAGGCGCACGAGGTCGAGCGCCGCTTCATCGCCTGCGAGCTCCACGATGAGGTCGGGCAGTCGCTCACCGGGCTCAAGCTCATGCTCGAAGTCATGCGCCGCAGCGCGTCCCCGGCGATCGCCGAGCAGCTGCGCGAGTCCACCGAGATCGTCAACGACCTGCTCAGCCGCGTCCGCGATCTCTCGCTCGACCTGCGGCCGTCCATGCTCGATGACGCCGGGCTGCTGCCGACGCTGACCTGGCTCTGCGGCCGCTTCAGCTCGCGCACCGGCGTGGCCGTCGAGCTGCACCACAGCGGAGCCGACCAGCGCTTCCCACCGCAGATCGAGACTGCGGCCTATCGTATCGTCCAAGAGGCGCTCACCAACGTCGCGCGCCATGCCCAGGCCGAATCGGCGCTGGTGCAGCTCTACGCCGACAAACGCTCGCTACGGGTCCAGGTGATCGACTGCGGGCGCGGCTTCGACCGCAGCCTTGTGTTCGCCAGCGGCCAGTCCGTCGGCCTCGCCGGCATGCGCGAGCGCGTCGATCTGCTCGGCGGCCGGCTTCAGATCGAGACCGCACCGGGGGATGGCGTCCATCTCACCGCCGATCTACCGCGCGAGCAGCCGCTCGAGCG
>JAYUUK010000533.1:0-2346 GCA_043754595.1 Roseiflexaceae bacterium | reverse complement strand
ATGCCAGGGGTGCCGCTCTGGATCGCCCCGAACGGCTCATAGAAGATCGGCGTCGCGCCGACGCCGGCGTCGCTGCTGGTGCGCGTGACGCTGCCGAGTCCGTCGTGCAGTTCCCACGTCCGCGTGCTCCCGCTCAGTCGGAATAGCCGGTCCGCGCCGTACACATAGCTCGTCGTCCCATCGCTCAGGATCTGGCTCAGCGGCGCGGCGAGGTCCTGCATGTAGCGCGTGACCGTCCCGCTGCCCATTTGCTCGCTCACGAGCGCGCCATCGCCGTTCACGCCGTAGCTCGTCGTCACGCTGCTCGCCGTCCGGCTCGTCAGCCGGTTCAGCGCATCGTAGGTGCTGGTGCTCGCGCCATCGGCCGTCACATTCCCGGCGAGGTCGTAGGTCAGGTCCGAGCGCTGGTTGGCGGCGTTGTAGGTCACGCCACTGACGACCCGATTACCCACCGTGTCGTCGCTGAAGCTCTGGCTCAGTGCCGGGCTGCCCGTCGCCGTCGCACTCGTCAGGCGGTCCACCCCGTCGTAGCCATAGGCGATCGTCCGCGTCGCCGCGACCGCGCTCGCCGGCGGCATGCTCGCCGTGTCCAGCGCCAGGTCATCGACCGTGACCCGCAGCACCGCGCCCGTCCCCGGCGACCCGAGCCGCACGCTGTCGGTCGCACTTGCCACGGTCTGCGTCGTGCTCGTGGCGAATGGGCTACCAAACGCCGTCTCTCCGGTGGCCAGCCAGGCGCTGAGTATGCCGGTCCCGCTCCTCTGCGTTTGGCGGATGCCGAGGCGGTAGGCCGTGCCGACGGTCAGCGCCGCCGAGGTGCCGATCAGGGTACTGCCGTTGTGCTCCAACAAGCCACCTGGAAAGCCAACAATATCGTTGTCTTAGACGAATTTGGCAGCAATCTGGATCTGGAGTGCACGCATGTGTGGGTACTAGTGGGCGAACGGGTGATCAGCGCAGTGCCGCGCAACACGCCGATTAATACCACAACTATCGCGTCCATGATACCGGATGGAGTCTGACCTGCGCTTCTGCTGGCGGTTGGAGCGAGCAACTATTAACCGAAGGGATAACCGAGCAGTCCATCGGTTTGGACTACTGAGGCGATCCAATCAGTGAACGACGTTCCGAGCACGCGCCACCAATCGGGATGCCGATCGAGTGACCGATAAATTTCGGCCATCGCAGGCATTGTTGGATTGCGCGGCCCGATACCGATCACCATCGGACCATCGACGTGAGTCTCGAGATTTAAAAGGATGGAAACTGATGGATAAATGTCACCATACTGCACTTTGCCGCTTAAGTGTGCAATGTGTAACCATCCTTCGCGACCCGGTAACTCGATTTCTGGGTCACCCCTGATCGAGCTATACCACTCTTCCACCATCGGACCCATACCATCGACCATAAGATTATAGGTTGGTCGCTTTAGCAGCAGCCCGCCATATGACTCCAAAAACGTATAATAATCCGCTGGCAATTTCCGGGGCAACACCCATTGCTCGATTTCAGCCACAGCAAAACGGTAATGATTCATCTCAGCTGCAACGTCGAAAACAGTGCGCGTAAACCCCTCACGCCGCTCCATTTGCGCTGCAAATGCGGCAACGCCTTGTCCAAAACTGCGATCAACGAATGTATCAGGTCGCACGGCCAATTGCTGAAGCACGATGTTTAAGGTAGACACATTGACCTCGCTGTCATCGAAAGACGAAATTACGCAGAGCACCAGATCTGGCAGGGTCATCTTTGTACCAATCAAATGGATCGCCGTCTGTATAGCTTGGAATGTAGGGTGCGTAGTAACGGCTTCGTCCAAATCTTCCGCTTCTCGTTGCGCCAGCCAAAGCCGCAGCAACATCAGCGTACTTATCGACCACGGCATTTGTCAGATTGATATGAATTTCGCCGCCTGGCTTTAGTCGGCTGCGCGCCGAATTAATGAAACCACGGATCAAAGCGGCCGTATCAGCACCAGTGTTCTTGGAGCGAATATGTGGATTGTTGAACACAATGCCATCATACAGGTTCGTCCCAGTGATGCCAACACCGAGCGCCGTGGCATCGACATTGTCAAGCAGCGTGACATTGCCGGTGGTGCTAATGAGTGTTTGTGCTCCGCTTCCAGGCCCTCGTGAACCAGTGATGTTCCATTGCGGACGCAACGCCGCAAGACTCGCGGTATACGTAAAATTGCCATCGCCGACGGCAAGCACGCGATGCTGCCTATCATCACGACGGCTCGATGTCACCGTATCAGCGATGTCACCAGCGTGCTGGGCGCACGTGAGTAGGAGGGCGAGGAGACCTATTCCAACGATTTTGCCCCAGGGAATGGCCGTG
>JAYUUK010000532.1:0-20729 GCA_043754595.1 Roseiflexaceae bacterium | reverse complement strand
CGCCCCAGGCTACTGAGCGCAAACAGAATGCTGTAATGCTCAAATACCAGCGGCCCGATAGCGATCTGCGCCCCGCCGAGCGCCGCCGCCACCGTGCCGCCGAGCAGCCCGGCAATGAACGTGCCGACGCCGGTGATCGCGCCGAACGAGGCGACGTACGCGCCTCGTCCCTCGCTCGGCGCGCGCTCCATCACCAGATTGAGCCACCCTTGATTGATTCCCGGCCAGAATACGCCGGAGAAGATCGACGTCAGCCACAGCGGCACCAGAAACGTCGGCGTGGAGAGCACCCAGCCCCACGGCAGCAGTACCACCCCGATCACCGACCAGGTCAGGACGTTGCGACTGCCGTAGCGATCTTGCAGCCGCCCAATATACGGCTGCGTGACGATCGAGACCGCGCTGGTTGCCACGCCGAACAGCGCCAGCGTCGCAAAATCGAGCTTGAGGTTTTGGATGCCAAACGCATTGAAGAACGGCCCGGCGATGCCGGTGACGAGCGCCCATCCCGCCGCGACGATGCTGAGCGTGCGAAATTGCATGTGGCGGATCGGCGCACCGAACAGCGCTCGCAGATCGACGCGCGCGGCCCGCTGCATCGGCGGCTCTGGCTGCCGCGCCAGCACGATGACCCCGGCGATCGCAGTGATGACCGCTGCGGCGATGATGATTGCGTAGCCATCTGCGTCGCGGCCGACGGTGCGGTAGCTGTCTAGCAGGCGCCCCGCCCCAAATGTGGAGATCATCGCGCTGACGGCGCAGATCGTGTTGCGCAGGCCGAAGTAACGCCCGCGCTGCCGCGGCGGCACCAAGTCGGTCATCATGCTGGTCCAGGCGTTGCCGGCGATGCCGAGCAGCGCCTGCGAGACTGCCAGGATGCCGATGAACAGGCCGATCTTGGTGGCGTTGAGCAACGGCAGAAACGGGAGCAGCGCGATCAGCGCCCAGAGCGAGCGGCTGATGCCGGCGGTGAGCGCCACCAGCATCCGCCGCACGCCCAGCCGCTCTTCGAGATACGCGCCGGCGAACTGAAACAGCTGCGAGATAAACGGCAGCGCCCCAAGCAGCCCGATCTCAAACGGCCCGGCCCCCAGCAGCAGCGCAAACCCGGTGAGAAATGCCCCGGCGGTGACGTTCAGATGGACCGTCGAGAGCACCCCCTCGATGATCGAGTAGCGCAGCCCGCGCTGCACCTCCGTCGGTGAGAGCTTACTGGACACCGCGAGCGTACCCATCACACCTCCTCAGCAGAACGGCTACTACTGTTGATCGAGCGCGCCAACTTGTCAATTGCGTGAGGCGGCGATCGAGGCTGCCCAGATCACGTCGTCCTACCGCTGCCCAGCATCACTCGATCGTCACCGTCGCATCGTCCTGCTCGCGCCAGATCTGAGCATCACTCGATCGTCACCGTCGCATCGTCCTGCTCGCGCCAGATCTGCTCGTTGCCCAGCCAATCCCGCGCGCGGATTCGAAAGCCGTAGGTGCCAGGTCCAGGCGGCACGAACAGCCCATCGAGCCCAACCGCGTGCAGCTTCCAGTCGCTCCAGCCACCGTCTCGCACCCGCCGCACCTGGACATCGAAGGACGCGACGCCGCTGGCATCATCGGTGCCACTCCAGCGCACCAGCACTCCATCCTGCTGGATGTTGGTCGAGACGATCCTGGCATCAGGCGGCGACCGATCGACGCGCGGCACAAACACCAGCGAGTCGATCAGCACCGATCGCCCGCTGTCGCCAGTGGCCGCCAGCAGCGCCACGCGGCTCTCGCCGGTGCCCATGTGAAACGTCCCGAGCGAGAGCCAGCGTCCGCCGCCGCTCGCCTGATCGACCGTTACCTCGGTCGTCGCGCCGTCGTGAGTCACCGCATAGCGCGCCTGCTCGGTGGCGTTGGCCGCGCCGCAGGCGGGGATGTAGGCCATCGCCTCATAGAGCCCGGCGCTCGGCAGCGCTGGCTGCCAAAACGCCTGTCCGCCAGCATTTGGCGTCCCGATCGTGGCGCGCGCCGCGCCGTTGACGCCGCACGGAACCGTAGTCAGGCTCGGGTTGCCATCGACGCCGAAGCCCGCAGCGCCATCATCGACGCCCACCCCGCCCTCTGGCAGTGTCACTGGCTCGGGCTGCGCCGTCAGCGGCTGCGCCGGAGCGGTAGCTACCGGCTCTTCGGGCTGCGGATCGCTGCCCATCCACAGAAACGTCACCTCGACGTAGTCCGATTCGCGCATGCCGAGGTCGTCCCAGAACGCCCCGTCGGCGATATCGATACCGTTATGGATCTTGATCTTGCGGCCAAACTCGTCGCGCCCGTTGTTGTAGCCCTGCTTGCGCGCGGCGTAGGCCATCGGCACGCCCTGCGGCAGATCGGCGTAGCGGCGCTTCACGTTCCAGTAGTCATCCTTGGTGTTCCACGGCCCGACGTCCCACACCGGCAGCACGGTGCTGCGGCCCTTGTACGTCACGCGCACCTGGTATTTGTCCGAGCCTTTGGGGGAGAGCACCGTCCACGACGGCAGCGCCACAAATCGGTCTCGCGGACGGATGACATGGCCGTTGGCAGTTCTGCGGCCGACGAGACCCTCGCGGGTCGCGTAGACCCGGAACGTCGGGGCGTCGGGGCGCTGCTCGGCGGCGCGCGCGCTCCCGACGGGGAGCAGCGGCAGACAGACGAGCAGAAACAACCACGCAGCTATTCGTTTCCAAAAAGACACACGCGCTCCTTATTGTAGCCCACGCGCCACGGACGACGCGAATACGCGCGTCAGTACGACAGACTATCGTAGCTATCGTGGCGGTAGGGAATGCCTGCCACGGCGCGAATGGCGCATCGCTTACAGCGTCATGCTGTGGCGCGCCTTGCCGTGTGGCATGTGGGCGGGCGAGAAGAGGGATGCACAGCGCATCGCCGTCGAATCGGACGCGCCTATGGTCGGGTGAATTCGAAGGGTCCTCCATAGCGGGGTGATTGTACCCGCTCCGCCGCAGTTGTCAAGCAATCTGACAAAATTGTGATAAATGGCTGATAAATGGGCCTATGCAGCTCCGCTTTTTTGCGCCTGCGGCAGCAGTGCGCTCCGCGCATTTACGTCACTCGCATGCCAAGGCGTGCTACAATAGCCTCACAGAAAGGAGACCGCTATGCTAAACGAAGACACGATCATCGAGTATTTTGAGCATACCATTGCCGAATATCAGCTCAATGGCAACGTCGCCGGTCTGAAGCAGATCCAGACCGCTGCCGGGGTGCTGATGGGCGCAGCAGAGCGCGCCGGCGATAAGCCGCTCGTCAAGCGCTTCCAGATCGTCGCCGCGCGCGCTGCCAATACCGCCGAGGCTGTCGGCAAGAAGTAGCGATGACGCTGACGCTCGACGCCATCCTCGCCGCCCGCGAGCGCATTCGCGGCATCATCAGCCCGACGCCGCTACTCGAAGATGAGCAGCTCTCGGCCGTCACCGGCGCGCGCATTGTCTACAAAGCCGAGCACACTCAGCGCAGCGGCTCGTTCAAGATCCGCGGGGCATACAACAAGCTCAGCCAGCTCACCGACGCCGAGCGCGCCTGCGGTGTGATCGCGCCATCGGCCGGCAACCACGCGCAGGGGGTGGCGCTGGCCGCCAAACTGCTTGGCATCCCCGCCACCATCGTGATGCCAGAGCGCGCGCCGCTCACCAAAGTCGCCGCCACCCGCCGCCACGGCGCCGAGATCATCCTACACGGCGGGTCATTTGATGACGCCGTGGCCCACGCTCATACCCTGAGCGTCGCCCGCGGCCTGACCTTCATCCACGCCTTCGACGACGAGCAGATCATCGCTGGGCAGGGCACCATCGGCCTTGAGCTCGCCGAGAGCCTGCCAGAGATGACGACGCTGGTCGTCCCGATCGGCGGCGGAGGGCTGATCGGCGGTTCAGCCTTCGCGCTCAAGCAGTATCTGCCGCAGGTGCGGGTCATTGGTGTGCAGGCGGTCGGCTGCGCGCCGATCATCGAGTCGCTGCGCGCTGGCACACCGGTCGCGGCGACCTCGGCGCGCACCATCGCCGATGGGATCGCGGTCAAGCGCCCTGGCGACCTGACGCTGCCGCTCATTCAACGTTATGTCGACACGGTGGTCACGGTCGATGATGATGCCATCGCACGCGCCATCGCTCACGCCGTGCAGAGCGTGCGGCAGGTGGTCGAGGGAGCAGGGGCGGCAGGGCTCGCTGCGGTGCTGAGCGGGGCGGTGACGCTTGGCGAGCGCGAGACGGTGTGCGTGCTGCTCTGCGGCGGCAACATCGACGCCAACCTGCTCAGCCGCGTGCTCGAACAGGACGCCGTCCGCCAGGGGCGCTATATTGTCGTCCACGCCACCGTCGATGACCGCCCCGGCAATCTCGCGCCGCTTATCAGCCGCGTCGCCGAGGCGGGTGCCAACATCATCGATATCTTTCACCGCCGCGCCGTCTGGCTCGCTCCGCTCGATCGAGTCGGCGTCGAGCTGATCCTCGAAGTCCGCGATGAGACACACGGCGCGCAGGTGCTTGAGCATCTCGCCCGCACCGGCTACGCCGTCGAGCGCGTCACCCCCGCACGCTGGCCAGAGCGCTAGCCCCACAGAAAGGATTCCCGATGCTGATCTCGGGCTCGAAACAGGCAGTGCTCCAGACCATTCGCCTCGTCGATATTCACGGGACGCGCTTCTACGATATAGGCTTCACCCACGAGGATGCGCCGGGGCAACTCCACAGCGCCAGAATCGGCGTCGAGGACGCGTACGAGCTGCCGCAGGCGGGCGATCTCGTGGCCGTCAGCTATCTGATGAACATCGTCACCGGGGTGCGTCGCAGGTAACGGCGCTGTAATGTTGGCGTTTTATAGTGCCGATGTGATGTCATACGAAGGAGGAAGCGGCATGAGCAACCGTCGCGTCGAGGCGTTTTTAGTGCGGATCGTCATTGAGGAAGATCAGCCCACCGCCCCATCGCAGTGGTGCGGCCGCATCCAGCACGTCGCCACAGGCGATACGCGCAGCTTTCAGCACGTCGATGAGCTGATCGCGTTCATCCAAGATCAGTTCAGCGCCGAGCAGGATGCGCTCAAGCCCGCTCTCGTCATCGCCAGCGATTCGGCGCGCGACCAGGCGTGGTGAGTGTTCATCGCTCCATCTAGCGCAGCAGCGGGATCATCGACATCTGCACGTTCTGGTGGATGCCCATCAGCCAGGCCCAGCTGCCGTACCAAAGCATCAGACCGAGCATCGCCGCGCCGAGCACCATCCCAAGGCGGCCGCGGCGCATCAGCTGCGCGAGCAGCGCCCCCACCACCAGGCACACAAGCGGCCCGAGAAATACGAGGTAGCGCACCTGGAGCGCGGTGAGCATCTCGACCAGCCAGAACACGGCCGCCGTCGCGCCCCAGGCCGCGATCAGCAACGCTCCAGGTCGCGACGGCAGCCGCCGAGCGAAAACGAGGGCGCCAGGCAGCGCGAGCGCCCAGCCGATCTCGGCGTACGAGATCTGGACCGCCCGCCAGATCAAGTTATAGGCGGGGGCGCTCCCGCGCGCGGCGATCGTCCCCGTGACTTTGCCGATCTCCTGAAATTTGAGCGCCGCCGCCGGCCCGTAGACCAGTAGACCGCCGACAAGCAGCGCCACCAGCCCCATCACCGTCGCGCTGCGCCAGACATCGCCGCGCACGGTGCCGCGCAGCGGCAGCCACGCCAGGCCGAGCCAGGCCACCGCGATGATCGCCACCCCGATATGCGTCAGCAGCGCGATACACAGCATCACTGCGGCCAGCACCCACGGCCAGCGCCCGCCGCGCTCGCACCCTGCCAGCAGCGCCAGCAGCAGCGGCGCCATCAGCGCCTGCCCAAATACCTGCGCGGTGTGCCCCCACCATAGCGAGGTCAGCGCGATCGGCAGCGCGGCGTAGAGCAGCGCCGCCAGCAGCGCCCCGCCGCGCGCCACGCCGAGCCGCAGCGCCAGCGCGCCGATGGCCAGACACCCCCAGCCATCTACCAGCGCGATCCCGCCCTGCACCACCAGCTTGGGTGTGGCCCCCGGCAGTAGCAGCGCGGGCAAAAACGTCAGGTATGGGCCGGGTGGGTAGACCGTCACCCCGCCGCGAAACTCGAACGAGCGGTTGGTGGCCACCAGCGTCCCCTCGATCACCGCGATCAGCCGCCCGAGGTTGAGCGAGAGATCGTAGGCGCTGAAGGGTGGGTAGAGCGTGCCGACCAGCCGCAACGCGCACCCCAGCAGCGCGATGCCCCACAGACAGCGGATCGTCGGCGCGTCGGCCATCCACAGCGGCGCGCGGCGCTCCAGCTGCGGCAGCCCGATCGCGGTGATGGCGATGAGCGGCGCGACGCCGACCGCCAGCAGCCGCTCCAGGTACAGCGGCGCCAGTGCCGGCTCGGCCAGCGCCGCCGCACCGCCGAGCAGCGCCATCCCCAGCGGCGGCAGCGCCAGCCAGCGGCCGCGCAGCCCGACGCGCCACGCCAGCCAGGTAGCCGCCAGCAGCAGCACGCTCTGAAACGCCAGCAGCCACGGCTCCGGCCAGCGCAGCGTGGCCCCCACACGGTCCAGCGTCAGCGCCCGCAGCCTGACGTGAACCTGGCGAGTATCCGGTGGGATCGTGACGACTGGCCCGCTGAGGCGGATCGCCAGCGCGCCGCGCCGCGCCGCAGCGTCCGGCACCAGCAGCAGATAGCGGCGCGGCGCAGTGCCCGGCAGCAGCGCGAGCGGCGCGCGCTCACCAATAGCGATGGTCAGCGACGTGGGGGCGATAGCGGGCGCGCCGAGATCGATGCGTAGCACGAGAGCGCCATCGCCGGCGGGGCGGGGGAGCGCGATGCGGGTATCGCCGGTGGTCCAGCGAAACTGACCACCGTCGTCCTCTGGCGCGTGCAGCCCGCTCGCCAGTAGGTCGCCGGAGCGCACATCGAGCGGCAAGATGATGGGCGGGTGCGCGCGCGTCAGCAGCGCGGTCTCGACGAGCAGCAGCCCTAGGATCGCGGCGAGCGCGAGCGCTAGCCAGTGGCGGAGCGGGCCGCCAGCGGTGAGGCGATCGCGTCGGATCATAGCGGATGATGCCATTTCAGCAGGTGGTCTGAGCGCACATCATCCGTGGTTCGGGCCGGATTGTCAACCGCTACGTGCGCACTAGCGCTCGCGCAGCTGCTCATAGAAGGTCGTCGTCGCTGGCATCGGCGTGACGCCGAGCTCATCGTTCAGCGCCGTGACGCAGCGGGCGTAGAGCCGCAGCGCTGTGCTGCGCTCGCCGAGCGACGCATGCGCGCGCATCAGTAGCAGGTAGGCATCCTCCTGCGCGCGATCCTGCTCCAGCACCCGCCAGGCGAGCCCGATCGCCTCGTGCGCGTGCCCCTCTTCGAGCAGCAGTGACCCGAGCCTGATGGCCGTCTCGTTGAAGAGCAGCGCAAGACGCTCGCGCTCCACCACCGACCAGTCTTCGTAGAGGTTATCCGGCAAAAACTGGCCGCCGTACAGATCGATGGCGCGGCGGAAGGCCAGCAGCGCGATCTGACGCTGGCCACGCTCGTCGGCGCGCTGCCCCTCGGTCACGGCGGCGGCGAAATTGGCGGCGTCGAGCTCATACTCGCATGCCATGTTGAACCCATAGGTTTCGGCCTGCGAGACCAGATATGTCGGCGGCGCGCCGTCAGGTCGATCGGGCTCAAGCGCCTTGCTGAGCCGGTTGATCGTGACGCGCAGATTGTTCGCCGCGGCGTCCGCCTCAAGATCTGGCCAGAGTGTCTCAAGCACCCGGTCGCGTGAGAGCATCCGGCCGCGCTCGGTCAGCAGCAGCTGAAACAGCTGCCGGGCTTTCGAGCTGCGCCAGTCGCGGTCACGCACCTCGATCTCGCCGCGCCAGATACTAAACGCGCCAAGGGTGCGGATCTTCAGCCCGTACGATGGCCGGTACACCAGCCGGCTGAGCGCGTCCTCGGCGGCCTGCCGCACCTGCGTGCTGCGATCTTTGAGCAGCACCCGCAGCGCAGGGTACGACGATGCGGCTCCGAGCCCGCCGAGGATCCGCGCCGCACGCGTTCGCACCGCCGGCTCATCATCGCCGAGCAGCGCTTCGAGCAGCGCCACCACATGCTCGGGATCCTGACGCGGCAGCAGCTGCGCGATCATACCAACCTCAATGCCGGCGCGCAGGCCAGCAACCGCCACCGCCCGCAGCGAGTCGATCGGGAGCAGCGGCAGCACATCGGCGCGCTCGGCGGCGGCGAGCTCCCACCCGCGCTGGAGCATGTCGGCGTGCAGCGGCTGGTCGCCGGAGCGCAACGCGAGCGCGGCGACGTACAGTGAGGCGGTGGCGAGATAGAGCCGGTAGCCGTGGCGCTCCATCGCCTCGACCGTCTGCCGCGCCACGTCGAGCGCCCGCGCAGTCTCGCCGATAGACTCGAACGTCAGCGCCACGAGCAGCCTGAGCCGCAGATCGTGATGGGGCGTCTGGCTGCTGTCGAACGCCCGCAGGGCCGTCTCGATCGCGTTCCCCACCGCCGCGCTGCGGCCACTTTTAGCCATCGCATACAGCTCGATCAGCTGGACGCTCGCCAGCTCGGCGCTCATGCCGCTCTCGTGAAAGAGCGTCCGCGCCTGCGTCAAGTAGGTGATCGCCTCGTCTGGCCGCTCGTTGATCGCCAGCAGCAGGCCGAGCTGCGCGGCGCTGTGGCCGGCCGTCCCATCGCGGTAGTAATCGGCCAGCGCGCGGTGGGCTTCGAGCGACACCCGCACCGCCTCATCGATCGCACCCTGCGCCAGCCGCGCCATGGCTCGCTGGCGTAGCAGGTGCTGGCGCAGCCGATCGTCTTGATCTACGAGCGGCAGCGCCAGCGTCTCGTCGATGATCGCGATCGCCTCGACCGGCCGGCCGAGCTGGGTGTTGATCGTAGCGCGGACGATCGCCAGCAGCCAGCGCCAGGCTGGGTTAAGCGGTCTGGTGGCGGCGTGCTGCGCCACGCGCAGCGCGGCGCTGTAGCGGCCGCGCGAGGCTAGCATCGCGGCCACACAGGTCAGCGCGGTCCCGCGCGACCAGGAATCGCGCGCCCGGTTGGCCGCGCGGATGGCGCTGGCGCACAGAGCTGTGAACTCGGCCGGATGAGTCTGCCAGTAGAAGAGGGGCACCAAATCGGAGTACGCGCGCAGCTCGCGCGCTGGCTGGTCCGCTTCGCGGAACATCGCGGCGGCGCGCACGATGGCCGCCGCCGCCGCTGCCGGGTCTGAGACAACGTGGCTAAACCCCCACATATACAGCAGATCGGCGCTCTGGTCGCGCAGCGACTCGGGCAGCCGCGTCAGCCAGCTGCGGATCGTCTCGCGGCGCGGCGACTGAAGCAGTGGCCAGGCCCGGTCGCGCAACGCCCGCGCCAGATCATCCTCGGCGTCGGCCTGCGCAAAATGTTCGAGCGCCTGCTCGAGCTCGCCGCGGGTCTCGAAGGCCATGCCAAACTGCCGCTGGAGATCGCGCAGCTGATCGCCGTCGATCTGCTCGCTGAGCCCGCGCAGCAGCAGCTCGCGCCAGAGCGGGTGGAAGCGCACCAGATCGCTATGAGCCTCAAGCGCGATGATTGGCAGCCCGAGGACCTGCGCGCGGCGCAGTAGATAGCCGACATCATCGCGGTCGAGCACCGCCGTCAGTAGGTCGGCGTCGAAGTAGGCCGGGATCGCCGCCATCTGCAAAAATGACATCAGGTCGGGCGGCAGGTCGGCGAGGACTTCGGTGGCCAGGTAAGAGAAGATCTGCTCCTGCCCGCCGCCAAGCGCTCTCACGAAGCTGCCGCGTCTGACGGCGGGGAGATCGGCGAGCGCGCGCGCTGCAAGCTGCAAGCTCAGCGCCCACCCGTCGGTGCGCGCGAGCAGCAGATTGAGCTCGTCTGGCTCCAAGTTGACCTGCTGCCCGGCCAGCACCTGCCTGGCCTCATCGACGCTCAGATGCAGGTCGCGCTGGGTGAGCTCGACGATCCGACGCTCAGTGCGCAGCCGCCCTATCGGCGCAAACGCGAGCATCCGCCGGGTCGCCAGGATGACGTGTAGCGTCGGCGGGGCGGCGCGCAGGATGTAGCCCAGGATCTGCGCGACCACCGCCGAATCTGCGGCGGTGTGCAGGTCGTCGAGCACCAGGAATGATGCGGTCACCAGCTTGCGCTGCAGGTCGCTGCACAGCGCGCCGGCCACCAGCGGCCAGTCGAACTCGACGTGGGCGACGCTCTGGAGCATACGCCATGCATCTGCCCCAAGCCCGGGGAAGGTTTTTTGAAACGCGCCGATCAGATAGGCGAGAAACATTGCCGGGTCGCGCTCAGCGGAGTCGACGGTCAGCCAGCAGACGGGCGCGCCGGTGCGTGACAGCTCGTTTTCCCAGTGCGAGAGCAGCGTCGTCTTGCCATAGCCAGCCGGCGCGACGACCATCGTCACCGGCTGGAGCCGCACCTCCGCCAATAGCGCCTGGAGATCTGGCCGAAGCTGCACCAGCTCGCGCGTCGGCGGCGGCATAAATTTTAGCGGCAGGAGCGGCTGCGCGCTGCGCGTGCCGGGGTGCGGCATCGTGAGCGCGGCCGGAGAGCTGAGCGCCTGCATAGAATCTCCCATCTTGCCGAGTTGGCGCGATCGTCACGCCTGCATAGGTGCGAACCGGCTATAGCATACTACTGCACCCCCCGAGGATGCGCAATGTTGATCGTCAGTTCGGTAGCGATATTGTGGTGTAGTCTGCTTTGCGACCAGCACCGTCTGCTTTGCAACCACCACCGCTTGTGGTAGGATAGCGATAGTTACCAGGCTCGGTGGTGGAATACTCATACTCCCCGCGAGAGGTGCGAGCGCATGCCACGAATCTTATTTGCCATCTCAGATACCGGCAGCGGCCATCGATCTGGGGCGGTGGCCATCAGCGCCGCCATCCAGCAGCTCGGTGGGCCGGCCTACGAATGCCACATCGTCGATATCCTGGCGCGCACCGGGATGCCGATCGTCCGCGATGCGCCACAGCTCTTCGACCAGCTCTCGACCCGCTGGCTGCCACTGTTCAATCTGATTTATCAGGCCACCGACGGCCGGCGTCGCGTCGATACGCTCACACAGCTCGTCTATCTCGGGGCGCACCGCAATCTGCTCCACGTCCTCAATGAGGTGCAACCCGATCTGGTGGTCTCGGTCCACGCGATCGTCAACCGTATGATCGGCTACTCCCGATCGACCTACCGGTTGCCGTTTCGCTTCCTAACTGTCGTGACCGATCTTGTGACGATCCACGCCGCCTGGTCAGACCCGCAGGCCGAGCTATGCATCGTACCCACCGCCGAGGCTTACGAGCGGCTGAGCCTCGGGCCGCTACCGCATGCCAAGTTGCTCCAGCTCGGCTTCCCCGTCCACCCCAAGTTCGCCGCCTACGAGCGCTCGCAGGCCGAGGCACAGCAGGATCTTGGCGTCGCCGGTGCGCCATTCACCGTGCTTATCACCAGCGGCGGCGTCGGCTCTGGCAACCTGCGCGATGTCGTGCTCGACCTGCGCCGCTCGTTCCCCGATATCCAGCTGCTCGTCGTCACCGGGCGCAACACCGCGCTCTACGAAGACCTCGTCGGCCTCAAGCTCGGCGCAACCACGGCGATCTTCGGCTTCGTCGATAATATGGAGGCGCTGATGGCGGCTGCCGATGTAGTGGTGACCAAGGCCGGCCCAGGCACGCTGATGGAAGCGCTGGTGATGCGTCGGCCGGTGATCGTGACCCAGGCGGTCGGGCCGCAAGAGCGCGGCAACATTGACTTCGTGCTCAACCACGAGTTCGGCGCCTACTGCCCGACGATCGACCGCATCACACCGGCGCTGACCGACCTGATGCGTCCCGAGATCTACGCCGCCACCGTCGAGCGGCTCAACGGCGCGGTGCCACGCGACGGCGCGCTCCAGATCGCGCGCGCGCTGATGCAGCAGCTCGAGCTCGCGCCGCCTGCTAGGCGCTCGCGGCTGCGCCAGATCGCGCTGCGGACGGTCGGGCAGCTGCGCACCCCGCATCTCGATGGATCGACGCTCCGGCGTTTGCCGAGGCGAGCGCTGCACCTCCGCGGCCTCCGCACCCTGCGGCGGGCGGTGCGGCGGGCGCGGCGCAGCCGCTGACACACGTTGGCGGATAGCGCATCACAGCGCGCTATTTTGCTGCATCATTGTATCGAACATGTCACCGCAATGTCATTGACAGCTCGCACACCTGTACGCTATAGTACCGAGGTTAATCGTGTACTTATCTACGAGTGGAGAAGGCTGTGTCAACAGAACAGCTCAAGCCAGAGTTTATCAACGCCCAGGCACCACGCCTCGCCCCGCGCCGCCCACCAAACCCCGGGCTAGTGGCGCTGGGCATCGTGGTGTTGCTACTCACTATTCTCGGCAGCGTGGCCAGTTATATGCTGTACACGATCGACCAGAGCTACCGCGGCAAGATCTACCCAAATGTGTCGATCCACGGCATCGATGTTGGCGAACTGACGCAGCAGCAGGCCGAGGCGGCGTTGCGGGCGCGTTTTGGCACATTCCTCGATGCGCCGCTGACGCTCCGCTCGGGCGAGCAGGTCTGGAAGCCCAAGCCGTCAGAGATCGGCATCACGTTCGATTTCACCACGGCGGTGGACGACGCCTATCGCGCCGGCCGGGAAAATAGCCTGCTCGAAAATATGCAGCAGGTAGCGGCGATCTGGCAAAATGGCCTCGATGTGCCGGTTCGCGCCTCGTTTGACGAGCGGACGGCGCAGCGCTACATCGAAACGCTGGCCGCAGACATCGACGCGCCGGCCCGCGACGCCGCACTCACGCGCCAGGGCACGGTGATTAACACAGCGCCGGCGCAGACCGGGCGGCAGGTGCTCGTCGACGCGACGCTACACGAGTTCGATGCCAAGGTGGCGCGCTTCGAGCCGGCCGACGTCCAGCTCCAGCAGCGGACGATCGCGCCGCGGCTGCCCGATACAACAGTGCAGCGAGCCGCAGATCAGCTCTCGCGCATGTTCGCTGCCCCGCTCAAGCTCGACGCCAACGGCCGTCAGTATCTGCTCATCCCAAGCGATATCGCCAAGATCGTTAGCGTCAGCCGCGCCACAGGTGCAAACGAAGACTCGCTCGCGGTTCAGATCGACGAGGCGACGCTCGACAGTATGCTCGCGGCCTTCGTCGATGAGACCGCCACCAAGCCCATGAACCCGCGGGTCGCCTGGAACGATGGCAAGCCGAAGATCGCGCGCGCCGGCGTCCCTGGCTCGCGGATCGACATCTCAACCGCCCGCACCGCCGTGGTCGCCGCGCTCCAAAATGGGACGACGCAGGTCGATCTGCCGGTCACGACGATCGACCCGCCGGTGACAGCGGCCAACATCGGTCAGGTCGGGCTCGACGAGCTGATCAGCATTGGCAAGAGCGACTTCACCGGCTCGGCCGAGTATCGCATCCATAATATCGGCGCTGGCATGAAGCTGCTCGACGGGCTGCTGATCGCCCCGAACGAGGAGTTTTCGTTCAATAATAATATCGGCGATATCGATGAGGCTAACGGGTTTGTTAAAGGTTACGCGATCATCGAAAATCGCACGCAGCTGGAGTTTGGCGGCGGTATCTGCCAGGACTCGACGACGATGTTCCGCGCGGCATTCTGGGGCGGCTTCCCGATCACTGAGCGCTGGGGCCACTCGTTCTACATCAGCTGGTACAACAAGTACGCGCTCGGGCCGCTCGGCAATGGCCCTGGCCTGGACGCCACGATCTTCACCGGTGGGCCGGATTTTAAGTTCCTTAACGACACCGGCAAGTGGCTGCTGCTCCAGGCATGGTCCAACCCGGATACCGGCGTGGCTCAGATCGAGATCTATGGTACGAAGCTCAATCGTACCGTCGATATCAAACAGCGGATGTACGATCTCATCCAGCCGCCGAGCGCGCCAGTCTTCGCCGCCGACCGCGACCAGCCGATCGGGACTATCAAGCAGAGCGACCGCGCGCGGCCGGGCATCACGATCGATGTCCAGCGGATCATCACCATCAATGGGGTGCAGCAGAAGCCCGAGCTGTTCCGCACGCGCTTCCGCCCGTGGCCGAACATCTTCACGGTGAACCCGACGAATATGCACAACGGCCGGCCCACGATCGCCGTGCCGCACGCCCAGGGCTATGGCTCGATCCCCGGCGCGCCGCGACCGCCGGCGCCCCCCCGCCCGACGGCGGCGCCAGTCGACCCGAATGCGCCGCCGCCCGTCGACCCGAATACGCCGCCGCCCGTCGACCCCAACGCCGAGCAGCCGCTACCGGCTCCGGCCGTCGACGCCGCACAACCGCCGCCGGTCGACCCGAATACGCCGCCCGCCGACCCCAACGCACCGCTCCCGCCCACCGGGTAGCTGGCGCTACAATAGGCTACGAACATCGAGCATTCCGATCGAAAGTAAAAAGGTGCTGTACGACGCACGCAATGACTCGATATCGGTTCGGCGCAATGCCGCCCTTTCGATCGAGTCGCTCGCCCATACCTCGTTTGGCTGGGCCACCGCAGACAGTTCAGAGTTTGACGAGACCGGGGAAATGGTCATCGTCCAATCGGCGCGCGAGTGGTGGGAGCGTGAGGGACACGGGCGGTCGTGGAAACCCCCGACGAAAACGCCATAATCGACGCGATCTTGATCGCGCCGAGGAGTGAGCGATGACTAAACCGCGCTGGCACGGCGTTACGTTCATTGGTTGGCGGCTGGCTGATGGTGAGGAGTTGCGCGAGGCGTCAGCGGCTGAGGGCGAGTGCCACGAGCAGCGCAACCGCGCCACCGATCAGCGAGCTCGTCAGGTTTACCGCGTCGTTGGTCATCCAGCCGAGCCCGCGCAGCATCGGGTTGGGTCTGCCAGCATCATCGGCCCTACGCTCGGTCTCGCCGCTGACACCGCGATATATCGCCTGCAGCGTCGCGCCGAGCAAGCTATCAGATAGGCTACCAGCCACCCCGCCGATAAGCCCAGCGACCACCAGCGCCGGAGCGACTGCGCCGCGCTCCCACCAGCGCAGACCGGCGAACATGAGCCCGATGAACAGCGCCCCGCCGACCGTGGCCAGGGTTCCCGGGAGCGAGATACCGCCAGAGGTGCCGGGAGCGACCGCGCGCCAGGTCACGATGCTGACGGGCCGGGCGGCGCTGAGCGTGCCGATCTCGGTGGCCCAGGTATCGGCGGTGACGGTGGCCATCACTCCAACAAACAGCGCGAGCGGCGCGGCCGGCTCGCCGAGCACCCCGTAGAGCAGCGCCAGCAGCGCGCCGATCCCGCCGTTAGCCAGCGTCTGCCAGATATCGCGCCTGCCGCCCTTGGCGAACATATCGCCGGCGCGGCGCAGCTTCTCCGCCTCGCCAAGCTTCGAGAGCACCGTGCTGCTAATGAAGAACGCGATCAGCGTCAGACCCCAGGCCCAGCCGCCAAAGCCGAAGGTGAGCGTGCCGGTGAGTATCGCGCCGAGCCAGCCCGAGCGAGTCAGGGCTCCGCGCCAGTAGGCCGCGCCGCCGATCAGCGCGCTGCAGACCAGGCCGATGGCGATCCGCAGCAGATCGATCACGGCGTGGAGCGAACGGCGCGGCGGGCGAGCGCGGCCAGCGTGGCGTCGATGTCTGGGGTGGCGAGCGCCACAATGCTCTCGTCTGGCACCAGCGCGCCGAGCGCGCCGAGCATCGACGACAGATCGAGACGCAGCGTCGCGCGGACCTGCGTCCCGTCGCCGTCTGGCTCAAGCTGGTAGCAGGCCTCGACCTGTGCTGGCTCGATAGCGCTGAAGCAGATCTCGCGGTTAGTCACCCAGCGCACCTCGCCATCGGCGCGGATGGTGTAGAACGGCGTCAGCGCCAGATGCGCCACGATATGAGCGCGGGTCGCGCTGCGCTCAAGCATCTCGACGCGCCTGACCCGCGGCAGGAGCTCGGCGAGATTGGCCGGGCTACTGAGGATCGCGAACACGCGCTCGGGCGGCACAGCGATGCGGCGCCGGCGCACGATCTCGATTGGGGCGGACCGCTGCGGTGTGGCGGCTAACGGACGCTGCTGGTTGTTGACCGCCATATGGCGTCTCCTCGGTCTAGCTCCGGCGCAGAGCGCTGCGCGCATACATTCCTACGCGGCGCGCGTCAGTTGGATGCATCGATATGGCACAACTTTGTGCCGCGCGCATCCAGAACGCTGACCTTTACGCTATTGATGAGACAATCACGATATAATATACGTTCGAACCGCGAACTGGCGAAGGACACCGAATGACTGGACTGACCTCCCACCGGCTGGCAAATGGCATGCTGGTGCTGCTTCACGAATCCCATAGCGCCCCGGTGGCGACATCCTGGGTCTGGTATCGCGTCGGATCGCGCAACGAGACGCTTGGCACCACCGGGATCTCGCACTGGGTCGAGCATATGCTGTTCAAGGGGACGCCGAGCATGCCGCCCGGCGAGATGGATCGGCTGATCGCGCGCAACGGCGGCAGCTTCAACGCCTTCACATCGTACGACTACACCGCCTACTACGAGACGCTGCCGGCCGACCGAATCGAGCTCGCACTGCGGATCGAGTCGGACCGCATGGCCAACTCGCTATTTGTGCCAGAGGAAGTCGAGAGCGAGCGGACGGTGATTCTGGCCGAGCGCGAGGGCTACGAGAACGAGCCAGACCACTGGCTCAACGAGGCGGTCATGGCTGCGGCGTTTCAGGTTCACCCCTACCGCAACGACGTCATCGGCTGGCGCGGCGACCTGCTCGCCATTACCCGCGACGAGCTCTACGAGCATTATCAGACCTACTATACGCCAAATAATGCGGTGCTGGTACTGGCTGGGGATTTCGACAGCGACGCGATGCTGCGGCAGATCGAGACCTACTTCGGCTCGCTCCCGACCGGGCCGGCGCTGCCGGCGTTGCGGGCCATCGAGCCGGAGCAGCAGGGCGAGCGCCGCGTGATCGTGCGGCGGCCGGGCCCGGCCGAGTATCTGCAGATCGGCTACCGCTCGCCGAACGCCAAACACCCAGACTTCGCCGCGCTGCTGGTGCTCGATGGAGTCCTCTCGGGGGCCAAGGGCATGGGGATGGGCGGTGGCGGGCAGACGAACCGCAGCGCGCGGCTGTACCGCGCCCTGGTGGAGACACAGATCGCATCCTACGCCGGCAGCAGCTTCCGCCCGACGGTCGACCCGAACCTGTTCGAGTTTTCAGCGGGGGTGCAGGAGGGCCACACCACCATCGAGATCGAACGCGTGCTCGAAACCGAGATCGGCAAGGTGCAGCAGGACGGCGTCAGCCAGGACGAGCTGACGAAAGTGATCAAGCAGATCCGCGCACAGACGGCCTACTCGGGCGAGAGCGTCACCAATCAGGCGCTACTGCTCGGCATGTGGGAGGTGCTGGATAGCCACGCGCGGCTCGATACGCTGCTCGACGAGATCGCCGCAGTGACGGCCGACAACGTGCGGCAGATGGCACAGCGCTACTTGATCCCGGATCGGCGAACGGTCGGTCTGTTTATCCCGACGGGGGCAGCATGACGAACAGCACAGGCGGATCGATCGAGACGGCGGTGCGGCACGTCTTGTCCAACGGCGTCGTCGCGCTGGTGCAGCGCAACGGCACGGCGCCGACAGTGAGCGTGCGCGGCGAGATCCGGGTCGGCGCGGTCTTCGAGCCGGCGGAGAAGAGCGGGCTGGCCGCGTTCACCGGGGCGGCGTTGATCCGCGGCACACAGCACCATAGCTTTCAGGATATTGTTGGCAGCACCGAGGCGGTTGGCGCGAGCGTCAACGCCGGCGGCGGGGTACACACCACCGGATTCGGCGGCAAATCGCTGGCGGAAGATCTGCCGCTGGTGCTCGGGCTGCTGGCCGAGATGATTGGCGCGCCGACTTTCCCGGCGATCGAGGTCGAGCGGCTGCGCGGGCAGTTTCTGATGGGGCTGCGCGAGAACGAGCAGGACACGCGGGTGCAGGCATCGCGCGAGGTGCGGTCGCTGCTGTTTCCGCCAGAGCACCCGTACAGCCGGGTCAGCAGCGGCACCGTCGATACCGTCGCCACCATTGTCCGCAGCGACCTGGTTGCGTTTCACCGGCTGTTCCACCCGCAGCTGACGACGATCGCGGTGGTCGGCGCGATCGAGCCGCAGGCGGTGATCGCGCAGCTCGAACAGGTGTTTGGCGGCTGGCGCGTCGATGGGGTGCCGCGCGAGCAGCATCTGCCGCCAGCGACGACGCTCGCCGGTGTGACGCGGCACCACATCGAGGTGTCTGGCAAGAGCCAGTCCGACATCGTCTACGCCGTCCACGGGCTGACGCGCGCCGCGCCAGACTTCTACGCCGCCAGCATCGCCAACATGATTCTTGGCCGGATCGGAATGGGCGGGCGGCTCGGCGAGAACGTGCGCGAGCGGCAGGGGCTGGCCTACTACTGCGGATCGAGCTTCGACGCCGACATCGGGGCCGGGCCGTGGGCGGCGCTGGCGGGCGTCAACCCGCGCGACATCGACACCGCCATCGAGGCCATCCTCCACGAGATCGCGCTGTTTGTGCGCGAGGGCCCGACGGACGAGGAGGTCGCCGACGCGCGCGATTTCATGACCGGGAGTACCGTGCTCGGGCTCGAAACGAGCGACGGCATCGCCGGGACGCTGCTCGGGATCGAGCGCTACGGGCTCGGCTTCGACTACATTCGCCGCTACCCGTCGATCATACGCGGCATTAGCCACGACGAGATTGTGACGGCGGCGCGCACCTATCTCTCCACCAGCGACTGTGTTATCGTGAGCGCGGGCCAGAGTAATTGACAATTGGCTATAGAAGATAGGGTTTATGGCACAGGAATTTTCAGTGGCCGGGGTACCGCGCTACGATACCTCGTCGTCGTCGCGCTGGATCGTATCGCACGTGCTGCGCTACCCCCATCTGCCGGTCATCTTTCTGATCAGCACGATCGGCATCGCGCTGCTCTACAGCTACACGTCGGTACTGGTGGGGCAGGCGTTCGATGCGATCGTGAGCGGGGCCGGCCTGGCGCAGCTCACTGCGGTCGCGCTGACGATCCTCGGCGTGCGGCTGCTGCACGGTCTGATCGACGTGGGGAATAGCTTTTCGAGCCAATATCTGGCGCAGCTCGTCGAGCGCGATGCCCGCGAGGAGCTGTACGTCAATCTGCTCGGCAAGAGCCTGACCTTCCACAACCAGCAGCGGGTGGGCGACATTATGGCGCGCGCCACCAACGATGTGCAGCAGCTCAACCCGATGCTGACGCCGGGGCTCAGCCTGATCGTCGAGTCGGTGCTGAACATTATTATCCCGCTGGTGCTAATTGCCACGATCAAGATCGAGCTGCTGGTGATGCCGCTGCTATTTTTGGTGACGTTCGTGCTGGCGCTGCGAAACTACGCCGGCGCGCTCGGGCCGGTGGCCGGCGCGCTGCGCGGGCAGTTCGGGCAGCTCAACGCCAGCCTCGCCGAGTCGATCAGCGGCATCGAAGTGGTCAAGGGCTATGCGCAGGAGCCGGCTGAGATCGCCAAGTTCTCATCTGGCGCGCGGGCCTACCGCGATCTGTTCGTGCGCGAGGGCGGCATCCAAGCCCGCTATCTGCCGCTGCTGCTCTACGGTGTGCTGCTCGGTCTCGGCTTCGGCCACGCGCTCTACCTTTACACCCTCGGCCAGATCAGCATCGGGCAGATCATCGCCTACATGGGTCTGCTCGAGGTGCTGCGCTTCCCGACGTTCATCTCGCTGTTCACCTTCGCGCTGCTGCAGCTCGGCTTCGCCGGCGCCGACCGAATCCTATCGATGATGAGGACCGAGACGCTGCTGGACCAGAATACCGCCGGGCGCAGCGCCACGATCGATGGCGCGATCACGTTCGAGAACGTCAGCTTCAGCTACCCGCCAAAACCTGCCGAGCCGGTGGGTCCGTGGGGGCCGCCAACGCCCGCGACGCCGCAAGCCACGTTCGATGTGCTGAGCAAGATCTCGTTTCAGGCCAGCCCAGGCGAGACGATCGCGATCGTCGGGCAGACAGGCGCCGGCAAGACGACGCTGACCCGGCTGGTGAACCGAGTCTACGATGCGACCGCCGGGCGGGTGCTGATCGACGGCGTCGATGTGCGTGAGTGGAATTTGGACTCGCTACGGTCGCAGATCTCGCAGATCGAGCAGGACATCTTTCTATTCTCGCGATCGATCGCCGACAATATCGCGTTCGGCATCCCTGACGCCAGCCAGGAGCGGATCGAGCGCGCCGCCCGCGAGGCCCAGGCCCACGAGTTCATCAGCGCGCTGCCAGATGGCTACGCCACAGTGGTCGGCGAGCGCGGCGTGACACTCTCCGGTGGGCAGCGGCAGCGGATCGCCATCGCCCGCGCGTTTCTCTCCAACCCGCGCATCCTCATCCTGGACGACAGCACCAGCGCGATCGATAGCGCCACCGAGGACGAGATCCAAAAGGCGATGCGGCTGATCATGCAGGGGCGGACGACGCTGCTGATCACCCACCGGCTGTCGCAGATCCGTTGGGCCGATAGAGTGCTGGTGCTGCGCGGTGGCGAGCTGGTGGCGCAGGGCACCCACGATGAGCTGATGCAAACCAGCGATGTGTACCGCAAAATTTTTGCGCGGTACGGGTAGGAGCTGGGGCTGGCGGCTGCGTCGCCAGCCCCAGAAAAAAGAGACGCGGGGGGCGGTGGGCCCCCCCCCCCCCCCCCCC
>JAYUUK010000531.1:0-20752 GCA_043754595.1 Roseiflexaceae bacterium | reverse complement strand
CCACCACGCGGAAACATACCAATGAACCAATATCACTATCCCGTCGCCATCATCGGCGCTGGCCCGATCGGCATCGAGCTTGCGGTCTGCCTCAAGCGCGCCGGGCTGGAGTACATCCACTTCGACGCCGGGCAGATCGGGCGGACGATGACCTGGTGGCCGCGCAACACGCCGTTCTTCAGCACCACTGAGCGGCTTGAGCTATGTCAGATCCCGATCGTCAACAACCATCAGGGGCGGATCACCGGCGAGGAGTACCTGGCCTACCTACGCGCCATCGTCGAGCAGGAGGGGCTGGCCATCAGCAGCTACGAGCCGGTGGTGGCGCTGCGTCGCGAGGCTGGCGGCGGCTTTGCGCTGACCACGGCGGCGCGCGGCGAGGAGCGCAGCTACCTGGCGCGGCGGGTGGTGCTGGCGATCGGCGATATGGAGCTGCCGCAGCGGCTGCACATCCCGGGCGAAGACCTGCCCCACGTCTCGCACTACTTTCGCGACCCGCACGACTACTTCCACACCCGGCTGCTGATCGTCGGTGGGCGCAACTCGGCGGTCGAGGCGGCGCTGCGCTGCTGGCGAGCCGGCGCGGCCGTCACCATCAGCTACCGCCGTAGCTGGTTCGACGAGAGCCGGGTCAAGCACTGGCTGATGCCCGATCTGGCGGCGCAGATCGAGGCCGGCACGATCGGGTTTCTGCCGGAGACTGCGCCCATCGCGCTGACGCCGATACATGCGCTGCTGGCGCCGGTGGTGGATGGCGTGGCCATCGCCGACGCAGCCGTGCCGCACCTGGCAGACTTCGTGCTGCTGGCGACCGGGTTTCGCGGCGACCAGACGCTACTTGAGCAGGCCGGCGTGACGCTGCTCGGCTCTAACCGGGTGCCGGTCTTCGACGCGGCCACGATGGAGAGCAATGTGCCGGGGCTATACCTTGCCGGCACGGTGGCGGCCGGGGTGCAGCAGCGCTACACGCTGTTCATCGAGAACTGCCACGAGCATGCTGCCGCGATCGCCACAGCGCTCACCGGCCGCGGCGGTCATCGGGTCGGGTCGACCCCTGCGCGCAGCTACGCGCTCCCGTTCGAGCACATACAGGTCAACTTAGGATATATACTCTCACGGCACTGCCATCGCAATCCTACGTGAGTTTGTACACGCGCAAAGCGGGGTTCGGGGCGCAGCCCCGAGATCATCCCTTTTCTCCTCCCGTAGGATTGGTCTATCGCGCATCACAAGGAATCACACATGAAACGGCGAAATAGGCTGGTGAAGCTCGCTAGCGCGCTGGCCGTCTTGGCCGCCGGCGGCGTGCTGGCGATGTGGTATGGCGCGCGCACCGTGCAGGCGCCGCCGGAGGTGGGAGCCGCGGATGGGACGCTTGCGCCGTGTGCGAGCAGCCTGAACTGCGCCGCATCGCAGCAGGTGGAGGCCGGCGGGATGCTGCCGCCGCTGACGTTCGCCGACGGCGCGCCATCTGCGCAGGCCCGGCTGCTGGCGGCGCTGCGGGCGCAGCCGCGCACCGAGATCATCGAGGAGCGGCCTGGCTACGTTCACGTCGTGTTTCGCTCGCCGACGATCGGCTTCCCCAACGACGCCGAGTTTACGATCGACGCGGCGAGCGGCACGGTGCGCTTTCGGTCGCAGGCGCGGCTAGGGCGCGAAGATATGGGCAAGAACCGCGAGTACCTTGAGCAGGTGGCGGCCGACTTCGCCGCCAGCTAGTTTGGCTCTGGCGCGATCCCGATCAGTAGCACGAGCCGATCGGGGCCTGGATTTATCACCGAGTGGGTCACATCGGCCGCCGCCCAGGCGATCTGCCCGGGGCCGAGCTCGCGCTCGGCCCCGCCGATGCGGAAGCTGCCGCGACCCTCAAGCACCGCGTAGAACTTATCACGCCCGGCGTGCCGGTGTTCATCCTGCGATTGTCCTGGCTCCAAGCAGTCCAGACCGAGCAGCAGCCGCTCGGTCTGGAACAGCGTCGTCTTGTAGAAGCGGCTCGGGCTGCTGCCGATGTAGTCGTGGTAGTCGGCGAATGGGTCCACTGCTGCCATCCTTACGCTCGCCCGAATGTATCGTCTGCAGTATCTACGGCGTCCACCCCGGCGTCTTACAGCTCTCCATATCGCCGGATTGCAGCCCATCGGCCAAGGCCTTCTGACGCTGGTCAGACGACCCGTGGGTCCACGACTCGGGCGAGACAGAGCCCTGCGTGGACTGCTGGATGCGGTCGTCGCCCACCGCCGCCGCGGCGTCCAAGCTCTGGGCGATGTCCGCCTGAGTCACCTGCGTCAGATAGCCGGTCTCGGTGGCGTGACGCGCCCAGACGCCGGCGAAGCAGTCGGCCTGAAGCTCGACCATCACCGAGCTGCTGTTCGGCCCGGTATCGCGCGCGCCCGCCGCTGCGTTCAGCCCGCCGGTGAGCGCCTGGATATGGTGGCCGTACTCGTGCGCCACAACGTACGCCTCGGCAAACGAGCCGCCTTTCGCCCCGAAGCGAGTACGGAGCTCCTGGAAGAACGCTAGATCGAGGTAGACCTGCTGGTCGTTCGGGCAGTAGAATGGCCCGACAGCGGCGTTAGCATAGCCACAAGCACCGTCAGTTGCATCGCTGTAGAGCACGAGCTTAGCCGGGCTATAGGTTGCGCCGCGGCGCTTGAACTCATCGGTCCAGAACGATTGGATGCTGTTCACGAAGCCGACGACCTGACAGTCCTCGCGACTGTTGGCATCGGCGCCGGTCTGACACTGCTCAAGCGTGCTGGCAGAGTTTGCGCCGCCGGTGGTCCCCGCCTGTGACGATGACTGCGTCAGCGGGCCGAGCTTGGATGGGTCGACGCCGAGCAGGAGCGCCACCACTACTATGAGCAGGCCGATACCACCGCCACCGATGGCCACCGTGCTGCCGACGCCGCGGCCACGTCGGTCTTCGACCTGTGATGCATCTAAGCGCGATCGATCGTTAAAGGGCATTGGTCGCTCCTCCTCTATTACGGTGAACACAATAGTGTCCAATGTGTCCAGGACACGAACTAGCCGCCACAGCCTACATCTACCGTATTAGGCGCAAGATCTATGCCACAGCGCAAGTGTAGTACTTGTCGGATGCGTGTCTCGCTTCGCGGCGAGGCAGCGCAGGACGGAGCTGCGCTATCGCCGTGTGGAGGTGTACGTGCGAGGTGACGGGCAGCGGGCGTGGATCGCCGGCATGGACGGGACGTGTACCGCTGCCCGTCACACCCTGCGGGACCACCCCCCGACGGGACGTGTATCGCTGCCGGTCACCTGCGGGATCATCCTTACCCTCTCGCTGCCACGCATTCAAGTATGGTACAGTAGATCGGCAGGTGATCCAACTATTTCTGAATTGAACACAAGCAGGAGCAAACCATGGGCGAGCGGGTCGCATTTGTAGGGCTGGGGATTATGGGCCGGGGAATGGTGCGCAACCTGCTCGCGGCCGGGTTCGACGTGACCGTCTGGAACCGCACCGCAGCCCGCGCCGAGGAGCTCGCCGCCGAGGGTGCTAAGGTGGCGCAGACGGCGCAGCAGGCCGCGCGCGCTGCCGATGTCATCATGCTCTGCGTCAGCGATACGCCAGATGTTGAGCAGGTGCTGTTTGGCGAGGCTGGCGTGGCGGCCGGCGCGCGTGACGGCGCGCTGGTAATCGACCTCTCGACGATTAGCCCAGAGGCGACGCGGCAATTCGCCGAGCGGCTCGCAACGCGCGGCGTGGCCATGCTCGACGCGCCGGTCAGCGGCGGTAGCGAGGGTGCGGCGCGCGGCACGCTGAGCGTCATGGTCGGCGGGGCGGCGGCCGATGTGGCGCGGGCGATGCCGCTGTTTCAGGCGATCGGCAAGACGATCACCCACGTCGGGCCGAGCGGCGCCGGCCAGACCGTCAAGCTGGTCAATCAGATCCTGGTGGTGGGGAATATGCTGGCGGTCTCCGAGGCGCTGCTGCTGGCTCAGGCCGGCGGGGTGGATCTGGAAAAGACGCTTGCGGCGGTGGCGGGCGGGGCGGCGGGAAGCTGGATGCTGTCCAACCGCGGGCCGCAGGTGCTCAGGCGCGACTGGCGACCGGGCTTCACCATCGATCTCCAGCAGAAAGATGTGCGGCTGATCCTGGACGCCGCCGACGATCTGGGGGTGCCGCTGCCCGGCACGGCGCTGATCTTTCAGCTCTATCGCACGCTCCAGGCCCGCGGGCTCGGCGGCGAGGGCAACCACGCGCTGATCAAGGCCATCGAGCACCTGGCTGGCTTCGAAGTCGCGCCGCAGCCAGCGCCCGAGGACTAGTCCGGCGCGGCGGGCTCAGCCGCCGATGAACTTGGTGGCATATCCCATACCGCCGAGGATCGACGCGACGCGCTCGCGGTGGTCGCCCTGAATCTCGATCTCGCCGTCTTTGACGGTGCCGCCCGCGCCGCACTGGGTCTTGAGCGTCTTAAGCAGGGTACCGAGGGTCTGCGGATCGTGGCGCAGCCCGCTGATCACCGTGACGGTCTTGCCGGCGCGGCGCTTGCGGTCGCGGGCGATCCGCGCCGTCTGCCTCCCGGCCGACGGCGGGCCGGCGAGCGCTGCGGTCTCATTGACGGGCTCCGGGTCCGTCGAGTAGACCAGCCGACTCTTATTCGGTGCTGACATAGGCCCTCCTGAGCCGTGCGATGGCGGTTCAGTATACTCCATGCGGCGCGCAGGGGCGATGGCGCGCGGGGTGGTGTGGTATAGGGGCGGTGCTGGATCCGATCGCGTGGGACGATTGATGAGCGCTTGCTTCGCCCGTACGAGGCTGGGGGTGCGGGGGCGAAGCCCCCGCGTTCCCTCTCTTGTTCGCAGGCGCGGCGGCGCAGCAGCCGCGCCTGCGAACCAAAGCGAGCCGTAATTGACCAACGATCTGGCGCTCAAACACAGCGCCGCCGCCGGCAGGGCGCTTGACCAAGGCAACCTGGAGCGGGCCGCCGAGGGCTTCACTTTCGCCATCAGGCATGCGCCAGACTGGGCCACGCCGTGGTACAACCTCGGGCTGGTGCGCAAGCTACAGCGCCGCTGGCCCGAGTCGCTCGCCTGCAACCAGCGCGCCACAGCGCTCGACCCGGCTAACGAGGCGGCGTGGTGGAACGCCGGGATCGCCGCCACCGCCATCGGCGACTGGGCGGCGGCGCGCACGGCCTGGCTCGGGTTTGGTCTCGCGCTGCCGCCCGGCGATAGCGAGCCACGGATGGACCTCGGGCACGTGCCGATTCGGCTCGCCCAGCCAGATGGCCCGATCGTCTGGTGCCAGCGGATCGACCCGGCGCGCGCCATGGTCGGCAGCGCCCTGCCGCCCAGCAGTGGCTACCGCTACGGTGATATACTGCTGCACGATGGTGCGCCGCGCGGGACGCAGCTGCTTGGCGAGCAGGAGGTTCCGATCTTCGATATGCTGGCGCTGCTCGCGCCATCCGCCTACCGCAGCTTCGCGGTGACCGTCCACGCTGAGAGCGGCGCAGCGCTGGCCACCCTGGCGCGCGGCGCGAGCGACCACGGGCTGGGCGTCGAGGACTGGGACGATGTGCGTCGGAGCTGCCTCGCCGTCGATAGCGCCGCCAGCGACGACGATCGGCAGGCAACGCTGCTGCTCGCCACGCTCGACGATGACGCGCTGCGCCACGTCGTGCTGCGCTGGCAGGAGCTGTTTCCCAAAAGCGTGGCGCTCGCTATCGAGTCGCTTCCGGCTCCCGCAGACGCGCCTATAGCAGGCTTGTAAGGGATGGTAAACTCGCGTAGCGGGGGTGCGGGGGCGCAGCTCCCAAGATCATCGCTTTTCCTCGTTTGTTCGGATGATGATTGGCACGATTCTTGCAGTGGAGTAGCGTCCAGGATAATGATTGTTCCGCTATACTAGTCGTCTGCGTGCGCCAAGATCATCGCCGCTCTGCGATGACGACCGCCGCTCTGTAATACTATAACAAGGACCACGTATGGCGCCTCTGCTCACCGATAGCTCGATTCTAATCGCCGACGACGAGCCGACCATCCGCGAGCTGCTGCGGGATATTCTTGAGTCTGAGGGCGCGACGGTGCGGACAGTCTCGAATGGCATGGCCGTGCTCGCCGCCGTCGAGGAGGAGGAGCCAGATGTGGCGATCTTCGACGTACGTATGCCCCCGCCTGATGGGCTGGCGGTGCTGCAGCAGCTCCGGGCTAAGGGTAAAGACTTTCCAGTGCTGATCATCACCGCGCAGGACTCATCGACGGTGACGATCGAGGCGATGCAGCGCGGTGCCTACGACTATCTGGCCAAGCCGTTTGACACCGAAGAGGTGGTCCAGTGCGTCTCGCGCGCGCTGGAACAGCGGCGGCTGACGCGGCGGCTCTACGCGCTCGAGCAGCAGGTCAACAAAGATCCGCGCGATGTGATCGTCGGGCGGAGCGCGGCGATGCAGCAGGTCTACAAGATGATCGGGCGGGTGGCCGGCAGCTCATCGACGGTGCTTGTGACTGGCGAGAGCGGCACGGGCAAGGAGCTGGTGGCGCAGGTGCTACATCAAAGCTCGCCGCGCGCCGATGGCCCGTTCGTGGCGGTCAACTGCGCCGCGCTGCCGGAGACGCTGCTCGAAAGCGAGCTGTTCGGCCACGAGAAGGGCGCGTTCACCGGCGCGATGGTGCAGCGCAAAGGCCGCTTCGAGCAGGCGCACAAAGGCACGCTGTTCCTCGATGAGATCGGCGAGATCAGCCAGGGGACGCAGAAAAAGCTGCTGCGCGTCCTACAGGAGCGGACATTCGAGCGCGTCGGTGGCAACGCAGCGGTCAAAGTCGATGTGCGCGTGATCACCGCCACCAACCGCGATCTCCAGCACGAGGCCGAGCAGGGCACCTTCCGCGACGACCTGTACTATCGGCTGAACGTCATCAACATTCACATGCCGGCGCTGCACGACCGCACCGACGATATCCCGCTACTCGTCAACCACTTCCTCAATAAGCACCGCCTCCGTGGCGGCCAGCCGCCGCGGCTCACCGAGGCAGCCATGAAGGCGCTCAATGAGTTCGCCTGGCCTGGCAACGTCCGTCAGCTCGAAAATACGATCGAGCGCGCCGTGGTGCTCGCCCAGGGCGGCCTGATAAGCCCGGAGCACCTACTCCTCAGCAACACCTCGACGGCCACCGATCAGGCGCTGATGAGCGTGCTCGGGCGCATGCTCGACCAGGGCGACAAGCTCGACGCGATGCTCGCCGAGCTCCGCCGCCGCCTGACGATGCTCGCCATCGAGCGTAGCAACGGCGACCGGGCGACGGCCGCCGCGGCGCTGGGAGTACCTGAGAAGTCGCTCGGCTAGCCGGCCACCGCCGCCGGCTCATCGCGCGGTAGCAGCGGTAGCCGAAAGCGAAAGCTGCTGCCCTCGCCCTCCGCGCTCGTCACATCGACGCTACCGCTGTGCAGCTCGACGATCTCCTTCACCACGTACAGCCCGATGCCCATCCCGCCGATCGCGCGCTGCTGGGCGTTCTCGCCGCGAAAGAAGCGCTGGAACAGGTACGGCTGATCCTCCGCCGCGATGCCGATGCCGAAGTCGCGCACTTCAACCTCGGCCGTGCTGCCATGCTCGCGCAGCGCGATCTCTACCCTGTCGGCCTGCGGGCTGTATTTGATCGCGTTGCTGATCAGATTCTGCATCACCTGCTCTAGCCGTAGCGCGTCGCCCCCCACCAGCAGCGGCGTCTGCGGCGCGCTCCACTCCAGCCGGTGCTGCTCGGCCGAAGGCTCATACTCGATGACCACCCGCTGCATCAGCGCGACGAGGTCGAGCGGGGCGCGCTGGATGCTCAGGTAGCCGCCCTGAATGCGCGAGAGATCTAGCATCGCGTCGATCAGCTTCCGCATGCGCCCGGCCTGCTGCACAATCGTCCGCATGGCGCGCTCGTTGCGCTCGCTGAGCGTGTGGTCGCTTGCGAGCCGTCGCTGGAGCAGCTGCGCATTGCCGAGCATGGCGGTGAGCGGGGTCTTGAGCTCGTGCGAGGCGATCGAGACCAGTTGATCGCGGGTTCTGAGCGCGTTCTCGGCGGCGGCGCGTGCGGCACGCTCGGCGGCGTACAGCCGCGCCTTGGCCAGAATTTGGGCGCACTGCTGCGCCAGCGTCGCCATGAATGCGCGGTCTTCGGCGCTGAAGCGGCGTACCCCGATGAAGCTGAAGCCCAGCACGCCGATCACATCGCCGTCGACGATCAGCGGGATGACCGCCAGCGAGTCGTCGTCGGTGTTGCGGCGGTTACCGGCCATCGCTGGATAGCGCGCGATCAAATCGCTCTGGCTCTCCACCACCACGATCGCGCGCGTCCGTGCGGCCTCGGCCAGCGGCACCGGCAGATCGATGCTGAACCGCTGCCAGGGGCGCACTAACGCATCGCTGTAACCCTTGGTGAAGACGATTTCGAGCTCGGTGCGGCCATCGTTGGTGAGCGCCACTAGGCCGCGCGATGAGCCGAGCGCCCCCCCGCCCTCATTGACGGCAACTTCGATCACGGCCTCTGGGGTGAGCGATCGCGTCAGCGCGGTTGCAACGTCCTGTAGCCGGATGAGTCGCTCCATCACCATCTGCGCCCGCTCGACGGCCAGCCGATTGGTGTGGTAAAGCTGCGCGTGCTCGATCGAGAGCGCGATACGGCGCGCGAGCTCCTCGGCGAACGCGAGGTCGGCCTCGGTGTAGCGGCGGCGGTCGTCGCATAGTTGGAGCGAGAGAACGCCCAGCGTCGTACTGCGACCCTGAAGCGGCAGCACGATCGCCGATGTGACGCCCGCCTCGCGGTAGATCTCGCGCACGGTCGGGTCGCCGAGCTGTGCGAGATCGTCCTCGCCGACGCGACTCAGCAGCGGACGGGTGCGGGCGCGGATGGCACGGTTGGCCGGCAAGCTGAAAAAGCCTGGCATCTTGCGGTAGTGTGCGCTGGCGGCGATCAGCCGCGCGGCGATCTGCTCGTCGGCATAGGTCACCGCGAGCTCGCTCAGGCGCTCGTGCTCATCGACGAGGAACAGCGTGCAGCCATCGGCGTAGGTTGGCACCACCGCCGCGCAGACATGGCACAGCATCTTCGGTGCGTCCAGCGCATCTTCGAGCAGAATCGTGTTGACCTCGACGAGCAGCGTGCGCTCGCGCTCGGCCCGCTGCTGAGCGGTGACATCGCTGGTGAGCACCCCGACGCCGAGCAGTTCGCCGTCTGGCAGCCGAACCGGGTAGAGCGTCGTCGTCCAGTGGTGGACGACGCCCGCCTCGCGCGCGCTCGCCCCGCTCGATTGGAGGTCGACGATCGGCGTGCCGCTTTCCATAACCAGCAGCAGCAGCGGGTCGAGCACCTCGCCGAGACGTGGAAATATATTGCCTACGCGTCGGCCGATGTGTTCGTCGACCGATCGGCCATTCATCTCAGCCAGCGAGCGATTGATCCTGCGGTAGCGCAGATCGCGGTCGATGAAAGCGAATCCCACTGGCGCATTGGCGAGCAGGCTTTCGAGCAGTGCCACCGCCGCCCCGGCGTGCCCATTGGCGTCGCGCAGCGAGATCAGTAGCTGCTCGCGCTCACTGGCATGGCGGTGCTGCTGCGTCACATCGGTGACGATGATGCCGATCCCAATCGGAGCGCCAGATGCTATACTGATCGGATAGTAGCTCGAAATCCAGTCGTGGGCCTCGCCCGGCCGCGCCAACGTGGTGCCGTTGACGAGCACATCGATGCGAGCTTCCCCCGTGTCCAGCACCGATCGACAGATCGGCTCGACGATCGCGGCCAGCTCCGGCACCACCTCTGTGAAAGTCCGGCCGATGTGCGCTTCAATGCTCTGCCCATTGATCGCGGCGAGGTGTGGGTTAACGTACTGGTAGCGCAGATTGCCGTCGATATAGCCGATCCCAATCGGCGCATTGTTCAGGATTGTCTCAAAGACTATTGGTATCGGGCTGCGCGGGAGCGAAACCATAAACACCTCTTCGCAGAGCAATGTTATCGATTAGGCGCGTCTTGTAACGAGATGTCGAAATGCACCAGATGGTGTTAGGATGGAAACACTGCAAGATCTACACCACGATACGCCAGGTCGCGGTACGATTCTTGCCTCCAGTCCCTACGAGAGGCAACGTTCTCACAGTACGTACGGATCGCGCCCTCAGTTTTGAATTTATGCAGTACACATGTTGTGCTAGAAATGTTTGGCGATGGTCTCCTCCTACCGGAACGAGCAGCGACAACTTACTCGAGCACCATCGTATTCGACTGTGGGTATGATTATGGTTGGACAGCTCAAAGATATACTGATCGTCGATGATGAGCCAGCGATCGCTGCGCTGCTCGCCGATATGCTGCGCGATGAGGGCTATCTTGTGCGCACATGCCACGATGGTGCCACAGCGCTGCTCGAGATCTTTCGTCAGCCGCCATCGCTGGTGGTCCTCGATGTGGCGATGCCGGTGATGCTCGGCAGCGATCTACTGGAGTATCTGCGCAAGCGCGGCTTCGCCGATCTGCCAGTCATCATGATGACGGCGGGAGTCAACCCGAAACAGTATCTGGCGCAGGGTGCCAACGCTGTCGTCAGCAAGCCGTTCGATCTCGATCAGATGCTGCTGACGGTGCAGCAACAGCTAGCCCGTCCCTCTGCAGCGGGCTAGCTGCGCCCGCACCCCAACATTCGTCTTTTTTACGAGGACTGCTACTGGCACGCGATGTCTGGCACGAATCTTGCTTACTATGTGTCTATCTGATTACAATCGCGTGCCGGGTAACTTACCTTTACGTAGAAAAAGACCAATTATGATGAATATGTCGTTCGATGTCTCAATGTTGCCACAGCAGCAGATGAAAGCGTCGCCGGCTCTGATCGCGCTCAATAGCATGCTTGTACTTTCGACGCACGATTTGCAGCAGCTCGTGAGCCGCGAGCTCGAAGAGAACCCGGCGCTCGATCAGCAAGAGACGAACGACCTGACGTGCCCCAACTGCGGCCGTGTGCTCAGCGCCGGCGTGTGTATGGCCTGCCTCCGCGAGGACTCGCGGCTGCGCGAGGCAGATCGGAACGATATGAGCTGGTCAGAAGAAGATGAAAATGACCCAATGATGGCGGTGGCATCGCCGATCACGCTTCAGGAGAGCCTTCAGCGCGATCTTTCCATCTCACTGCCCAAAAGCGACCTATCGATCGTGACCTATCTCGTCGGTTCGCTCAGCAGCCAGGGCTACCTCGAAGAGTCGGTCGAGTCGATCGCCGATTCGCTCAGGGCCCCGCTCGCCGAAGTCGAGCGTGTGCTGCGCAAGCTGCAGGAGGTCGGGCCGGCGGGTGTGGGCGCGCGCGATGTGCAGGAGTGTCTGCTGCTGCAGATCGATAGGCTGGAGCAGGTGGGTATCAGCAACCCGCACATCCGCCGCGCCATCGCCGAGCATTGGCGCGATCTTGGCGAGCATCGCTACAGCGAGATCGCGCGCACGCTTGGGATCAGCTACGAAGATGTGCTGGCGGTGCGCGATTTCCTACGCGCCAATCTGCGCCCGTTCCCGCTCGGCATCGCCGACGATTCCTCATCGACGACACCGATGCTGCTTCCCGATGTGCAGATCCTTGAGGATCACGGCAAGCTGACGGCCGAGGTCGTCGAGTCGCGGCAATTCTCGCTGTGCGTCAACCCGCTCTACCAACAGCTCGCACAGCTCGTCGCCAGCGACCAGCAGTCGATCTCGGCCGAGGAGCGCACCCACATGCAGAGCTATATGTCGCGCGCCAGGCTATTCATGACCAACATGCGACAGCGGCGCGAGACCATCAGGCGCATCACCGAGTATCTGATCGAGCGCCAGGAGAACTTCATCCGCCACGGAGTGCGGTCGCTTGAGCCGCTGACTCGCGCCGAGGTGGCGGCGGCGCTTGGGCTGCACGAGTCCACCATCAGCCGCGCGATGGCGAACAAGTACGTGCAGCTGCCCAACCATACACTCATCCCGTTCAGCACGTTCTTCCAGGCGTCGTTGTCGATCAAAGATGTGATCCAGGAGCTCATCACCAATGAGGCGGCCCCGCTGACCGACGACTCGATCGTCGATCTGCTTCAGCAGCGCGGCTATAGTATCGCGCGCCGCACGGTGGCCAAGTATCGCACCGCGCTCGGCATCCTGCCATCGCATCTCAGGTAGTAAGTAGGTGGTAGTAAGGAGTGAGTAGGGGCGAAGCTGCGCCGGTACAGAACCTCTGCGCGATCGGTGCGCGCGTGCTTCGTCCATACGGTCAGTCGTAGGCGAATGAGGGCGCAGCGCAGCATAAAAACTGTGGTAGACTCCAGCATGCGGCGCTTGCTGGAGTTTCCTATGTACTCGGTCTCGCTCGGCGAAGATTATGGCTGCGGCAATCTGCTCGGCGTGCAGCCGGTGATGCGCCCCGCCGACTACGCATCGGCGCGCGCCTACCGCGCGGCGCTCAACCTCGCCTTCACCGAGGCGTTCACCCGTGGCTGGGTCGGCTCGCAGACGATCATCGTGCTCCCCGAGTACATCGGGACGTGGCTGGTGGTCGCTGGGGCGCCGGCGCCGGTGTTCAGCGCTGCCACGCTGCGGCGCGCCATGGCCTGGATGATCGCGAGTAACGGTCCAGAGTTCCTGCTCGCGCTGACGCAGTCGCACTCGAAGAACCGGGTCGCCGAGGCGGTGTTCCGTATGCGCGCGAGCGCGATGGCCCATATCCACCACGCGGCCCTCGCGGATCTCGCCGGGCGCTACGGCGTCACGATCGTCGGCGGCTCGCTGGTGCTCCCATCGCCCTACATCGAGCAAGGTGTGCTGCGCGCCGGCCACGGCCCGCTGCGCAACGTCTGCCCGGTCTATCGGCCGGACGGCACTGCGTACCCGGCGCTCATCCAAAAAGTGTTTCCTATCCGCGAGGAGCTCGATTTCACCGGGGCCGGCAGCCTCGATGCGCTCTCGGTGATCGAGACGCCGGCCGGCTGGCTCGGGGTGGCGATCTGCGCCGACTCGTGGTACCCGCAGATCTATGCGGCGCTGCGGGCGCAGGGCGCAGATCTGCTGGCGGTGCCGGGCTACCTTTCCCCGAGCGGCGTCTGGGATCAGCCATGGGGCGGCTATAACCCAGGGCCGCCCCCCGCCGATGTCGACCCGGCCGACATCGGCGCGCTCAGCGAGGGCGAGGCCTGGCGGCGCTACGCGCTCGTCGGGCGGGCGCCGCACCACAGCTTCACCGCCGGGGTTAGCGTGTTCCTCCGCGGCGCGCTGTGGGATCGCAACGCCGATGGTAAGAGCCGCGCCACGCTCGGCAAGAGCTGGATCGAGACCGAGGGCGAGGCGTCGCTGGTCAACGTCTGGCTGCCGCCGCGATGATCTCGTCGGCCGCGCGCTCGCCGCTCTGGATCGCACCGTCCATATAGCCATTCCAGCGGGTGGCAGTCTCGGTGCCGGCCCAGTGGATACGGCCCCACGGCGCACGCAGCCCGCCGCCGTAGCTCGTCAGCGCGCCGGGCGGCAAGATCCCAACATACCCGCCGCCACTGTACCGCTCCTCAGTCCAATCCAAGTCGACATAATCAGTATACTGTACGGCAGCCGCACCAAAGAGCTCGGCGAGCTGCGCCACCACCGCGTCGCGCCGCGCCGCCTGGCTGCGCCGCCCCCACACGTCGGCGGACGCGCCGATGATGAACGCCACCAGCGCGCCGTGCGACCCGTCGCGCGGGCTATCGTCAAAGGTCATCGTGATCGGCCCGACATCGCACACCGCCTCGCCCGAGAGGTCATCGTCGCGCCAGAACGGCGCTGCGTACCCGATGACGCACTTGATCACTCGCCCCATCGGCATGTGTCTGGCGAGGCCGGCCCTGGCGCGCGGCAGCTCGGGGGCGAAGCGGACGAAGCGCGTCAGCGCCGGCGGGATGCTCACCACCGCGCGCTCGGCGTAGTAGGTATCGCGCCCGCAGCGCAGCGCCACCCCGCCGTCGTTCTGGGCGATGGCGTCCACCTTGGCGTCAAGGATGGCCGGCCGACGCAGTGACTCGGCCAGGCGCTCGGCGAGCTGCTGCGCCCCGCCCAGCAGCCGGTCCTGCTGCGCGCCGCCGCGCACCTCGACGAGCGGCACGATCCCGCCGGCCGAGCGCACGTAGGCCAGCACGTGGAGCAGCGAGATCTCGTCTGGCTCGCAGGTGAAGACCGCGCGGATCGCGGCCGCCAGGATGGAGCGGGCGGCTGGCGCGCTGGCGTGGCGATCCAGCCAGTCGTCGAAGGTCTGCGTGTCGTAGGTGGCGGCGGCTGGCGCGTCCCACGGCGCGTCGGCCGGTACCCCGCGCGCCTGCCAGTCGATTCGCCACAGCGCGAGCTGGAGCGCCGCCAGATCGGCCAGTCCCACTGCCGGCACCGTTCCGCGGTAGCGCCGCACCGTCCCATCGAGCAGCAGCGTGCGCCGGCCGGCGTGATGCTGCGCGAACAGATCCACGCCGAGCTCTTTGGCCAGCGCCAGCGCGCGGCGCTGCGTCGGCCCGAGCCACTGCCCGCCGAGATCGACCCGCTCGCCCTGGAAGTCCACGGTGTAGGTTCGCCCGCCGACCCGCTCGCGGGCCTCAAGCACGCGCACGTCCATGCCAGCGCGCTCCAGCTTCCTGGCCGCCGTCAGCCCTGCCAGCCCGGCCCCAACCACCACGACGTCGGCGCTGCTGCGCCTGCCAAATAGGTGATGCATTCGTCGGCTCCTTGTATGCCCTTGTAGCGATGGTATCTGCTCCGGGCGCTTGACAACCGTCGGCTTTGCGTATACTATCACGGAAATTACATAGCGCAGACTCTTATCCAGAGAGGCAGAGGGACCGGCCCTTTGACGCCTCGGCAACCCTGGAAGCGCCGCAGCAGCGGCTAATCATTAGGGTGCCAACTCCGGCAGATCGTTCTGGAAGATGAGAGGCTGATGAGCGCTGAGCTCCACTCGCTTCTTTTTGTGCGTGGTCTCATGCTTGTCACTCTCATCGTCACGATGAGAGTTTTTTTGTTACCCGTCAAGGAGAGCAAACCATGGCTGATACCACGTTCAACGGCTTCGAGACCCGATCGCTCCACGCTGGCCAGATCGCCGACCCGACCACCGGGTCGCGTGCTGTGCCGATCTACCAGACCACGTCCTATCAGTTCCGCGATACGCAGCACGCCGCCAACCTGTTCGCGCTCGCCGAGATGGGCAATATCTACACCCGGATCATGAACCCGACGACCGACGTGCTTGAGCAGCGCGTCGCATCGCTCGAGGGCGGCGTGGGCGGGCTGGCGGTGGCCTCCGGGCAGGCGGCCGAGACGCTCGCCATCCTCAACCTCGCCAGCACCGGCGATAACATCGTCTCTTCTAGCGACCTGTACGGCGGCACATATAACCTGCTGCGCCACACTCTGCCGCGCCTGGGCATCACCACTCGCTTCGTCGATGCGCGCGACCTGGACGGGTTCCGCGCCGCCATCGACGGGCGTACAAAGGCGTTCTACCTTGAGCTCGTCGGCAACCCGCGGCTCGATATCCTCGATCTGGAGAAGATCGCCGCCATCGCCCACGAGGCCGGTGTCGCCGTGATCGTCGATGCCACCACCGCCACCCCGGCGCTCTGCCGCCCACTGGAGTGGGGCGCCGATATCGTCGTCCACTCGGTCACCAAGTATCTCGGCGGCCACGGCACCAGCATCGGCGGCATCCTGGTGGACGGCGGCACGTTCAACTGGGCCAACGGCCGCTACCCCGAGTTCACCGAGCCCGACCCGTCGTACCACGGGCTGGTCTACAGCACGCTCGGCGCGCCGGCCTTCATCCTCAAGGCCCGCGTCCAGGGTCTGCGCGACCTCGGCGCGGCCATCAGCCCGTTCAACTCATTCCTGGTGATCCAGGGCGTGGAGACGCTGGCGCTGCGCATGGAGCGCCACAGCACCAACGCGCTCGGCGTCGCCAAGTTTCTCTCGGAGCACGCCAAGGTCAGCTGGGTCAACTACCCCGGCCTGCCAAGCCACCCAAGCTACGAGCTGGCCAAAAAGTATATGCCAAAGGGCCAGAGCGGCATCGTCGGCTTCGGCGTCAAGGGCGGCAGGGCGGCGGGCACGGCCTTCATCGAGGGGCTCAAACTGTTCTCCCACCTCGCCAACATCGGCGACGCCAAGAGCCTGGCGATCCACCCGGCCAGCACCACCCACTCGCAGCTCACCGCCGAAGAGCAGCGGCTCACCGGCGTCACCGATGACTTCGTCCGCCTGTCGATCGGCATCGAGACGCTCGAGGATATCCTGGCCGACTTGGACCAGGCGCTGTCGCGGGTGTAGGATATCGAATTGACTATTGACTATTGACTATTGTCAATAGCCAATAGTCAATGGGCAGGAGTACCCCATGTTCGCACGAGCAGAGCAGTCCGATACGAGCGTCGGGGTGGTGCAGCGCAGATATGCCACCTGGCTTGAGCCGCTTGCGCTGGAGAGTGGCGCGTCGCTCGGGCCGGTCACGCTCGCCTACGAGACCTACGGCAGGCTCAGCCCGGCGCGCGACAACGCGATCCTGCTGCTCCACGCACTCTCCGGCGACGCCCACGCCGCTGGGCGGCACAGTATCGGCGACCGCAAGCCGGGCTGGTGGGACGCGATGGTCGGGCCGGGGCGCCCGTTCGACACCGACCGCTACTATCTGATCTGCTCGAACATCATCGGCGGCTGTATGGGCAGCACCGGCCCGTCGAGCATCAACCCGGTGGACGGCCGGCCATACGGCACGCGCTTCCCGGTGATCACCATTGACGATATGGTCAGCGCGCAGGCTCGGCTGCTGGAGTACCTCGGCATCGGGCAGCTGCTGGCGGTGGCCGGCGGCAGCATGGGTGGGTTTCAGGCGCTACAGTGGGCCGTCGCCCAGCCCGATCGCATGCGCGGCACGCTGCTACTGGCCACCGCTGCCCGCTCGGCGCCGCAGACGGTGGCCTGGAACGCGATAGGGCGGCGGGCGATTATGCAGGACCCAAACTGGCGCGGCGGCGACTACTACCTCCACGATCTACCGGCCGACGGGCAGGCGGTGGCGCGTATGATCGGCCACGTCACCTATCTCAGCGAGACGGCGCTGGAGCGCAAGTTCGGCCGCGTCATGCAGACCGGCGGGCCGGCGTTCACGCTTGAGCAGGAGTTCGCCATCGAGAGCTACCTGGCGCACCAGGGCGAGAGCTTCAACACCCGCTTCGACCCAAACTCCTACCTGTACATCACCAAGGCGATGGACTACTGGGATTTGCCTGGCCGTCACGGCTCGCTCGATCTCGCGCTGCAGCGCAGCCGATCGGATTTTCTGATCATCTCGTTCAGCTCAGACTGGCTCTACCCACCGTCGGAGAGCCGCCAGATCGTCGATGCGCTCGGCCGGGTCAGCGGGCGTGTCACCTACGCCGAGATCGAGTCCGGCGCTGGCCACGACGCATTTCTGATCGACGTGGCACCGCAGGCTCCGCTGATCACCGCCTTCCTCGACGGGCTATCGCGCTGACGCCCGCCGAGGTGTGGCACTGTTGACACCATCGGCGCGATAGGGTACGATCCAGGCGTGACGCGGCGTAACAGCGGAGGGCACCGAGCGTGATCAATGAGCAGCGACAGGTCCAGACTCTCGGTCAGATGATCTCGGCCGGGGGCCACCACGATCTCCACACCCTGCTACGCACCTCGCTGGAGCGGATCGTAACCTTCTGGCCGGCCGAGGCCGGCTCGCTGCTGTACCAGGGGCCGCACGCCGAGTCGCTCCGCATCGACTATGGCACGCTGGACCGCGAGACGAGCCGCCTGCTCACCGAGGCCCGCGAATCGTTTGCGCGGCGCGATGGCGCGCACGAGCCAACCGTCGGCTCCTACGTGCTGGATCAGGAGCGCAAGCTGGTCGAGCTGCCGCTGCGCAGCGAGGGCCAGACCGTCGGGCTGCTGCACCTCGTCGTCCACGACAGCGACGTAGCGCGCCCGTCCGCCCCGCCCGAAGATGATCTGGTGATGCTGCTGGTGCGGGCCATCGGCGGCGAGGCTGACAAGATCGCCACGCTGCGTCGCGCCGAGCAGGATCTGCGCGAGCTGCAGCTGCTCAACGAGATCGGGCAGTCGCTCAGCCGCAACCTCAATCTCAGCAGTCTGCTCGAAGAGATCAAGCAGCGCGTCCCCGAGGTGATGGGCGCCGAGCGCTGCTCCATTATGCTGCTCGACGAGGCGACCCGCGAGCTGGTGCTTGAGCTCGAAGATGGACAGACCGGCGAGCTGCGCGAGTTTCGCATCCCGATCGAGCGCGGCATCGCCGGCTGGGTTGCCACTAACGGGATCGGTCAGATCGTCAACGATGTCGAGCAGGACCCGCGCTGGTTCGATGGAGTCTCGCGCGAGAGCGACTTTGTGACCCGCTCGATCCTGTGCGCCCCGATGCGTCTCGGCGAGCGGATCGTCGGCGTGGCGCAGGTGCTCAACAAGAAGAGCGGCGAGCCGTTCAGCGAGCAGGATCTGCGGCTGCTGACTACGCTCTGCTCGCAGGCGGCGGTGGCCGTGGAGAATGCGCGGCTGGTGCGCAGCCTGCAGCAGGAGCGCGATAAGCTGCTGGCCAAGGAGGCCGAGGTCCGCTCCACCATCGCCCGCGACCTCCACGACGGCCCGACCCAGAGCGTCGCGGCTATCGCGATGAATATCGAGTTTATTAAAAAGCTGCTGCGCGCCATGCCGGAGCGGGTCGAGAACGAGCTCAACGTGCTCTCCGAGCTGGTGATGAAGACCTCGTACGATATCCGCACGCTGTTGTTCGAGCTGCGACCGCTGGGCCTGGAGACGCAGGGGCTGTTCGCCACGCTGCAGCAGTACGTCAGCCGCTTTCGCGACCCGTCTGGCAGCATGAAGCTGCGGCTTGAGGCGTCTGGCAATATCCCCCGGCTGTCGGTCGAGGTCGAGGGCGCGATCTTCATGGTGGTGCAGGAGGCGGTCAACAACGCCCGAAAGCACGCCAAGGCCCCGGAGGTCGTGATCTATCTCTATGTCGAGGACGGGCAGCTGGTGGCGAGCGTGCGCGACCGCGGGCGCGGCTTCAACCTGCTGGCGGTCGAGTCATCGTACAACACCCGCGGCTCGCTCGGGCTGCTGAATATGCGCGAGCGGGCGCAGCTGTGCGATGGCGAGTGCCGCATCCGCTCGGCCGAGGGCGAGGGCACGACGGTCGAGATGCGGGTGCCGCTGAGCTAACGATTTCCGCCGATCTCCGCGCTTGTTTGTCCACAGATAGGCACGGATTCCGGGCAGCCGCACAATTATCCGCTCATCTTCGCGAATACGCGCGAATACCGGGCAGCCAGCAGGTTGTCCACAGATAGGCGCAGATGGTGGGCAGATTGTTTGCTCATCTGCGCACATCTCCGCGAATGCTGTGCGCCGCTCGATTCATCCCTTCATCCAAGACTACCTTCACGATCAAGCCACGCAAGCCGTAGCCTGAGCCCCGCTCTGACATATGAGCTAGTCCTCTGGCTCCAGATAAAAACTCAGCGGGTACTTGTTCGCGCGCGCCAGCGTCTGCGCCTCGGTGACCCGCTCCTGCGCCTCCTCGAACGGCAGCGTGACGACGTAGGCGCGGCCTTTCTCGTGGGCCTCAAACATCACCGCGTTGGCCCGCTCCATCTCCAGCGCGAAGATCGTCAGCAGCACCAGCACCACAAACTCCATCGGCGTGATGTCGTCGTTCTCGATGATCACCCGGTACGGCCGCTCGAGCTCAGCGCGCGGCGTGACGGCGAACTCGGTGCGCGGTATGATAGTGGTGATTGGCTGCGCTGTCTCGGTGATCATAGGTGCGCACGCTCCAGCACGCGCACGCCGCTGGCCCCCGCGACTACCGCTGCCTGCGCCATGCCGATGAACAGGCCGTGGCCAGCCACGCCAGGGATCGCTGCGATCGCCGCCGCCAGCGCGGCCACATCGCCGATCGGGCCGAAGGATGCGTCCAGAATGGCATTACCCTCGTCAGTGCGATAGGGCGCTCCGTCCGCCGCCAGGCGCAGCGTCACCAGCGCACCGTAGCTTTCGAGGCGGCGGCGCACCAGCGGCAACGCGAAGGCGATCGTCTCCACCGGCACCGGCGAGCGCGCGCCGAGCTGCGGCACCAGCTTGCGCTCGTCCACCATGAGCACCAGCCTGTCGGCCGAGGCCGCCACGACCTTCTCGCGCAGCAGCGCCCCGCCGAGCCCCTTGATCGCGTCGCAGCGCGCGTCCACGTCATCTGCTCCATCGAGCGCCAGATCGAGCTGCGGCCGCACATCGAGCGTGGTGAGCGGAATGCCGAGCTGCGTTGCGAGCTGCGCCGTGCGCTCGGATGTCGGCACGCCGACGATCCGCTCCAGCCGACCATCGCTGAGCTGTGCGGCCAGCGCGTGCAGCATGGCCTCGGTCGTCGAGCCGGAGCCGAGCCCAAGCGCCATGCCGCTTCGGACAAACGTCAGCGCCCGCTCGGCCGCCGCCCGCTTCATCGCCGTCTGGTCGCTCATGCAATCTCCTGTGGTAGAGCAATTCTACGGGAGTAGAAAAAAAGATCTCGGAGGCTGCGCCCCCAGCCCCCCGCTTCACGCTTCTTGGCTGCGCCCCAAACTCCCGCCTCACGCTGCCGGCGTTTCCATCTTATGTGATTGCCAGCTGCCGCGCCGCCGTGCGCCAGACATCGTCCAGCGGGCCGGGGGTGTAGGGCAGATACGGGCACACCCGGTCCAGCAGCCCATCGTAGCGCGCC
>JAYUUK010000530.1:0-6920 GCA_043754595.1 Roseiflexaceae bacterium | reverse complement strand
CCGTTGGGCGGGGCGTGGGCTGCGCGTGGTCGTGCCGATCCCATCCGCCGCGCCGGCGTGATCCGGTGCCGGCGTCGGTGGGTGCCGGCGTTCGTGGTCGGCGGGATGGGCTGCGGTGCCGGCGTCAGCGGGTGCCGGCGTCGGTGCTCGGGCGCGGCGGCGTGGTCGCCGTGCCAATTCCGGACGGCGTGCGGCCGTGGGTGCCGATCCCGCCCGCCGCGCCCGACGGTGGTGCGCCACCTTCCGTGGTGCGGTGCCGGCGGTGGTGGGTGCCGGCGGTAGTGGGTGCCGGTGGTAGCGGGTGCCGGCGGTGGTGGCGTGCGGGAGGGGCTGCGGTGCCAGCGTCAGCGGGTGCCGGCGCGGGTGGGTGCCGGTGTGCGTGGGTGCCGGGCGCGGGAGCATGCAGGCGTCGGTGGCGAGCGCGCGGCGGGTGTCCGTGGTCAGCGCGCGGGCGAGGCGCGCCCGTGGTGGCCGCTCGGCCCCACCCAACACCGCGTTGCAGTCCGACCGCTGCGCGCCGTGATCGAAGCGATGTTGGGTATTCCTGGCGATGCGCGCGGCGGCTGAACGCTGGCCGTTGGACAGCGCGCGTGTCATTCACGATGTGTGCGAATCAGCGGCATGGATGCGTTCATATCTGGATACGCGTACATAACCTGAGCCATGCTGCTGCGATTCAGCTGCGCATATCCGCCAGCGAGCATCGACAACAATCCGCGCGGAACGCTGATTCGTTCCGCCTATGGTGCACTGTTCCCGTCCTTCGTCCGCTCCAGACTTGCGTGAACCGACGCTCTTGGAGACAAGCATGATTGATTTCAACGCGTTGGGAGAGGATTTGCTCACGCTGCTTCAGCGGCATCACCTGGTACCGGATAACGTTGGTGTCGATATTATCCTCGATCCGGCGACATTTGATCGCATGGGTGGTGACCATCCGCACCTCATCGATGGGCGTACCCTGATTGTTACGGTCACGGTGGACGACATACAAGCCGCTATTCAGGTGCGCCGCCGCTACGAGATTCCCCCTGAGGCGATACTCACTCCCGTGGTCTCGTGCCCGAATTCGCCTAGCAGCGGATAGCTTCGCTGCAAACAAGCGCCTGATTGAGCCCTGGTGCAGCGAATGGAGCACGCCGTGCTTCGTGCCCGTCTGAGTCGCCAGACGACGGGGATTGGTAGCTATCGGATCCGAAATCACTGCTGAGTAAGATGCGGAACGTTGGTGCCGCGCGCTCGTCCAACACCGCCGTGCAGCACGACGCGCCGAGTCGGGGCGATTTTGAACGTGTGTGGTATCCTAAGAGTGGTTCCGGTCTATCGCGGTTCTCGCGCACGTCGGCGCGCCGGCTGAAGGCTGGCCGTTAGCCGGCTTGCAGACTATCACCAACTAATACATAATACATAGGCATACAGGCAAGATAAAGGAAGCTCTTAGCAATGTATCAGTATGATCAGCGGCCCAATACACAACTGACGGAAAACGCTCAAGCATTACTAGATCATATTCGAGAGGGCGAGTATTCAGTTCTTATTGGTCGAAATAATAGCGGGAAATCATTTCTACTCAAAACACTCACACAAAGATGGGGTCAAACTACGTCTTATCTTGGACCAGCGCGTTACCAAAATTTTAATCTTCTTGGATTTCACACCCCTAGTAGAAACAGATCAGGAGAACGTTGGCATCAATTTATGGGTCAGTGGGGTCAAAATCACCAAAATGTCGACAATTCTTCGATTGATTTGCAGCAAGCTATAGCTGAGTTAACCGATGATCAACGCGATACTCTGATCGAAGTTGTTGAGTTACTTCTTGGAACACGCATGGAGATTAGAGAAACGGTGTATGGTAACTCAATGTCTCAAAAATACATTTCTTGCAATGGTCACAATATTTCATTCACAAGTTCTGGATTTCGGTTGATCACGACACTTCTTACAAGTCTACTCGACATAAACTACGACACTTTTTTGATAGATGAGCCTGAATTAGGTATAAGTCCAGAAGCACAAGGATTGCTCGCTGATTTCTTTCTTGATCGCAGTCACAGATCTAAGTATTTCCCTCACATTAAAAATCTTGTTTTTGCAACACATTCCACAGTATTTCTTGACCGCCATAATATCGGCAATAACTACGTTGTCTCTAAACAAGGCGATAATATTGATTTAAATCAAGTCGTAACATTTAATGAATTGAATAGAGTTCATTTCTTTCTTCTTGGTAATCGTTTTGAGACCCTCTATCTTCCATCTGCTATTCTCCTAGTTGAAGGCAAGAGTGATCATCAGTTCATCGAGCGGGCGATAAGCCTTAGATTTCCTAATGCGCAACTAAGCATAATTGCAGCCAACTCAGACTCACGAATAAAGGAAGTTCTCACTATTGCTGGAGGTCTACTAACAGATATACAACGGAGTCCCTATCGAGATCGAATATTCATTATCCTTGACTCTGTACATTCAGCCTCATTACCCGAGCAGCTTGAAAGGATGGGGGTAATTCGGGAAAACATCATCAAGTGGCCGAAGAATGGGATTGAGCACGTTTATCCACCTCACCTAGTAAATCGCATCTTTCCTGGATCAGGCGAATTGATAATCGCTGGTGATCGTATATCACGCGGGGGAGTTGAATACCATAAAACTGAAGTAGCAGAGAAGGTAGTTCTACAGCTTGAACCAACAACTCAGCATCATCCAGACTTTGAGACGTTGTTACTCATACCGCTCTCACAGAAGGCCGGCTAACACCGCCTTGCAGCACGACGCGCCGAGTCGGGGCGATTTTGGAAACCCGTACCCTCCGGGTGGTGGTGCCCGCCTATCAGCTGTTGTGTGCGGCGCGCGACTGAACGCTCGCCGTTGGGTGGTTTATCAACTTTGCCTTGAAGCACAAAGGTTGAGCGGATGTTGCCACCGCTCCGCTTCCCACGCGTACGAGCGACAGCGCCGCGCCGGTGCTCGCACGGCGCAACAGGAGCGCGCCACCGCTCCACTCTCCACTGCTCAACAATGATTATCGATGTGTGCGCAATGGTGTTGCGCACGGCGGCGTGGCCATTCCCGCACTACCGACGATGCCATGGCGTCATCAGCGCCCCCGAGCGCGCACAGTTTCCACCGCTGAAGATGACAATTTTGTCATCTTCGTCCTGATACAATCCATTCCGTAACCGATTATTCTTAGCACTGGTACGCGGAATCGGTGTATACATCTGGCGCTCATTGTCCATTCATCCTGTACACATCTTTCCAAATGTCTGGTAGTATCACCCCGTCGTCGTTCGCTCGCCCGTAAGGGCGGGGAACAATGACCACAGGTGGTCGGTCTCCGCTTCTCGAACCATCGTGCACATCACCGCCGTATGGCTTGCCTCAACAATCGATACCCGCGTCTCACCCTTTGCGAAAGTGACACCATCATGCCACGATCCATCACACACACAGGTGCCTACCTCCTCGCGATCCTGCTTGCATTAAGCACCTGGCCGCTCACGGCCGCCCACGCGACGACCGGCGCGCTGGGCGTGGACTGGGGGCTTTCGTATCGCGCGACGATGGATCGGCTCGGCATTGACCGCAACGCAGCCCGCGCACAAGCCGACCGCGCGACGCCCCCGCAGAGCGTGCCGATGCAGGCGGCCATCGACCCCGCCATCGTCGAGCGTATTGCGCAGGAACAGCTGCCCATCGCAGCATCGGGTCTGCCGACCTGGATCGAGCCGAATGTCGGCCAGGCTGATCCACAGGTGCGCTTCCTCAGCCGCGTTGCTGATACCACCGCCTATTTCACTGCCGATGGCCTGACGCTCGAACTGCCGCTGCGACCGAGCACCACCACGGCCACCCCGAAATCCCCCGGCGCTGGCGCGCCCAAGCCCGATCCGGCACTGCCGACGGTGTCGCCCGCTGCCGCTGTCGATGCTGCTCCTGCCACCGCGCCAACGCTCCCCGCCCCAACCGTCACATCGTCGGATGTCCTATCGCCAACGGTGACTGTCGCCGGGACGACTGCGCTGACGCTCACGGGCCAATTGCGCCCCCAGCCCGCCGTCGTCCAGACACGCTTTGTTGGCGCTAATCCGTCGCCACGCATCCGTGGCGGCGATTCGTTGCTGACCACCGTCAACTATCTCATTGGCCCCGATCCCGCTGCATGGCACACCCAGGTGCCGACCTTTGGCAGCGTGGTCTATGAGCAGCTGTACCCCGGCATCGACCTGACCTACGCGAGCACCGCTACTGCGGTCAAGAGCACCTATACCGTCGCGCCGGGAGCCGACCCCGCGCAGATCCGCTGGCAGTATGCTGGCGCGCTCACGCCCAGCCTCGCCAGCGATGGCAGCCTGGTCTTGCCGCTGGCGGCGCGCAGCGCGGGCGATGGGAGCACAGCTGCCGCCGCGCAGCTGCAGGAGTCCGCCCCGCTCGTTTGGCAGGAGACCGCGCAGGGGCGTGTGCCGATTGGGTCGCGCTATCGTGTCGCCGCCGATGGCGTCGTCAGCTTCGACCTCGCCGCCTACGACCGCACGCAACCGCTGATCATCGACCCGGCGCTGAGCTATATCAGCTATGTCGGTGGTGCGAATGCCGATAATCTCATGGATGTCGCCTATGGTACTGATGGGTCGATCTACATGACCGGCGACACCGACTCGGCATCCTTTGTGACCTTTCCGTCGCCCACGCGGCCATGGACGAACTCCCAGGATGTCATCGTCGCCAAGCTCGATCCGACCGGCGTTGTCCCCGTCTATGTCTCCTATATTGGTGGGAGCACCGGCGACTATGGGATGGCGATCGCGGTCGAGACCAGTGGCAATGTCGTGGTGGGTGGGTACACGAACTCAACAAATTTCCCGCTCCAGAACGCCTATCAGACGACCTTAGGCGGCAATAACGATGCCTTCGTGCTGCGGTTGAGCGCAACGGGTGCGAGCGTCCTCGCCAGCACCTATCTTGGTGGCAGTCTGAACGATGTCGGCATAGATATGGCGCTCTGGGTCGATGGCGGCGGCACACCATGGGCCTATCTCGCGGGCGAGACGCTCTCATCGGGGTTTCCAATCTCAGGGACACCCTATGATGCGGCGTGTGCGATTTGTACAACGGGTGGTCGAAAAGGGTTCCTGGCCAAAATCGACCTCACCGCGAGCGTAACCTTAGCCTATTCGACCTTTCTCGGCGGATCGACGCCAGCGTTGGGGCAACCTGGAACGACGATTTTTGGGATCGCGGTCGATAGCAGTGGCGTAGCCTCCGTCGTTGGGCAGACGACGACCACTGACTTCCCACTCAAGCAGGCCTTTCAGACGACTCATAGTGGTGGGCTCTATGAGGGGTTTATTACCACAATTAACCCGGCGAACAGCGGCGCGAACGACCTCATCGCCAGTACGTACTTCGGTGGCGGCGGTGCTGATTGCGAGCGCGGCGGCGATACGCGTGAGTGCGGCATCGCGATTGATTCGAGCGGCGCGCTCTATATTGCGGGCTATACCGCCTCCACCAATCTCTTCTCTACGACCGCGCCGCCACCGTCGGCCGACCTCACGTACAACGGCGGGGCAACCGATGGATTCGTCATCAAAGTTTCTGCTACCACCCCGCTCCAGCTGCTCTACGGCTCGTATCTCGGCGGCAGCGGTGACGATGGTGCGCGGAGCGTGGCAATCCGCACCACGAGCGGGAACGAGGCGGTGGTCGCTGGTGAGACCGCGTCCAGTAACTTCCCTGCGGCCACGGCGCTGACGACGCGTGGTGGCGATGATAGCTTCATCGTGCGCCTCAATGCCGCCGGCAGTAGCCTCGTGGAGCAGCAGGTGCTCGGCGGCACGGGGAACGAGCGTGTCGGCCAGATCGCCGTCAGCAATCCACTCGGCTACGTCGCTCTCGCCGGGCAGACGACATCGACGAATCTTGTGCCACAACAGTATGCCGGTGGCCGTTCCACGTACATCGGTGGCACGACAGACGGCTTCATCGCGCTCTATGGTACCAGCGCCACGTTCGTCCCGAGCGCACAGGTCAACACCGCCTCAGCCAAAGACGCCAACTGCACCTGCAATACGCCGCATCCGGTCAACACGCGCACCGGCAATTTTTGGACGACCGCGACCGATCTCGTGCTCGAAGGCATGGGGCCGACGATCGCGTGGGCGCGCACCTACTCGGCGCAAGCGCGCACGACGCAGGGAAGTGCGAACATGCCGCTCGGCGCGGGGTGGTTCCACCGCTATAGTGACCGTCTCGAATTCACCACCGGCATCGTCACACTCGTTACCGCCGATGGCAATCGCCTGCGCTTTGTGCGCACCGCACCCGGTGTGTACGCCGCCGACCCGGGCGTTCATCGCGTCATGACCGATAATGGGACAACCTACACGCTCGTCAATCGTGACACCTCGATCGAGACCTACAACGCGTCCGGACAGCTCACGGGGTTTACTGACCCGCAGGGCCAGGCGCTGACGTTCAGCTACACCAGCGGCCGTCTGACCCAAATCACCGACGCCATCAACGCGAGTCGCTATCTCGCCATCGACTATACTGACTTCACCGCGACGGGGCGAATCGCGACCGTCCGTGATGGTGTCAGCGGCGCATCGGCGACCCGATCGATCGCGTTCACCTACACGGCCGCAAATAACCTCGATGAAGTGACCCAGCTCACGGGGTTTCGCACGAAATACGGGTATGATACCGCGCCACGCATCGCGTCGATCAGTCTGGTCAAGACCGGCGTGCCGACCCGGCTGCTCGAAAGCGTCGGCTACGATGGCAGCGATCGGGTGAGCCAGCAGACACTCGAGGATGGGCGCGGCATCACGTTTGGCTATCAGGTCACGCTTGATGGCAGCACCCCGATCGGGGCCACCACGACGTACACCACCACCCAACTCGGGCAGACCCGC
>JAYUUK010000529.1:0-2351 GCA_043754595.1 Roseiflexaceae bacterium | reverse complement strand
GGATCGAGTGTCCAAAAAACAGATCGCCGTCGTCGTGCCAGAACTCTAGCGCGCCGTCGCCGTAGATCGTGATGCTCTGGAGCGACATGCGCGCGAGAAACGCGGCGGCGTCGAGCTCCTGCTCATCCTCACCGTCCTCGTCCTCATCGAGCCAGGAGTCGTTCTTGAGCGGCAGCAGCTGCTCGATGGCGAACTCGCTCACCCTCTGGGCCCACTCCGCCGCAGCGTCCCAGAGCGCATTGGCTACCGCTAGCCCCGGAGCACTATCGCGGCTGGAATCGCAGCTAATCGCCAGCCGTACAGGCGCGCTGTTCCAGCTTACCTCGGCCTCGAACCAATCCACCCGCCGATCGAGTGTGAAGCGCCCGAAGCGCGGATCGTCGTAGATGAGCGGCCGCTGGATCTGCTCTAGCGCGGAGTCGAGCTCCACGTCATCGACCGGCCCGATGAACGCATCGAGCGCGCCGCGCCAGCTAGCCTCCACCTCGGCGAGGCTATGGGCCCGCACCGCGATCGCTGTCTCGGCAGCGATCTGCTGCTGATAGATGGCGAGCTCCGCATCGTCCACCTCGCGCGTGAGGCGCAGCGGTGTATGCCTGAGCGGGCCATTGGTGATGCGCCAGATATCGAGATCGTCATCGTCCATAGCCGATCGCTGGGACCACGCCCGGCTCCAGGGCCAGTCGCATCGACGATCCCACTGACGGTGATGGGTGACAGAGCGGACGGATCATGGCTCATGGTCGCTCCTCATAGCGAGCTAGTACCTCGATTGGGTCGACGATCGCGGCATTGAAGGCTTCAAGCTCATCGGCGGGGATCCAGAGCTCCTGATGATAGGCTGCTCCAGCGATCTGCACCGGGTAACGGGCGATCGCATCGGCTCGCACGCGAAAGCGAGTCACATATCCTTTATTGTCCGACGCAGCATCGTTGGTATTCCAGCGCTGCGCAATCTCGTCCGCGTAGCGCTCGTTGAGCACTGGGTAGAAGATCGGTTGGGCGGGGAGGCGCGGCGGAAACGCGCGATAACCACTCGCCGCGATCGTCGCCAGCTCGCGCGCGCCCACCGGCCGGTATAGTGTGACGCAGCCATCGGCGTCAGGAGGCGGCAGCGCGGGCGGATCGTCGCGCTCGATGGTGGGCGGCCGAGTGCCGAGCGACTGGCTCAGGCGCAGCAGATAGCCGTCAGGATCCTGCACCAGCAGTTCGCGCTGGCCCGCATCGCCGGTGTCGGTGGCGTACCACGAGTCGGTCAGCGGTCGGAATAGCACAACCTCTGCTGCCTTCAGGCGATCGGCGATCGGTTGGACCTCGTCGACTTCGATTTGGAGGTTGATCCCGCGGCCGAACGGCAGCTCAAGCGCATCGGTCAGCCAGGCACCTGGGTGAAGCTGCTCCAGCATCAGCTGCGCCCCGCCGAGTACCAGATACGCAAACGGCGGGCTGTCGCGGCTGAAGCGCACCGAGAAACCGAGGAGGTCGGTGTAGAACCGCAGCGATCGGTCGAAGTCGGTGACGCTCAGCTCGGGCACCATCGGGTTCCAAGAGAGATTGGTCATACGCATCTCATATCCGTTGTCGAAGGCTCCACGCGTTACGTTTTGTGCTTTCTCGGTTACGTTCGAAACAGCCAGCCGGTCGCGTCGCTGCCGCAGCGCTCCTCAATCTCGTTGGCATTAGGGATCCGCGCGTAGATTTCGGGCGAGCTGAGCTTGACCTCGGCGGGATCGAGGTAGTAGGCGATGCGCTCCGACGCAGGCGGGGCGAGCCCGAGCCACTCCCACAGCGCCGAGAGCTGTTGCGCCCGGAGCGCCGGTGAGCCGAAGTAGAGATCTTCATAGACCAGCTTCAGCGCTGGCCGACCTAGGCGCGCATCCACCGCCGCCTCACACCATTCCAGATGCTGCCGCAGCCCCTCGATCCGCCACCGGATCTCCTCAATATCCAATGCCTGCAGATCGCGGTAGTACGCCTCAGGCGGCTGCGTCATATCCCAGGCCTTCCATAGCCGCGTCTGCACCGCGATCAGCAGCGAGACCACCGTCTGAAGTAGGTTGCGCCGGCGCAGGAACAGGACGTGGCGGGCGGGCTCGTGAAGCAGCTGCAGTAGCAGTTCGTCCGGCAGCTGGTAGTCGAGCAGCTTGAGGCCGTTGTAGGTAGCGAAGATCGCATCGAGCTGGGCATCGAGCGAGGGCGTATCGTGGATCTGCGCCAGGTAGTTTGGGTTATCCGTGCTCCAGGCGGTGAAATTCTCATTGAAGGGTTCCTCCAGCAGATGGAGCGCCGGGTGTTGCTGGAGCACCTTGAGCAGGCTGGAGCTGCCGCTGCGCGGGTGAGCCAGCATGATG
>JAYUUK010000528.1:0-2376 GCA_043754595.1 Roseiflexaceae bacterium | reverse complement strand
TACTCTGGTGCGGCGCTCTCGTTCTTCCATTGGTCGAGCAGGTAGTTCTGCGCCTTGATGAAGATCTGCGGCAGCACGGCTTCCACATCACGCGCCGTTGCCACGCGCCGTCGCTCATCGTTCAGCCGCTCGACCACCAGATGTGCCAGGATTTGCACCAGAAATGGTTGGCAGTGCGTGAGCTCGATAATTTGCTGCTCAACTGCGGCGAGTGTCTCTGGCGGAAAGCTCTTTCCTGGTTCGCGCAACAATTTGCGCACATCGCCCGGTTCAAGGAAGCTGATATCCAGCGTGGCGACGTTGATCAGGCTGCTGGCCCAGATCGGCGGCAGTTCATCGAAGCGATGGACGCCTGAGAGTAGCACCACCACGCCCTGTCGCTCCTGCACAAAACTGCGCAGCGTGAGTAGGATCTGTGTGCTGTAGCGCCCTTCGTCGAAGCCGCGCTGTAACGCCTCGAACTCGTCGATCGCCAGTAGTAATTTGCGCGGTCCAAGCCATTGCTCGACGGCGTCCATCCAGCGCCGCAGATCGCTGTACGGGTCAGCGGTGACGAAGTTAGCGAACGGTGGAAGACTTGCTCGCGATGATCTGCGCGCCGCCTTTTCGATCGCGTCGGCGAAGGCGGCGACGAGCGATGCATCGCTGACGCCCGCCGCTCCTTCCAACAGTGAGATCGGTGCAGCGATCACCCGACTGCTAAGCCGTTGAGGTAAAAAAGCAATCACCGAGGTCTTGCCGCTGCGCCGCGGCCCAACGAGCAGTAGCTGCCGCTGGTTGGTGATATCGCCGAGCGCATCTTCGAGTTGGCGAAACAGGCTATCTCGCCCCTTGAAAATCTCGGTGTCGCCGCTACGCTGCGGGCTGAGCGACTCACCGCTGAGCCTGAACGGGTTACGCAGCGCGCCACGTGCGTCGCGCTGACCTTCTGCTTCAGCGATGGCAGTGCCGAGTAGAGCGCTCCACTGGGTGAACGTCGTCGTCAGGGTGCGCAGCTGAGCATCGCCGCTCCAAACCTGACTTTGACGCAGCTCAGCCACCGTAGCTGCGGCATCGGCGAGCCGGTTGATCCGATTCTCGATCGTATCGCTCATTAGCGCGGCAGCTACCTCGCGGCTGATGTTACGCACATCCGGCAGCAGGGCGGCCAGCGGCGCTGGGAGGGTTGTTGGCTCCGGCAGCCACGCCAGGCTGGGCCACAGATTGCCGATGGTAGTCAGGCTGGTGGCCTGGCGGATCTCATCTGCGCTGAGGTTGATGATCGCGCGGCGGGCGGCACGGTATTGGAAACGGTGGGCGGCCACGCGGGCGATCAGCGCCTGGCCGAGAGCCGGGTCGCGCCGAGTCACGCGGGTCAGGACATCGGCCAGGCGGGGGAGTGGCAGCACGATGATTTCGTCCCATAGCGGCGGCAGCCAGCGCTCGATACGCTGTAGCTCGACGCGCTCGCTGCGAAGCGCTAGCGTGATAAGCGCTTGAACTGGGTAAAGCCACAGGTGTGCCGATGTTACGCCCCCGGCCATGCCCCCGGTCACGCCCCCGGTCACGCCCCCGGTCACGCCCCAGGCCATGCCTAAGGCCACGCCTAAGGCCACGCCTAAGGCCACATTCGTCCAATCAACATCGTAACCGAGTAGTGCGAACACCCCTGCGATGACGAATGCTAATAGATTCCACAGCAGCGCGATCAGTGCCTCGGTCAACAGCCCTCTAAATTCCGCGCGAAACTGTGGCTCGCGCAACTTGCGCCATGCTTGCGACAGGCTGTAGTAATCCGACAATTCTGGCGCGAATGCGGCCACCCGTTGGCGGAACGCCGTCGGGCGCAGGTAAAGCTCGATGGGGAGCAGTAGCCCGCGCCGCACGGTATGCCAGCCGCCTGGTTGGTTATCAGGGGAGGTATTACTCATAAATGTAGCAGATACGCTATTGACACGTCAACCCAAATGTATTGCAAAACTGCTGACGCATCGTCTCTGGTGCGAGGTGACCGGTCATATATAACATCACGCCACCGATGAGTAGCACGACCAAGATCAGCGCCTGAAGATTGCTGCCTTGGGTCATCAGCCACTTGACCAGCGCGACCAGCGCCAGCGGTCCACGCCACAGTCCGCGCAGCAGCCGTAGCGGGTGCCACCACGGGCGCGCAGCGCGCATCGCGCCGGCCGGCTCTGCTGGGGCTGGGTCCACTTGCTGCGCGTACTGCTCCAACGTCCATGTCATCGGTTGGTTCTCGACGGTGGCGCGCTGCATGACCATCCCGGCGATCTGGAGATTGCGCGGGTTGCCGCCGGCCCATTCGTGGGCGAGCCGCGCCTGCTCGTTGCGCAGCGTCGGGGTGCCGGACTGGAGTAGTAGCTGCTCTGCGGCGTC
>JAYUUK010000527.1:0-7013 GCA_043754595.1 Roseiflexaceae bacterium | reverse complement strand
GCCGCGCGGTGGCGCGCCGTGACGGGAGGAAGAGTTGCGGCGGCGACACTCGCACGCCGACGTTCTTAAGTTTGCGACAAGCGAGTATAGCATACGTTCACGCTTGCGGCAAGCCACGAGCGGCGATACAATACAGATGTTTCATTTTTGAGAAAGTAGCCATGCCAGATCTTTCGTACACCGCCATTGCGAACCCCGCCGCATTCGAGGAGCGTCTGAAAAACGTGCCGCTCGTCCCCGGCATCTATATCTGGAAAGACCGCAGCGGGAACATCCTGTACGTCGGCAAGAGCAAGAGCCTGCGCGATCGGATGCGGTCGTACTTTGGCGCGCCGCGCGGTCTGAGCAGCAAGACGCGGCGGCTCGTCAGCAATATCGCCGACTTCGACTTTGTGATCACTAAGACCGAGCTTGAGGCCCTGCTGCTCGAGATGAATATGATCAAGCAGCATCGGCCAAAGTTCAACGTGATGCTCAAGGACGACAAGAGCTACCCGTACATCAAGATCACGCTGCAGGAGCCCTGGCCGCGGGTCTTCACCACCCGCAAAGTGCTGGAGGACGGCGCGAAGTACTACGGGCCATACTCCAGCGCCGGCGCGGTGCGGCGGACGCTCAAAGAGCTCAACAAGCTGTTCGCCTTCCGGCCCTCCTTCGATTGTAAGGACGACAAGTTCTCGCGCCACCGCAAACTCGGCAAGCCGTGCATATACTACGATATCAAGCGCTGCCTCGGGCCGTGCGTCATCGGATTGGTGGCGCAGGAGGACTACCGCAGCGCGATCGACTCGGTCTGCCGCTTCCTCGAAGGGAAAACTGAATCGCTGGTAAAAAATCTGCGCAAGAAGATGGAGGCCGCCGCCGAGAACATGGCGTTCGAGCGCGCCGGCTACCTGCGCGACCAGATCCGCGATATCGAAAAGATCTCGGAGCAGCAGCAGGTGCTGCGAACCGTGGCCACCGACCAGGACGTGATCGCGCTGGCGCGCGAGGAGGGCTCGGCGGTGGTCCAGGTGTTCTACATCCGCGGCGGCAAGCTGATCGGGGCCGAGCCGTTCACGCTGCAGAACACCGAGGGCGAGGACGACCAGAAGCTGCTGACGTCGTTTCTAACCCAGTTCTACGATAGCGCCGCTACCGTACCGCCCAATCTACTGCTGGCCGACCGGCCTGAGGAGCCGATGATTATCGAGCAGTGGTTGTCGCAGAAAGGTGGGCACAAAGTCGAGATCCAGGTGCCGCGGCGCGGCGAGAAGCGCAAGCTCGTCGAGATGGCCGAGCGCAACGCCCGCCAGAAAGTCGAGGAGCTGCGGCTGCAGTGGCTCAACTCCGAGCAGAAGGCGGTGGCATCGCTGGGTGAGATCCGCGATCTGCTCGGTCTCGGCGGGCTGCCGCAGCGGATCGAGTGCTACGATATCTCCAACACCCAGGGCACCAACTCGGTGGGCGCGATGGTGGTCTTCGAGCAGGGCGAGCCGAAGAAGAACCGCTACCGCAAGTTTAAGATCAAGACGGTGCAGGGTGCCAACGACGTGGCCTCGATCCAGGAAGTGCTGCGCCGGCGCTTCGCCCGCGCCGCAGCGCTGCTCGATGAGGATCAGACCACCGACGGCGACCCCGGCAACGATGGCGCGGCGGGCGAGGCGGCGCGCGAGATCGGCGATGGTGTGGCCGAGGTGCCGCAGCCATCCGCGCCGAGCGCCGCCGACGAGACCTGGGCCGAGATGCCGGACCTGATCTTGATCGACGGCGGGGCCGGGCAGCTCAACGGCGCGATGGAGGTGCTGCGCTCGCTGCGCTTCGACCATATCCCGACGGTGGGGGTGGTCAAGGGCGTCAACCGCGATCGCTTCGACCTGCTCGTGCCGGGCGCCGGCGAGCTGATCGTGCTCAAGCGGGACAGCGCTGCGCTGCGGCTAATCCAGACGATCGACGAGGAGACCGACCGCTTCGCCAAAGATTTCCATCGCAGCCTGCGCGCCAAGGCGGCGATCAAGAGCCAGCTCGATGATGTGGCGGGCATCGGGCCGAAGCGCAAGAAGGAGCTGATCCGGCGCTTCGGCTCGCTCGACGGGATCCGCAAGGCGAGCGTGGAGGAGCTGGCGGCGGTGCCCGGCATGACGCGCAAGCAGGCCGAGGAGCTCAAGCGCTCACTCTAGTGCCGGCCCCAGTCGTCCACAGATAGATACAGATAGACACAGATGGACACAGATACAGGCACGAGCGCACTATCATCGGACCAAGGCGCGGCGTCCGTCCCCCGATGGACAACGATAGACGCCGATACAGCCCCCGGCGATCAGCAACTCTATTATATCGTCGGCGGCAACGTGTCCACAGATAAACACAGATGTACACAGGACCAATCGCCAAACTCTTTGGGGGACACCGTGAAACGACAACTGCGCGCGCTGTGGGACGGACTGGTGCTGCGCTGCCCGCGCTGCCACCGGGGGCGGCTGTTTCGCTCGTGGTTCACCATCGAGCCGCGCTGCGCTGTCTGCGGGCTGGTTTTCGAGCGCGCTACCGGCGAGCTTACCGGCGGCATGGGCGTGAGCATCGCGGTCACGTTGCTGCTGGTGGTGATCGCATCGTTTGTCATCGGCTTCTCTGGCCTGCCGATCGGCCCGGCGTTGGTGGCGATGAGCGTCGCGATCATCGCGTTTGTGATCTGGTTCTACCCGGTCTCGCGCGCGCTGTGGGTGGCGCTGAGCTACCTGACCGGCGCTGGGCAGGAGGCGGACTAGCTCTCCACAGATAGACACACAATTCGCCGCTCTCGACGCGGTCGGAACTTCCTCCCGCGCCATTTGTTTGGCAGAAAATGTCAGGTTTTCGCTCGTCGAGACCCATATACTCATGAGACGCGGCGCGTACTTTAACCGGCTATCTATTGACAGCGCTGTTACAGTGAGTCTCACTCCCAGCGAATCTGTCATCGTCCGCATCAGCAAGGAGGCCCCATGCCTAGCCACTCTTCGGCGCTGAGCCGTCTTTGGTCGCTACTGCTCATCGTACTCTTGCTCGGCGCGCCACAGGCGGCCCGCGCGCAGGATGTCGGCGGCACCACCGAGGCGGCGATCGCAGCCGACGGCCCGCAGTTTCTCCGCGATGTCATCGGGCAGGAGGTCAAATCGACCGACGGCTGGACAATCGGCGGCGGCTATCTCTACTGGTGGGCCTGTGACGCGATCATCGGTAGCGTCGACGAGGCGGCCCCCCAGACGAGCGGGCTGCTCGGCTATCTCAAGCGCTGGCCGATCCGCGGCGGCAGCGTGACCACGATCTCCAACGCGCCGTTCTGCGACAGCGCCTATAAAGGCATGGTGGCGGACGATAGCGGTCTCTACTACTTCGAGCCCGCGACCACATCGCTGATCCGCCGCAGCACCGCCGACCCGCTCAAGGCCGTGGTCGTGGAGAAGGCGCGCGATGTCATCGGCGACCTAGTGCTCGATGATACATGGATCTATTGGCTCGAGCAGTACAATGCCACAACGTACAAGTGGCGCACCCGCAAAAACGCGATCTGGAGCGACGATGAACGCTATGAGGGCCCGATCGAGCCGCTCGGCTACGGCGGAGCCAACGGCAACTATCTCACCGTCCTCGGCGGCAACCTCTACTGGTACGCCGGCAGCCGGATCTACCGCCAGGATAAGACCTGTAACGGTGACACCTGCACCGGCACCGAGCTGGCGATCGAGTATGGCACTTATATCGCGCCCTACTCGCTTGGCAGCGTTGTATCGTTCAACAATACCTCGCCGCTATGGCTCGATGGGCCGCTGACCGCCGGCTACACCGGGGCCGACATCCGCGGCTATAGTTGTAGATTCATCAGCACCGGTATTAGTTGTGGCGCTGGCACGGTCTATACCGCCCCATCGCGCGATGGTGGCTCTGGCACGCTCGGGCAGATGTGGAGCGACGGTACCTACCTGTTCTTCGTCGAGAACGTCAAGAAATATTATCCGCCAAGCGTGTTCGGCGGCTACTGGGGTAGCACCGACACCGGGCAGCTGATGAAGTGGAAACTGCACCCGCGCCTGTTCGACACCGACCCATTCATCTCGCCCAAGCCGATCGCCTGTAAGGACTGCCACGGCGGTGCGTATGCCATCAACGGCACGCCGCGCACGCGCGGGGCCGATGGCTGGGTCTACTTTGAGACCAGCAACGGGCTGGCGCGTATCAGGGCCGACGCGCCGCCGATCGCGTGGGATCTGACCGCCGACGCGATGGAAGTCACGCAGGTCATCCAGAACCTCAATAACGATGTGCCGCTGATCGCCAACAAGCCGACCTACGCGCGGCTCTACGGCCACCTCGCCGACGGCCCGAGCGTGTTTGGTGTCAACGCGCTGCTGTATGGCACCCGCGGCGATGGCTCGCCGCTGCCCGGCTCGCCGCTTCGTCCGACGAACGGCACGCGTAACCTGCTGAGCGGCGTGACCACCTTCGACCGCTCCAAGCTCGCTGACAGCTGGCTATTCGAGCTGCCGTCCTCGTGGCTCGCCGCTGGCGCCATCAGGCTCTCCGGCGCTGTCGAGCCGCGCAACCCGCGCAACGAGGTCAACCCTGGCAACAACGCGCGGCCGTACATCGGGCTCAATCTGATCAAAAAAGCGCCGATCTGCATCGTCACCATCCCCGTGCGCTCGCACGGGCCGGCGGCCTCGAACAGCGATCCGTCGCTCTTCTTCGCCCGCGATATGGTGCGGCGGATGTACCCGGTCTCCGATGTCTGGCTGTACCACCAAGACGATGACATCGCCGAGCTCCAGGCGCGCTTCGGCATCCCGCCGTGGGAGTATGGCCCGTACGAGATCCCCGATGACAGCTGGAAGATGCTGCTCTCGCTGACCGCGCGCGACCTGTTCTCCGACGACCCCGACAAGTGCGACAATGCCAACGCCAGGACCCACTACGTCGGGATCGTCTCGGCGCAGACCCAGACCGGCGACCCCGACCCCAACTTCGGCACAAACGGCTCCGGGCGCGTCGGCTATGACCAGATGTGGTTCAAGCTACCAGGCGATAACTGGACATCGGCTGACTGGAAGGCGACGCGGGCGGCGACGCTGCCCCACGAGCTCGGCCACAACTACGGCCGCGAGCACGTTAACTGCGGCAGTCCGGACGACCCTGATGGCGGCTACCCCTACATCGACAGCGATGGCACGGCGTGCAAGCTGGACAACCGCTCGCTGACCGCCGCCACCACTTACTTTGGCTTTAACGGGCGGGCCAACGAGGTGATCGCACCGACGGCCGCGCGCGATCTGCTGGCCTACGGCTCGAACCGCTGGGTGAGCGACTATACGTACCGCGCGCTGGCCGGCGGCATCGCCACCAACAGCGTGGCCGCCGCCACCACTGCGGCGGCGGCCGAGATTGCGACGGCCAACACCGTGATCCAGATCAGCGGCGTGGTGACCGAGACCGCCGGAACGGGCGAGCTGACCTACGGCTGGCAGTTTCCGGGGGCGGCGCTCAGTGGCGGCATGATGCAGAAGTGGCAGTCGGTGGCGGTGCCGAGCGTGGCGGCGATCGCGCCGAGCGACACGCCGCCGGTCTATACGCTGCGGCTGCGCGACGGCGGCGGCGCGCTGCTCGATGAGCGGGCGGTCACGATCGGCGAGAACACGATCCATCCAGATGAGGCGACGATCAGCCACACGCCGTCGGTCGAGCCACAGACTTTCGCGATGGCCTTCCCAGGCCCGAGCGGCAGCGTGGCGCGGATCGAGCTGACGAAGGGCGGCAGCGTTATCGCGGCGCTCGCGCCAGGCACTGCGGCACCGACGGTGGCGATCACCAGCCCGGCTGGCGGCGAGACGATCGATTCGAGCATGACCATCGCCTGGACCGCCAATGACCCCAACGCCAGCGACAAGCTGCTGGCCACGGTGCAGTACAGCCCGGACAACGGCGCGAGCTGGCGGGCGATGCTGACGGCCATCCCTTCGAACTCAGGCGGCGCGCCGACCAGCCTCAGCCTCAGCGCGCTGAGCGGCATCCCGGCCAGCGCCGGGTCTACCGGGCTCATCCGGGTGGCGGTGAGCGACGGCGTCAATACAGCGCTCTCGACATCGCGGGCCTTCACGGTGGTGAACCGCGCGCCGCAGCCGATCATCACGCTGCCGGTGGTTGACCAGCAATACGCCGCCGGCGCGAGCGTCACGCTCGACGGCGCGGCGATGGATACCGAGGACGGCGGGCTCTCCGGCACATCGCTGGCGTGGACGCTGGACGGCGGGAGCGTGGGCGGCGGCGAGCGCATCACGCTCGATGGGCTCGCGCCCGGGCTGCACACCGCGCGGCTGACGGCCACCGACAGCGCCGGCAAGGCGGCCAGCGCCGAGACCACCTTCCTGATCAAGCCGCTGCTGGTGCCGCTGGCCAGCGCACCGACGCTCGACGGCAGCTGCGATGAGGATGCGTATGCAAGCGCGGCGACGGTGACGCTCCAGCCGTACAGCGATGGGTCGGCGGCGAGCGCGCTGCTGGTGCGGACGGCCGATGCGCTGTGGGTCTGCTTCAGCGGCATGCAGCGCGGCGGTGGCAGCTCGCCGGGCAGCTTCGTCAGCGTGCGGATCGACGCCAACCTGAGCCGCGACCGCACGCCGCAGACCACCGACTACAGCTACTCGCTGGGCGAGGGCGGCGTCGCATCGACGGCGAGCGGCGATGGGGCAGTCTACAACGGGGCTGGCCCAGGCGGTGCGGACGGACGGGTGAGCGCGGCCGGCGGCTCGTGGACGGCCGAGCTGCGGATCGACGCGGCATCGTTCGGCGGGTTCGAGCGCATGGCCGGGGTGATGCTTGACCACAACTGGGTCAACGCCACCGGCGACGACCGCCACTGGCCGAGCACGGCGGTGTGGAACAGCCCGGCGACGTGGGCCACCACCGCGCTCGGGACCCAGCCGACGATCTACCTGACGCTGGTGAGCGGCAAGTAGGCCGAAGCAGCTGAGCGAGCGGGCCAACTGGATGAAGCGGGCGCT
>JAYUUK010000526.1:0-2383 GCA_043754595.1 Roseiflexaceae bacterium | reverse complement strand
GGGGGCGGCCGAGCTATGCTCGACCGCCCCACGCTTGCGCACGCAGTGCGTGCTATACTGGACAGAACACCCCGGAGATAATGATGACGTATAGTAATTTCAGCACCGCCGATGATGTCAGCCGTCGTCTTGGTATCGAAATGCGTCTGACGCCCGGCCGGTTCGCGAGCGTCGGGCAGCTCGCCCCGAGCCCATGGCTGCGCGAGACGCTCAACCTCGGCCGGACGCGAGCTGGCCGTTCGAATACAGAGAAGGCGCGCTCAGAGTGGCTCATCGCGCCCATCCTCACCGAACTTGAGGAGCAGATCCCGACAATCGCCGTGTTCTCGGGTCGTCCCCTGCGCTCCGCCAATCTCAGCGGCACCCCCGATTTTATCATCGCCACAAATACCGGCGGCATCGCGCTCACCTCGCCTATTTTTGCCGTCGTCGAGGCCAAGCGCGACGATTTTGAGTATGGTGCGGCGCAGTGCGTGGCGACTCTGACCGCCGCCCGCGAGATGAACGGCACAGCGACTGCGCTCGGCGGCGCTGTCACAAATGGCACGATCTGGCAGTTCCTTGAGCTCGATGGTGCCAGCGCGCTGATCGACGATCAGATCTACAACGCGCTCGACGCCGACCTACCCCAGATCCTAGGAGTGCTCGCGTTTTTCTGCCGGCGCGACGTTGTCACTATCGCCTAGTCTCCGTCGCGCTGCCGTAGCAAATCCTCCAGCAGATCGGCATCCCTGCGCCGCGGCGCGAGCAGCCGCGTCAGCAGCGCCGCGCGGTCGAACGGTGCGCTGCGCTCCTGCTCCTGCCGGCGAATGATCAGCGGGGCGAGCCGCACCAGCGGCATCCCGGCGATGCCCAGCCCGCCGAGCGCGATCAGCATCGCGAGCGAGATCCACACCAGCGCACCATCGCCATCCTCGCCGGTATGCGGCAGCATCGTCGGCATCGCAGCCACTGGGGTCAGCGTCAGCGGGTCGGGCTCCGCCACAGCCGCGTCTGGCGCGGCCGCCGGAGCGGTAGGAGCGGTCTCGATCGCCTTGGCCGGGACGGGGCTGCGGAACATCAGGTGCTGCACGCTGCGGCCGCGCTCGGCGATCGCCACCATGGCCACCGGCTGCAGCGCCACCCCAACCGAATCGTCGAGCAGCAGCGTCACCGGGTACGTCCCGGCCATCAGCCAGTGGTCATAGTTGCCGTCGCCGTCGGTCAGGACGATGTCAGCGCCGACCTGGACCGGCACACCCGCCGCCGGCGCGCCGGTGCGCTCGTCGATCACGGTGCCGGTGATATGCCCGGTGTCGGGCGTGCGCGCGCGGCCCCCGCTCGGGTCAGATGGCTCAAGCGTCGGGCGTGGGGTGGGCTGCGGCACGCCCTGCGCCGCCGCCGGCCGCGCGCCGCCGATCAACAGCGCGGCGGCGGCGACCACGAGCAGCCAGGTTCGAGTGTTGGTGTGCATGTGCTCCTCGTTCTTATTGGACCGTCACGGTCAGCGCCGCGCGGTTATTCGACTCAGCGCCGGTCTCGTCCACCGCGCCCCACGGCACGCTGCCGTTCCAGCTATCGACGTACAGGTACAGCTGGTTCTGCCCAGCCGGCAGCCGCCCGCTCCAGCGGCTGGTGGTCTCCGAAAGGCCCTCGGTGCGCAACGTGATGCTCTCGCCAGGTCTGAGCCCCTGCGGCACGTACCACGCAGCCCCGATACAGCGCCCGTCGCCGCAGCGGTCGTTCCAGCGAACGTTGGCCCGGTCTGGCGCGCTCGTCGGGTTGACGAACAGATCGACCCAGAAGCCGCCTGTCGCCTCATCCCCCTGGTTGGTCACCGTCGCCACCACCACCACCCGGTCGTTCACTCCGATCGGGTCGGCGCTGCTCTCGATCCGCAGTGTCCCGATCAGGTCGGCCGGGTCGGGCGCGCGCGTCACCAGCGGCGCGAAGGAGCGAAACGCATCGATGATGGTGACCGTCTGGCTGACCGAGGCGGCAGCGTAGTTGCTGTCCCCCGCCTGGCTCGCCGTCACGATGCAGCTGCCGAGCGCGTTATTGCTCAAACTCACGCCGCTCAGCGCGCACGGGCCGCTGACGCTAAAGCTGACGGCCATGCCCGAGCTCGCCGTCGCGCTCAGAGTCAGCGCCGGGTTGCTCAGCGCTCGCGCCGCAGGCAGCGCGTTGAAGACGATGGTCTGCACCGCCTTGGCGATCGTGAACGTCCTGACCACATCGGCGGCCGCCTGACGATTGGAGTCTCCCGCCTGGCTGGCGGTGACGGTACACGTACCCGCCGCCAGGATCGTCAGCGTCGCGCCGCTCAGGCTACACTGCCCACTCGCCACAAAGCTCACCGGCAACCCGGCGTTGGTGCTGGCGATGATGGCAAACGGCGCGTCGC
>JAYUUK010000525.1:0-2392 GCA_043754595.1 Roseiflexaceae bacterium | reverse complement strand
AAAGCTGACGTGTGGTATCCGCTGAGCGGCTGTGCTGCCGCACAAGTTTGAGCAGATTATCGATGACTTCCACCGCCGCAAAGCCGCGCCCCTGCCGCCTGATCGACTGGTACGACTCACTCAAGAGCTCGCCGGCCGCCTCGATATTGCTGGCGGCCGCGTAATGATGTGCAGCCTCAACGATATCGTTGGTCACACGCGCCGACCAAAGCGCGGCAAGCTCGTGCAGGCGCTGGCTCTGCTGCGGATTCGATGCAAGCCCAGCGTAGACGTGCTCGCGCAGCAATGGGTGAAGCGCGGCCTGAGTCGGGTGATCGAGCAGGCGACGGCGCTGCAGCTCGCTGCGGGCCAATCCGAAATCGGTGCTGCCATTGGCCGGCTGAAGGAGATCGAGCAGGGCTGGATCGCACACATTCACCGGCTGACGAAACACGGCAATCAGCGCGAGTAAGTCTGTGGCGGGCACGGAAAGCTGGCGCACGGTGGCATCAAGTACATCGGCGATCTGCTGCGTGTGTTCGAGATCCGTGATCACATGGGCATGGTCGGCAGATTGATCGAGCATACCCAGCGCCAGCCGCAGCAGCAGCGGGTTACCGCCGGTTTTGTCGAGCAGCCGCTCGACCAGCGCTTGAGCGAGGTCGGGGTGTAATTGGCCGATCAGGAACCGGCCCTCTCGGCGTTCCAGGCCATCGAGCTGAAACGCGACGGCGCACGGCAGTGGTAGCTGCTCGCGGCTTAGCAGCAGCAGCGCACACGGTGAAGCGGTGACCAGGTGGCTTAAAACCTGGATCAGCGCCGGGTCGTGTTGGATGAGATGGACATTATCGAAACACAGGAGCGGCGGGCCAGCGTACGCCGGAGGGCGTCTATCGAAATGATGCAATGTTAGGCGTGTGAGCGCCGCATTCAGCAAGGTGATCTTTTCGTCCAGCCGCAGCTCGCCCGAGGCGGTATTGCCCTGCGGCAAGAGCGCCTGCACCTGTGTCTGCCCGTGTGCCAGGAGAAACAGGGCGAGCTGGCGCACAAGCGCGGCTACGCTGGTTGTCACACCGGCGGTCAGCGTCAGCCAGAAGATTGGGCGCGCGCCAGCATCCTCGCGGGCCAGCGCCGCAGCCAGCGTGGTTTTGCCCATACCTGGCTGCGCGGAGACGATAACGACCCGATCATGCGCTAGCCGCTGTCGCAACCGCTGGAGCACGTCGCTCCGCACGATGTTGCCTGTCGGCGGCAGCGGAACCGCCTCTAGGTCAGCGCGTGCCGCCGCCGGACTATCGCCCTCTGCCGCAGGATCGCCGCGCAGTGGCTTCTGGCGGCTGGTGTGCGCGAGTTCGAGCAGCCGCGTGACCAGCTCCGGCGCGTCGTGGAGATCGAGCGCAGGCACAAACAGCGCGAGCAGCGTCTGTTGATCGGGCGGGCGATAGGTGCCTTCCAAACGCGAGATATGGACTTCGCTGTAGCCAACCTCGATCGAAAGTTCGCGCTGGGTTATCCGGGCACGGCGACGTAGGTATTTTAACAGCGCGCCAAAGTGATTGATCGTTGACGGAACCTGGGTGGAGATGCGTGTCATGAAAGGTACCTATCAACCGAGCTGTTTTAAGGCACAGTCAATCATACCACGCTCGCTCCAAAGATGGTTGAAATGTTAAGTTTTTCGGCGAGAGGGAGTGTATCCTTTGCATACCCCAGGTGTGATGGGCATGGAGCCGCAGACGACGTATCAGGCTGCCGCTGTGCCCCGTTCCCTTCCCCGCTGCGGATCGAGAATACGTTCGCGGCGCTGTTCTAGGGGGCATTAGCTTTTGGCTTTGGCGTAAGCCGCACGCCTACGATGAGACACACGGCAAACCACACGCCCCAGCACGAGTCCGAAATCACGATCGTCGGCTTGCACGGTACGCAGGCGCTGCGTTTGTCGATCACGAAATTCGCAATGGGGAATCTGCCCACGGATCGCATCAACGAATCGAACGAATTCGAGCGTCGAACGCGCATTCGGCTGAATCGCCGTCATGTGGCTCCAACAGCGAGGGTGCCACACCGCTTGCACGTAGGCTTCGCGGTAGACAGTGAACCCCGCGATGCTCAATCCGAGATAGATGACGGCGATGAAGCACCCCCCAATCTGTGTACGAAGCATGTGCATACAAATGACTTTCTACATATGACGCGCCGCCGTTCGGTGCGCTAAGGATAGGCTACACAATGCGCGGCACTCGTTCGACACCTGGCCTATCGCGGTTCCAATCCGTGCTCGTCACTAGCCTCTGGCTCAGTTCGTTCCTGGTGTTGGCATTGGTGCTCGCGCCGCGTTTTCCTGACAACCCGGCGGCAACCATGGTGGGAGTTGCGGCCTTCCTGCCAAGTGCGCTCGCTACATGGGCGATCT
>JAYUUK010000524.1:0-21129 GCA_043754595.1 Roseiflexaceae bacterium | reverse complement strand
AGCGCGATCTGTACCTCGGGGCGCTGCTTCGCGCCGGCCGCATCGCCCCGGCGCTAACCGACGACGACCCGCAGCTGCGCCACCTGCTCGATGTGGCACCGTTTGGCCTGCCGAGCGCGCCGCCGACGCACGCCGCACCTGCGCTGCGCGATGTGGTCCCCAGCATCGGCGCAGACGACATTGTGCTGCTATGGGCCGGCGGGCTGTGGGACTGGCTGGACCCGCAGCTGCTGGCCGAGGCCATGGCCGATGTGGCGCGGCGCAACCCAGCCGTCAGGTGCGTCTTCCTCAACGGCCGCCACCCCGGCATGGTCGCCGAGATGCGCGCCCCGGCCGAGACCCGCGCCATCGCCGAGCGCCACGGCCTGCTCGGCACACAGGTCTTCTTCTACGATGATTGGGTGCCGTATGAGCGCCGCGCCGACTTCCTGCTCGAAGCCGACATCGCCGTCTCGCTCCACCGCGCCCACCTTGAGACCGCCTACGCCGCCGTCCGCTCGCGCTTCCTCGATCATCTGTGGGCCGGTCTGCCGAGCATCGTCAGCGATGGGGACGCCGCCGCCGATCTGGTGCGCCAGCACGGCCTCGGCGCGGTGGTGCCAGTCGGCGATGCCCCGGCGCTGGCCACCGCCATCCTGGAGCTCGCCGGCGATGCCGAGCGGCGCAGGGCGGCGGCGAGCAATGCCGGCGCGCTGCGCGGCGCGTGGGCCTGGGAGCGCACCCTCGCCCCAATCGTCTCGTTCTGCGCCAGCCCGCGGCGCACCACCCGGCCGGAGGACGCAATGGATGAACCGAAGGCACCGCTGGAGCCCATACCGGCGCAAGATCTGGCCGCGCGGGTCGTCAGCCTCGAAGCCCTGTGGCAGGTCACGCCCCAGGAGCTCGGGTCGGCCGTGCCGCTGCTCGGCGCGGCCAAGCGCGGCGCCACCACGCTGACCCGCTGGTACGTCGCGCCGATCGTCGCGCAGCAGAACAGCTTCAACGCCGCCACCGTCCACGCCATACAGGCGCTCGCCGCCGCCAGCGATGCCCAGCGCGAGGCGCAGCGCCAGGCCGAGCACCAGATCGCGCTGCTCAGGCTGGAGATCGCCGGTCTCCACGGCCAACTCGATGGCGTGCGGCAGCAGCTCGCCGACCTTGAGCAGCACACATGCGATATCGACGACGCGCAGACGGCGATGGCGCAGCAGCTCCTCGACGAACGGAAAATAAAGAGCACAGAGCAGGTGACCGGATGACCGGTATCTGCATTTATCTGTGATTATCTGTGATTATCTGTAGACGAACTGCCCGGAATGTGCCGTATTCACGGAGATTGGCGAGATGAGCGGACTATCTATTCTGTGCCTATCTGTGGACAAACGGCCCGGGAAACCTCAATGACCATCGCCGCGATCATCCCGGTGTACAATGGCGCCACCTACCTGGAGCCGTGCCTGCGCGCGCTCGGAGCACAGCGCGACGTGACACTGCGGGTCATCGCCGTCGAGAACGGCAGCACTGATGATTCGGCGGCGGTCGTGCGGCGCTTCCCCAAAGTCGAGCTGCTGGATGCCGGGCGACCGCTGGGGTTCTCCGCTGCCTGCAACGTCGGCATCGCCGCAGCGCTGCGCGACGTGGCGGTGCAGACCGTCGTGCTGCTCAACCAGGATACCGTGGTCGACCCCGGCTTTGCGGCGGCGATCGTCGCGCCGCTGGAGCACGACGCTGGCCTCGGCGTCGTCGGCTCGCTGGCGCGTTTCCCCGACGGGCGCACCCAGCACGCTGGCGGCGAGCTGATCTGGCCGCTGGGGTACGGTCGCAACCGGCTAGAGATCCGTGCCGCCCCGGCCGACTACATGGCGTTTCACGGGGTGGCGCTGCGCCGGGCGATGCTGGCGCAGATCGGCGCGCTGGACGAGGGCTTCGGACCTGCCTACTTCGAGGACGCCGACCTCTGCCTGCGGGCCACAGCCGCCGGGTGGCGCATCGCGCTCGCCGAGGACGCCACGCTGATCCACGACGAGGGGGCGGAGCGGCAGCGCGGCTACCGTCACGCTGCGCTGCTGGAGCGCAACCGGCTGCGGCTGATGCTCAAACATCGCTCGCGCGACGACATCGCCTTCGCCCTGGCCGGCCCGGAGCGCGAGCAGCTGGAGACCCGCGCCCGCGCCGGGGTGAGCCAGGCGCTGCGGCAGGCATACCTCGCCGCCATGCTCGCCCTGCCCGCGATCGGCGCGGCGCGCGTCTGGAGCCATGCGGACATCGCGGCCACCGGGGCGGCGCTAGCCGAGCTGCGCACTGTCGGGACCGGCATCGAGCGCGAGGTACGGGGCACGGTGAAGCGGTGAAGAGATGACCGGCAATTATGGCGCAGCAGCCCGGCTGTCTGGCAGCGGTGGCGATAGTGGACAGCGGTGGCGCAGCAGCCCGGCTGCCAGGCATCTGTGTCTATCTGTGGACAAACTGCCCGATATTTGCGTCTATCTGTGGACAAAAAAATGATCACAATTATCATCTTAACCTGGAACGGTCTGCCTATCACCCGGGCCTGCATCGCCAGCTTGCGCGCCACAGATGCCGGCGCAGACTACCGCGTCTGCGTGGTGGACAATGGCAGCACAGACGGCACGCTGGAGTGGCTGCGCGACCAGCCGGATATCCAGTTGATCGCCAATGCGCAGAACCTGGGCTTCACCGCCGGTAACAACCAGGGCATGGCCGACGCGCCGCCAGAGGACGACGTGCTGCTGCTCAACAACGACACGCTGCTGGTTCAGCCCGGCTGGCTGGGGAGGCTGCGCGAGGTGGCGCACTCGGATGCAAGCTACGGCATCGTCGGCTGCAAGCTGCTGTTCGAGGACGGGCGGCTACAGCACGCCGGGACGTACCTGCCGCCGAGCACCTACTGGGGCTACCAGATCGGCGGCGGCGAGCGCGATGTCGGCCAGTTCCCCGGCGTCCGCGAGGTCGAGGGGATCACCGGCGCATGCATGTACATCCGCGCCGATGTGCGCGCCGCGATCGGCGGGCTGGACGCCGACTTTTTCTCGTACTTCGAGGATACCGACTACTGTCTGCGGGCGGCGCGCGCCGGGTTCAAGACGGTGGTGGCCGGCGATGTGCGGGTGGTCCACCGCGAGAATACCAGCACAAAGATCAACAGCGTCAATTTTCAGCAGATGTTCGGCGCTGGGCAGGAGACGTTTCGCGCCAAGTGGGGCGGCTACTTCGCTGGCGAGCGCTATACCAGAAAGCTTTTTTGGCACAGCCTGATCGCATCGTACACCGGCTACTCGATCTCGTCGCGGCAGCTGGTGATCGAGCTGGACCGGCGCGGCGTCGATGTGCGACTGGGCTGCATCTGGGGCTCGGATCTCACCGAGCCGCCCACCGGCGACCCGCGCATCGACCAACTGCGCGGCCGACCCAAGGACCTGGATATGCCGCAGGTGGTCTACCACCAGGGCGATAGCTTCATCAAGAACTCGGGGCGCTACAAGATCGGGTTCACGATGCTGGAGCCCACCGGCATCCCCGAGGACTGGGCGCACCAGGCCAATCAGATGGATGAGGTCTGGGTGCCGTCGACGTTCAACGCCCGCACGTTCGCAGATAGCGGCGTGCGTCGGCCGATCCACGTGATCCCGCTCGGCTTCGACCCCGAGTACCTGCACCCGCAGATCCAGGCGCGCCGCCCGAGCGACCGCTACATTTTCCTGTCGAACTTCGAGTGGGGCGAGCGCAAAGCGCCGGAGATGCTGCTGCGGGCCTACGCAGCGGCGTTCTCGCAGCGCGACAACGTGCTGCTGCTGCTCAAAGTCTTCAACCACGATAAGGCGGTGGATGTGCGGCAGCAAATCGCCGACCTGCGGCTACCGGCCGATGGGCCGCCGATAGCGATCCTGTACAACCAGAACATCCCGCTGCACCAACTTGGCAGCCTGTACACCAGCGCCGACTGCTTCGTGCTGCCGACCCGCGGCGAGGGCTGGGGGATGCCGATCCTAGAGGCCATGGCATGCGGCCTGCCGACGATCGCGACCGACTGGAGCGCGCAGAGCGACTTTCTCGACCCGGCCTACAGCTACCCGCTGCGGGTGCAAAAGCTTATTCCAGCGATCGCCAAGTGCCCATACTACGTCGGCTACGAGTGGGCCGAGCCGGATGAGGAGCACCTGCGGCAGCTGATGCGCCACGTCTACGAGCACCAGGATGAGGCGCGGGCGGTGGGGGCGAGGGCGGCTGTAGAGGTGGCCAAGCGGTGGACCTGGGGCCATGCCGCCGAGAAGATCATCGCGCGGCTCGACGCGATCGGCGATTGACTTTCAAATAGTGTCGATTTGTTTCATCGCTATAGTCCTGTTGTAATGATCTGTATACCATACCACTCGATTTGCCCTTCAAACGAACGATTTGTTGAATTAGAGCTAGAATCTGGCTAGATTGCACATGGATCATGCACATTGTCTTTGATATCTCGGTGCTCCGGATCGCACAGGCTGGCGTGCTGAGCTACACCCGCTCGCTGCTGGATGCACTGATACGGGTGGGTGCCGAGCATCGCTTCACGTTGCTCGATGTGCTGCCGCTCAACCCCGGTCTGCCGCTGGAGCCGCTGGCGGCCTTTGGCGCGCCGAACGTCCGTCTGGCGCGGCTGCCTGGGCTGCGTCGAGGCTACATCTCGCAGCTGCCTGGGCTGCGCGATGGGCGGCTCCACGCCATGGCCGATCCGCTCGACCGCGCGCTAGACGGGGCGTGGGGCGCAGCATCGGTGGGGGCCATGGCGCTCGCGCTGCGTCGGGCGCTGCGCGGCGCGGACGTGTTCCACGGCTCGGACCAGCTGAGCAGTCTGCGCGGCGCGCCAAACGTGCTGACCATCCAGGACTTGAGCACGCTGCTCCACCCCGAGTGGCACGTGGCGGACAACGCCGCGATGCACGCCGCCAAAGAGCGCGCCGCCCGCAGCGCGGCGCAGATCATCGTGCCGTCCCACGCCGTCCGCCACGAGGTCATCGCGCACCTCGGCATCGCGCCCGAGCGGGTCACCGCCATCGCCTATGCCGCCGATACCCGCTTCCGGCCATACAGCGCAGTCGAAATTGCTCCGATCGTGGCTCGCTACGGCCTCGTGCCGCAAGGCTACCTGCTGTGCGTCAACACCATCGAGCCGCGCAAAAACCATATCGGGCTGCTCGAAGCTTACGCCAGGCTGTGCGCCAGCCGCCCGGATACCCCGCCGCTGGTGCTGGCTGGCGGCGTCGGCTGGAAAGCCGAGCCGATCCTGACGGCCCCTGCGCAGCTCGGCATCGCCAACCGGGTGCGCTTCCTCGGCAAGGTGCCAGACGCCGATCTGCCGGCGCTGCTGGCTGGCGCGGCGCTGTTCGTCTACCCGTCGCTATACGAGGGCTTCGGCCTGCCGCTGCTTGAGGCGCTGGCGAGCGGCGTGCCGGCGGTGGCCTCCGGCGTCAGCTCCATGCCCGAAGTCATGGGCGATGCCGGCGTGGCCGTCGACCCGCTGAGCCCAGCGTCGATCGCCGATGGCATGCGCCGCATCCTCGACAATACGGCGCTCGCGGCGGATCTGCGCACACGAGGCGTCCAGCGCGCCGCCACGTTCAGCTGGGAGCGCGCCGCCCGCGAGGTGCTTGGGGTCTACGCGCGGGCGTAGGGTCGCGCAGGCGCTCCGCCGGGCGATGCAGCAGGGGCGAAGCGCGCCGGATCGATTGCCTGCAGGCATCCCCTTGCGCTTGCTTCGCCCATACAGGTGACGTGGGCGTTGCGGGCGGGGCGGGGCAACGTAGTAGGGGCGAAGCGCGCCGAATCGATTTCCTGCTGGCTCCCCGGCGATGGGCTGCGCCCCTGCGAACCCCGTAACGGGCGTTGTCCTATGCGGGCTCGTCTGCCACGCCCTGAATCGCCCGCTGCGTGCGCCAGTCTGAGGCGGCTGACGCCGGGCATTGCGCCGACGACTCCGGACGCTGCCTGTGCGCCGCTAGGGCAGCGGAGCGGCAGCACGCGACACGGGCCGCTCGCGCTTGGCCTGCGCTGGGGCGGCACGCCGGATCACTCGTGGGAGCGTTACAATTGGGGGTTCGAAGGGGGAGAATCCCCCGCGCGGGGGTTCCACGGGGGCTGGCCCCATTGGGCCCCATTGGGCCCACACCGCAGCCGGCACGGCCCCGCCCGAGGCGTGAACGGGGAGCAGACGCCCGCGCGAGCCGCCCGTGCACACGCGATTCGACGGACGCCCGCGCGCAGGCGGGCGGCGCTGTGCCAGCACAGATGCTTCGCGGCAGTGGGTGGTTGGCCGTCAGGCAGCCCAGCGGGAGCCGCTCAGCATGACATGCGGTGGTGGCCGTCAGGCAGCCCAGCGGGAGCCGCTCAGCATGACATGCGATGGCGCAGTCGCAGCGAAGCCGCAGCACGCGCAAGCGAACCGCCGCTTTCGCGGTATACTTGCCCACCAACCGGTGGACGAGACAGCGGGCCAAGCGCCATGCGGAGAAACTATGACTGTTCAGTGGGTTCACACCGACCGCGAGGACGCCATCGCCGCGCTCGACGCCGTGGCCGATGCCCTGGAGGGCCGCGGAGGCGGTGCGGAGGCGGCGCAGGGCGCGCTCGACCCTGCGCTACGCGAGATGCTGCGCGACGACCCGTACCTCGCCCAGAATATCACCGTCGCCCACGAGCGCTGGGCGATAGACCAGGGCGCGATCGTGGCGTCGCACCGCCCAGGCGTCGGCCGCCTGGTCAACGGCTTCCAGCGCCTGGTGCGCCGCGCTACCTGGTGGTACGCCGCGCCGCAGTGGGAGAGCGTCAACGTCTTCCACGCCGCCGTCGTCCGCTCGCTGGCCACGCTGGTGAAGGACGACCACGTGCTGCGCGATAAGGTGCGCCGCCTGGACGACGCCAACGCGCTCGGCCGACTCGGCGCCGCCGAGCTCGCGGTGCAACAGCTCCAGCACGAGGTGCGCTTGCTCCAGCGCGCGCTCGCCGAGCGCGACGCGCGAACTTGACAATATCTGGCCCGTCGCACTATAATCGTCAACCCGTGTCATCTGTCGAAGACCCAATCTTATAGCCTAGAAACTCCCCCTCGCCGCTGTGAGGGACTGTTTCGATTCCAAGGAGAATGGTATGTAGCGTCTCTCACCCCGGACGGTCGCCGCCGCGCTCGCGCTGGCCCTCCTCACCGGCGGCTGCGGTGCCCCAGCCCAGCCGACCGCCGCACCTGCGCCAAATGCCGCCGCGCCGCGCCAGAGCATCGGCGCAGGCGAGGGTGCCGTCTCGATCGTGGCCTGGGCTGGCTACATCGAGCGCGGCGAGTCCGACAAAGCCTACGACTGGGTCACCGGCTTCGAGAAAGAGACCGGCTGCAAAGTGACGGTCAAGACCGCCGCCACATCGGACGAGATGGTGGCGTTGATGAACGAGGGCGGCTTCGACCTGGTGACCGCATCAGGCGACGCGAGCCTACGGCTAGTGGCGGGCGGGCGGGTGCAGGAGATCAACACTGCGCTGGTGCCAAGCTTCACCAAGGTTGACCCACGGCTGCAGAACGCGCCGTGGTTCACCGTCGGTGGCAAGCACTACGGTATCCCATACCAGTGGGGGCCGAATGTGCTGATGTACAACACCAAGGTCTTCCCAAAGCCGCCCGAGAGCTGGGACGTGGTGTTCAAGGAGATGAACCTGCCGGACGGCAAGAGCAACAAGGGCAGGGTGCAGGCCTACGATGGTCCGATCTACATCGCCGACGCCGCGCTCTACCTCAAGGCGACCAAGCCGGAACTGGGCATCAAGGACCCATATTCGCTGACCCGCGACCAGTTCAATGCCGCCATCGAGCTACTCCGTGGCCAGCGGCAGCTCGTCGGGCGCTACTGGCACGACGCGGCGGTCCAGACCGATGACTTTACCAACGAGGGCGTGGTGGCCAGCGGCTCGTGGCCCTTCCAGGTCAACCTGCTTGAGAGCAAAAACGCGCCGATCAGCAGCACCGTGCCGCGCGAGGGTGTGACCGGCTGGGCCGATACGACGATGATGCACATCGACGCGCCGCACCCCAACTGCGCCTACAAGTGGCTGGAGCACTCGCTCAACCCCAAGCTCCAGGGCGATCTGGCGGCCTGGTTCGGCTCGGTGCCGACGGTGCTCGACGCGTGCAAAGGCAATGCGCTGCTGACCGACGCCGGCTGCGATACCAACGGCCTGACCAACTTCGATAAGATCGCCTTCTGGCGCACCCCGACCGCAGACTGCGGCGATGGCAGCAAAGAATGCGTGCCATATTACGAGTGGGTCACTAGCTATATCGCGGTGATCGGCGGACGCTAGCGAGCGGTGGCGAACGCTGCGGGCCGCGCGCCCGGCTATTGGAGCATCCCATGACTCACCAACTCTGGATCGATGGCGCCTGGGCGGCGACCCGCGACGGCGGCGCGATGACCGTCGAGAACCCGGCCGATGGCACGCCGCTGGCCGAGGTGACCGACGCCGGGCCGGCCGATGTGGACGCGGCGGTGCTCGCCGCCCACGCCGCCTTCGCCGATGGCCGCTGGAGAGGGCTGACGCCGGCGCAGCGCTCCGGCGCGCTCTGGAAGCTGGCCGACCTGCTTGAGGCGCGAGCCGAGGAGTTCGCCCGCGTCGAGAGCCAGAACACCGGCAAGCCGTACAGCTACGTTAGCCTCGGCGGCGATCTGCCGTTCGCGGTGGACAACCTGCGCTTCTTCGCCGCCGCCGCCCGCGATACCCACGGCGCGCGCAGCGGCGAGTACGCCAGCGGCTACACCTCGATCTTCCGCCGCGAGCCGGTGGGGGTGGTGGGGCAGATCGCGCCGTGGAACTACCCGCTGATGATGGCGATCTGGAAGATCGGGCCGGCGCTGGCCGCCGGCTGCACCGTGGTGCTCAAGCCTGCCCCGAGCACGCCGCTGACGACGCTGATGCTCGGCGAGCTGATCGCCGAGGCCGGCATCCCCGCCGGCGTGGTCAATATCATCAGCGGCGGCAACCAGGCCGGGCAGCGGCTCGTCGAGCACCCGCTGGTACGGATGGTCAGCCTCACCGGCAGCGTCGGCACAGGCCAGAAGGTCATGCGGACCGCCGCAGATACGCTCAAGCGCGTCCACCTGGAGCTCGGCGGCAAGGCACCGTTCATCGTCTTCGACGACGCCGATCTGGCGACGGTCGCCGCCAAAGCTGCCTTCGCCGCGACGATGAACACCGGCCAGGACTGCACCGCCGCCACCCGAGTCTATGTCTCCGAGGGGCGGCGGGCGGCGGCCACCGAAGCGATCGTCGCCGCCATGCGAGCGGTCAAGGTCGGCGCGCCGTTCGACGACGCCACCGAGATGGGGCCGCTGGTCTCCGGCACACAGCGCGACCGGGTGGCGGGGTTCGTCCAGCGGGCGCGCGCGGCGGGTGCCGCAGTGCTGACTGGCGGCGAGCCAATCGCCGGCCCCGGCTACTACTACCCGCCCACCGTGATCGCCGCCGACCACCGCGACGAGATCGTCCAGGATGAGATCTTCGGCCCGGTGCTGACGATCTCGACCTTCGCCGACGAGGCCGAGGCGCTGCACCACGGCAACGATGTGCGCTACGGCCTCGCCGCCTCGGTCTGGACCAACGACATCGGCCGCGCATTCAAATTCGCCGCAGCGCTTGAGTTCGGCACGGTCTGGATCAACGACCACCTGCCACTCACCAGCGAGACGCCGCACGGCGGGTTCAAGCAGTCTGGCTTTGGCAAAGACCTTTCGGCCGAGGCGGTCGGCGATTACCAGATCACCAAGCACGTGATGGTCAAGCTGTAGCGCGCCCGCTGATGAAAAGAGCTATGCCCGAATCACCCGCCGTCCAGCTCACCGATGTCACCCGCACCTTCGGTCAGGTGCGCGCGCTCGACGCGATCTCGCTCGCCATCGAAGACGGCACCTTCTTCGCGCTGCTCGGGCCATCTGGCTCGGGCAAGACCACCTGTCTGCGGCTGATCGCCGGCTTCGACCAGCCGACGAGCGGCAGCATCCAGCTCCACGGTGTCGAGGCGGCCGGGGTGCCGCCCTACGAGCGCGATGTCAACACCGTCTTTCAGGACTACGCGCTGTTCCCGCACATGACCGTCGGCGAGAACGTCGGCTACGCGCTGATGATCAAAAAGGTGGCGCGGCCCGAGCGCGAGCGGCGGGTGGCCGAGCTGCTCGATCTGGTGCAGCTGCCGGGGATGGCGGCGCGCAGACCGGCGCAGCTCTCCGGCGGTCAGCGTCAGCGGGTGGCGCTGGCCCGCGCGCTGATCGGCCGGCCACGGGTGCTGCTGCTCGATGAGCCGCTCGGCGCGCTAGACCTCAAGCTGCGGCAGCAGATGCAGACCGAGCTCAAGAGCATCCAGCGCCAGGTCGGCATCACATTCATCTTTGTGACCCACGACCAGGAGGAGGCGCTGACGATGAGCGACCAGATCGCCGTCTTCAACCACGGCCGGGTCGAGCAGGTCGGCGCGCCGGCCGAGATCTACGAGCGGCCAAAAACTGCCTTCGTCGCCGGGTTCGTCGGGGTCTCCAATATCGTAGCCGAGCCGCTCGCCAGCCAGATCGCCGGGCGGCCTGGGGCATTCTCGATCCGGCCGGAGAAGATCGCGCTGCTGCCGAGCGATGCCGCGCCAGCGCCAGAGCAGTGCTCAGTCGGCGGCACGGTGCGCGATGTGGTCTACCTCGGCGTCAACACCCGCTACCACGTGGCGATCGATGGCGGCACCGAGCTGATCGTGGTGCGCCAAAACACCGATGGCGGCGCGAGCGATGCGCTGCTGGCGCGCGGGCGGGCGGTGCGCCTGGCCTGGCAGCGGGCGCAGATGCAGCCGATCTCGTGATGCACACGCTCGCCACCGCGCTCTACCGCCGCCCGCGGCTCGCGCTGTCGCTGCTGCTCGGCCCGCCGCTGCTGTGGATGAGCGTCGTCTACCTCGGGTCGCTCGGCACGCTGCTGCTCCAGAGCTTCTACGCGCTCGACCCGTTCAGCGGCAGGGTGGTGCGCCAGTTCACTCTCGCCACCTACGCCGAGCTGCTCACGCCGTCCAACCTGGATATCTTCAGCCGCACCACGGCCATGGCCACAGCGGTCACGCTGGCCTGCGCGCTGATCGCCTTGCCGCTGGCGTACTACACCGTCCGCTGCGCGACGCCCCGCCGCCGTGCGCTGCTCTACCTGCTGTTCGTCATGCCGCTCTGGTCGAGCTATATCATCAGGGTCTATGCATGGAAGCTTATTTTGGCCAAAGAAGGTGTGGTGGGCTGGCTGCTGGCGCGGCTCGGGCTGGGCGGCGCGCTTGAGGCGCTGCTGGCGCTCCCCGGCATCGGCGGCCCGTCGCTCTCGGTCTCGGCGATCGGGATGTTTCTGGCGTTCGTCTATGTCTGGCTACCGTATATGATCCTGCCGGTGATCGCCGCCCTGGAGCGCGTGCCGCTATCGCTGCTTGAGGCTTCCGGCGACCTCGGGGCGCGGCCAGCCACCACGCTGCGCCGCGTGCTGCTGCCGCTGGCCTTCCCCGGCGTGGCGGCCGGATCGATCTTCACCTTCTCGCTGACCCTCGGCGATTTTATCATTCCGTCGCTGCTCGGCAACTCCAGCCGCTTCATCGGCCAGGCGGTGCTGGCGCAGCAGGGCACGGCCGGGAACATCCCGCTGGCTGCGGCGCTGACGGTGGTGCCGATGCTGATTATGGGCGGCTATCTGCTGCTGGCGCGGCGGCTGGGCGCCTTCGATGCGCTCTGAGGGCCAACTTGGGGGTGTGGGGGCGCAGCCCCCACGATCATTCTTTTCTACTCGTGTAGGATCGCTCTACTATGCTGCAACGAGCCTCGTGGGGGCTGCGGCTGGCGGTTGGCGCCGGGCTGCTCTTCCTCTACATGCCATTCGCTATCATCGCGCTCTACGCCTTCACCACCGAGGAGGCGACCTACACCTTCCCGCCGCCGGGCCTGACGACCCGCTGGTTCGGCGTCGCGCTGACACGCCAAGATCTCTGGCCGGCGGTCGGGCTGTCGCTCCAGGTGGCGGCAGTGGCCACGCTCGCAGCGCTGCTGTTCGGCACGCTCGCGGCGCTGGCGGTCTACCGGGCGCGGTTCTTCGGCCGCGACGCCATCTCGTTTCTGTTGCTGCTGCCGATCGCGCTGCCGGGGATCGTCAGCGGGATCGCGCTGCGCTCGGCGATCGGGCTGCTCGACCTGCCGTTTAGCTTTTGGACGATCGTGATCGGCCACGCTACGTTCTGCATCGTCACCGTCTACAACAACGCGCTCGCCAGGCTGCGGCGCACCTCTCCGGCGCTGATCGAGGCCAGCATGGACCTCGGCGCCACTAGTTTTGAGACCTTCCGCTACGTGGTGCTGCCTGCGATCGCCACCGCGCTGCTGGCCGGCGGGATGCTGGCCTTCGCGCTCTCCTTTGACGAAGTGATCGTGACGACGTTCACCGCCGGCCAGCAGCGCACGCTGCCGATCTGGATTCTGGACCAGCTCAACCGGCCACGGCAACGCCCGGTCACCAATGTCGTCGCGCTCTTTATGATCGCGCTCACCGTGCTGCCGATCATCTGGGCCAACCGGCTGACCGATGGCACCGGCGATGTGGCGGGCAGCAGCAAGTAGCTCGCTGCGTACGGAGGGGCCGTGATGCCAGAGAGCAATCGCGCACGCTGGACGGCGCTCGGCACCATCCTTATCGCCGCGATCGTGCCGTACCTGATGACGCTGCGCAGTTTCTATGTCAGCGATGACTTTGTGCTGCTCAACTTCGCTACCCACGCCACCATCGGAGAGGTGCTGCACAGTTTTTTCCCGGGCGTCAGCCAGAGCGCCAGGGGTGGCTTCTATCGGCCGCTCGGGCTGCTGCTCTGGAAGCTCGGCTACCTGCTCGGCGGCACCGACCCACTGCTCCAGCACGGCATCAGCATCCTGCTCCACGCCGGCTGCGTCGCCCTGGTCTGGCGGCTGTTCCGCGCCATCGGCGCTGCACCTTCCCTAGCCACAGCCGGAGCCATCACATTTGCGCTGTTTCCCACCCACGCCGAGGCCGTGACCTGGCTCGCCGGCCGCTTCGATCTGCTCGTCACACTCTGCATCCTGCTCGCGCTGCTGTGGACGCTCGGCGGCCGTCGCTGGCTCGGCATCATCGCCTTCGTCTGCGCGCTCGGCGCAAAAGAGATCGCGGTCGTCACGCCGCTGCTGCTCGCCGCGCTGCTGGTGGCCAATGGCCGCACCGCGCGGGTAGATCTGGCGCGCGCGCTGGTGCCGATGGTCGCCGTCGGCATTGGCTACGCTGGGTTTCGCTGGCTGATCTTTGGCGGCCCTGGCGGGTACATCGGCCCGCAGGGAACGTCGGCGCTGCTGGGTACCGGGCTCGCCGATGTCTGGCATGCGTTCGACACCATCCGTCTCTTCAGCGCCTGGCCGGTCGATGTGCAACGGATTTGGGCTCAGGCGCAGTTCGCGCCCTCCTGGGGCTGGGCGCTCGCCGTGCTGCTGGCTTGCGGCATCGCGCTGCGCTGCGCCCGGGTGCAGCGACCGGACGAGACGGCGGCGGGGGCGCGGCTGATCTGGCTTGGCGTCGCCTGGTGGCTGATCGCCGTGCTGCCGCTGCTGACCACCGGCGACTGGGACGCGACGCTGCTGACCAGCAGCCGCCTGCTGTACCTGCCGTCGGTAGGCGTCGCGCTGCTGCTGGTATCGATCGTCTCGCACCTCGGGCTGCTGCGCCGGGATGGGCACCCGCTCGGCTCGCAGCGCTGGCGCTGGCTGCTGCTGGCGCTGATCTGGGGCGGCAGCACCATCACCGTGGTGGCCTCCAACCAGCGCTGGTACCGGGCCGGCGAGCAGGTTCGCGCCATCCTCGATCAAATCAAGCAGGTCGCGCCGGCGCTCGCGCCGCAGACCACCTTCGTCCTGCCGCCGCTGCCTGACAATCGCGACGGCGCGTTCGTCTTCCGCAACGGCATCGAGGACGCGCTGCGGCTGGTCTACAACCAGGATGAGCTGACCGTGGTTTTGGCCGATGGGTCGACCGAGGTGCCGACCTGGCCTGACCGGCTGCTGGTCTACACCTGGCGCGGCGGCGAGCTGGTACACCAGGACGATACGACTGAGGCGCGGCTGTGGCTGGTCAATCGCGGCTGGATCCCCGGCCTCACGTCGGTCCGGCGGGGCTGCGGCGAAGCGACGGCAGAATCGTGCGTCGCGCTGGAGCTGAGCCAGCCGGTGGTCGCAGATCTGTGGATCGCGCTGGCGCTCGACGCGCCCAATGCTGTGGTGCGCATCGATGGGCGACAGATGACGCATGAACTCCATACCATGGGGGGGGTATGCTGGTGCCCGGCGTCGCGCTCGCGGCCGGCGCGCACACCGTCGAAGTGATCGGCGCGCAGCTCGACGACCTACGTCTGGTGCCAAGCCAGCCACCGGTCGCGCCTCGCGCAGCTGGCTGGCTGACGGCATGGCGAGTCGTCAGCGCTGCCGGGCCGCTGCGCCCTGGTCAGCGGGTCGAAGCCCAGCTCTTCATTGCATCCGCCCCAGCTGATGTCGCACGCTGCCGCATCGCTTTTGGCGCAGGCGCCGCGGCCGATGGGGATATCGTGCGCGATGCCAACGGCGCGCGCTGTTTCGCCGCGCTCGCGGTGCCGCCCACTATGCCAGACGGGAGCTACGCGCTGCGAGCGACGCTGCTCGACGCCGCTGGCGCGCCTCGGTCTTGGACCGAGCTCGCCACCCTCCGCCTCACCCGCCGCATCGCCGTCCAGCCCTGGAGCTAGCATTCGACGGTCGCGCTTCATTCCCCTCATGACGTGGATTTTCGCGAATATTCGCGTCGATGAGCGGATACTATGCGTGGTCACTCGACTTGGCAGAACACCTGGCTTATGCGCGAGACATATTGACATCGGTGTAATTCTCTACTATACTCCATGTATTCCCGTCTCACCAAATTCCCCGGAGGACAGAATGCACCGTCGCTCTCTGTATGCATTGGCGCTGCTCGCGCTACTCGCACCATTCCTCGCCATCGGCGCGGCTAGATCGGCCGGCGCCGCCAACCCATCGGTCGTCGAACAGGTGATAGACCTCAACGCCAAGCCCACCGTGCCGTTCCCACCCCGCGCGGTGATGGCGCTCGGCGATGCGCTGTTGCTGATGCGCCGCAGTCGCGATAGCGCCGACCAGCAGGAGTTGCTGGCGGTGCGCGGCGGCGCGGCGACGCTGATCGCGACCATCGATGCGCAAGGTTTCTTGGAAGGCCGTACCATCGCTCGCAGCGGCGTGGGCTACTTCATCGCACGCCGCCAGGGAGGCGAAGAGCTGTGGCGCAGCGATGGCACGGCAGCCGGGACATTTCGGCTGCTCAACCTACCAGATGCGAACAATCCGTCGATGGCGCCGAGCCATAGCGGCATCGCCCTCGTCATCACGCGCGCCAACACAACCAGCGATTACTATTTCAGCGATGGCACGGTGGCCGGCACGCGGCTGGTGCGCAGCTTCCCCGGCTATCTCATTCCCAGCACCGCTTTGGCGACGCACACGCTGTTCGTCGTACTCTCGTCTCCATCGAACCTAATGGACTTGTGGAGTAGCGATGGCACGGCGGCCGGGACGACCCAGATCGATAGCGGGCTGAGCCAGTTCCCATCGGAGTCGCTCGCCAGCTTCGCGCTCTACGGCGCGGTCATCAGCGGGAAGGGGGTGGTGCGGCGCACCGATGGCACCGCCGCCGGCACAACGACCGTGACGACGCAGAGCAGCGGCGACAGCGTGGCGCATCCCACCTGGCTCGGCGTCACAAGCGATCGGATCTTTTTCAGCACCAATACCTTGAGCGACACGATCCTCTGGCGCGCCGATGCAGCCGGCGTAGCGGCATCGATCGCCACCTATGATGCTCAGGACACCGGCAGGATCGCGATACGGCGAGCGATCGGCGGCGAGCTGTTCTACTCGCTGCTGACAAAGACCGGCGAAGCTAGCTACTGGCGCGTCGGCGGCAGCGGCTCGCCCACGATGATGCCGCCCCCACCGTGGCAGCCAGTCGGCATCGACAGTCTATCTCTATCTTTCCTGGAGATCGGCGGCCGGGCGTTTCTCTCGTATCAGAGCGGTCAGTCCACCGCCAGCCCGAGCGACGACCAGACCGAGCTGATCGCGATCGGCGACAGCAGCACGACGATCGCCGCGACGATACCGGGCCGGCAAGTGGGCAGCTATCTCATCGGCACAGCGCAGCTGTTCCTCGTCCAGGCTGCTACTGTGCCGTACCAGATCTGGCGCAGCGATGGTACCGCCGCCGGGACAAGCCTTGTCACACAGCTGCCCATCGATTTCCGCAACGCCGATGTGACTGCCGGCGACACGCTGATCTACCTCACGAGCGTGGACCCCAACGTGAATGCCGTGATGCGCAGCGATGGCACCGCCGCAGGAACGTATCAGATCGCGGTCTCGCCGTACGCCCCGCTCAGGACGCTGGACGCTGCCCCATACGAGATTCACACCATCGGCGGGCGCCTGACGTTCGACGCCAACGATGGGACGACGTGGCGTTGGTGGCAGCTGACCAGCGCCGGGCAGATCGCGCCGGTGATCTCGCCTGGAACGTTTCAGTACGAGACGACGTTCAGTGGCGTGGCGCTCGGGCGGCGCGACGGCGCGGGGCTGTGGCGCACCGACGGCACGCTGGCCGGGACGGTGTTCCTCAGCGCGATCACGCCAGCCATCCAGACTCAGTCCGCCGATGCATTCTTCTTCGCCGATGAGCGGACGATCGCGCGCACTGATGGCACGCCGGCCGGCACGCGGCAGCTGTGCTCCATCCCAGCGGCTACCACAACCGTGCGCTACCGGGTGGCGGATATCGCCCTCGGCGACGGCGCGCTGTTCGCGCTGCTGGCTCGCGAAGAGATCCGTCAGCTCGGCGGCCAGACCGGCTGGACGTTCGTCTGGAACGAGCTGTGGCGTTGCCCGGCCGACGGCGGCGCGCTGACGAATGTGCCAACCAGCCACTGGATCGACGCGATCGCGACTGTCGGCGGCCACATCGTCTTTCTCAACGATACGATGATCTCCAGCCTCGCCGGCGAGATCGGCAAGCTCCCCGCCGGCCAGACCTTCGACCGCACCAGCTACCATGATGTCAACCGTCTCGGCAGCAAAGTCGATGTACTGACGTTGCAGCAGGACGGCGGTCGGCTGTGGGTCTTCAGCCGTGGCAGCTCCGCCACACATCTCTTGACGAGCGATGGCACGCCTGGGAGCCTGCGGCAGATCGCGACGATCAATGACAACGGCAGAATCGTCGTGCCGCGCGAGCAGGTGGTAGTAGGCGGTAGGCTGTTCTTCGTCGCAGCCGACGCCGATCGTGGCAGCGCGCTCTGGATCAGCGACGGCACGGCAGCCGGAACGCGCGCGCTCGCCGCCGTCGGCCCAACAAATCTCTGCTACCTGCCGGATCGCGGCCTGCTGTACTTCGCCGGTCAGGATAGCAACGGCAGCGAGCCATGGGTGAGCGATGGCACGCCGGCCGGTACGCGCATGCTGGCCGATGTCAACCCCGGCGCGGCCAGTTCGTACCCTGGCGATTTCGCCCAGCTCGGCCAGGATGTCTACTTCGCTGCCACCACCCCGGCCTACGGCCGCGAGCTGTGGCGCGAGCACGTCGCGCTCGCCAACCAGCTGTTCCTGCCGACCGTGGGCCGGTAACGGTGCACCGCTGGCCTGCTGCGGCGCGGTCGGCCACTTGTTGCTGTGGCGCAGCGATGCTGCGCTACAGCGATCTGCCGCTGCTCTCTGGCGCATTCGCTCCATCGTGTGAGTCGTGCGAGCGTTTTGCGGCAGCACGACGCGGTGTCCGTCAATCGTCAATGACCCTGGCGCGCTGCAGCACACGACCCATCTCACCATCATCCGCCTCGCCCGTGGTGTGGTATCCTTGGCGCACGCTCACCGCTCTGGCGCGAGATACCGATGAACCACCCTGTCCTCGCGCGGCTCGCGCCGTGGTCGATCGCGCTGCTGCTGACCCTGCTCTGCGCGCCGCTGCTGCTCAATGGGCCACTGGATCGCCAGACCGTCCGCGTCGGCAGCGACGACCGCGCCGTGTCGCGTGGCATGTATGACCCAGAGATAGGGGCGGACGGCGCGCCGTTTCGCTGGACCAGGCCCGACGTAGAGCTGCGGCTGCAGCCGCAGAGCCTGGGCTGGCAGCGGCTGACCATCGAGCTCAGCGCCCCGCTGCGCGCCGCACCAGCGCCGCTGACGATCGAGCGTGGCGGCCGCCCGATCGCAACGTTCGCGGTGGAGGCCGCGCCACGTCGCTACACGCTGCTGCTCGGCCCCGATGGTCAGCGCGAGCAGCGCATCGCCCTGCGTATCGCGCCGCTCGCGCCGCCGGGCGAGACCCGCGCGCTCGGCGTGGCGCTCACTGCCGTGACCATCGCCGGCCTCAACCCCGCCTGGCAGCTCCCGCCCGCCCAACTCGCCGCGCTGTTCGCCGCCACGCTGCTGCTCGGGCTGGCGCTGCGCGCCTGCGGCGCTGGCTGGCTCGGCGCGCTGGCTCAGGCGCTCTTCGCCCTCATCAGCGCCACAATGCGCCACAGCGATCCGCGCTTCGCCCAGCGCTGGGATGCGCTGCTGCTGACCGCCACGCTCGCCGCAGTCTTCGCCGTGGCATGGCTGCTCGCCCGCCGCCCCGCAGCGCCCGCAGCGCCCGCCGAAGAGCCGAACGCGCCCGTGGCCACAGGCAAAAGGCTTGCGCGTATCGAATGCGGATCGTTGGCGGTACGACGCGGTTTTGTTCTACGCGCTCCGTTTAATCGTTCTGCGTTGAGCCATTGGCCCCGGTCGCTCTGGCTGGCACTGCTGTTCATCGCCGCCACCGCGCTGCTCTTCGCCCCGGTCTGGGCAACGCTCGGCAGCGCGATCGTGGCGCCCGCTGGCGGCGGCGACGCCTACGAGTATCTCTGGAAGCTGCGCTGGTTCGCCGACGCGCTGGTGCAGCAGCGCCGCTCGCCGGCCTTCGCGCCGCAGATCTACTTCCCAGTCGGCTTCGACCTGGCGCTCTCCGAGATGACGCCAGCTAACACGCTCCCGGGCGTACCGCTGACGCTGCTGTTCGGCGCGCCGGCCGCCTACAACCTGCTGCTCGCCGCGTCCTACGCGCTCACCGGGTTGTTCGCCGCGCTGCTGGCCGCCAGGCTGGGTGCCGGCGCGCTCGGCGCGATCGTCTGCGGTCTCGCCGTGGCCTTCTGCCAGTACCGCTTCCTGCACACGCTCACCCAGCTGCCGCTGGCCGGGACGCAGTGGATGCTGCTGGCGCTCTACGGCGTCGAGCGCTTCGTCGCCACCCGCCAGACCCGCGATCTTGCGCTCGCTGCGCTCGGGGCGGCGCTCTCGGCCTGGTCGTCGTGGTACTACGGCCCGACGTTCCTGGCGCTGCTGGGGCTCTACGGCCTGCTGCGCCTGCCGCCGCGCGATTTGCTGGGGGTTGTGCGAAGCTGGCGCGGGCCGCTCGCCGCCGCGCTGGTGCTGCTGGCGATGCTTGCCCCCTACGCGCAGCCGTACGTTCAGGCGCGGCAGACCACCCGCAGCACCCACCCGATCGAGTCGCTCAGACAGCTCTCGGCGAGACCGGCGGACTACCTCCAGCCGAGCGAGTTCCATATTCTGTGGGGCGTCGATGGGACGTTTGGCATGCACCGGCCGTACCGCGACACCGAGCGGATGCTGACGCTCGGCCCGGCGCTGCTGCTGCTCGGGCTGGCGGGGCTGGCGCGGCTGCTGGCGCGGCGTGAGAGCAGGCGGCTGGGGGTTGCGCTTGCGATCTGCGGGCTGGTGGCGTTCGTCTTCAGCCTCGGGCCGGATATCGTCATCGGCGGGCGACGCTGGGATCTGCCTGCGCGCTTCGTGTACGACCACGTGCCGGTGCTGGATAGCATCAGGGTCTGGGCTAGGGCCGCCTTCTATCTCCAGATCATGCTGGCGATGGCCGCCGGGCTGGCGCTGCGCGGCTGGGGAACGTGGCGGCGCGGCTGGCGCATCGCAGGGGCGCTGCTGGCGCTGGCGGTAACCGTGGAACTGGCCAACTGGCCGCTTGCGGTCCTCTCGGTGCAGCCGCGGCCGGTGGATCGCTGGCTGGCGTCGCAGCCCGAGACCGGGGCGTTCTGGCCGTTGCCGGAGCCGCACACCGGGCTCCAGGAGTACGCCACCATCGGCAGCCGGCGGCCGCTGATCGCCGGCTACGGCACGTTTCTGCCGACGGACTTCGCGCAGGACGGCGCGCGGCTGGGATTCCCCGACGCGCGGGCGGCGCAGACCATGCGCCGGCTCGGCGGGCGCTTCGTCGTCATCGAGAAGCGGCGGATGGATGCGCTACGACCGGCGTGGCGGGCCGAGGCCGCGCGGCTGCCGGGCGTGACCCTCGGCTACGAGGACGCCGAGTACGCCGTGTACGTCATCGAGGCCATCGCGCCGCCGTGAGACTCCGCACCGTGTCCACAGATAACCACAGATAACCACAGATGTCCGCACACCGCATCACCGCAGTGTTTCACGGATGGCACCGCTGACGCTAGTGATAACGCCTTCCGCATTATCGTAGCTGCGGGATTCAGTCCGCAGGCATCAACCCCCCCGCCGACAATACATTCTTCGTTGTGCGGCCTTTAGGCCGTCTTTTGGTAGCCCATTGCGCTACGGCTTCGTCGCCGGCGTCTGCGTGAGCTGCTCCTGAAACCGACGATTATCATCCTCAAGCTGCTTGACTCGCGCTACCGCCGCCTCGTGGATCAGCGGCAAGATCTCAGCCACGGCGTACAGCTTGTCGTCCGTACTGCTGAGCGTGGGAAAGTGACCAGCCGAGTCCTCCGCCAGCACCAGGTACGTCATGCCGTCGCGCGTCAGCATCCCGAACACCGATTCGGATGGGCCGAATGCGACAAGATCGACCCGTTCGGTGATGCCACGGGCTTCCAGCAGTTGGTGTAACTTCGCGATCAGCGGGATATTGTGGCCGCCTAAGCCACTAATCCCCCATTTGCCGTTTTTGTAGAGAACATCAATCACATTACGTGGTTGCTCATCGACGAGTATTGGGTAGCCAACCAAT
>JAYUUK010000523.1:0-21151 GCA_043754595.1 Roseiflexaceae bacterium | reverse complement strand
CAGCGCGCCTTACCTCGTCGGCGCCGCGCTCGCGCTGCTGGCGCTCGCGGCGGTGGTGTGGTCCAAGCGCGAAGACCTCGTCGTCCAGCAGCCAGAGGTCGGCGGCTCGCGGCGTTAGGAGCACACCCGCCCCCCGCCTGGTCGCCAATGGTACTGGACATCGGGCGCGGACTCGGGCGGCGGGCTGACGCCGAATGATACGGCGATGAATCCGTGTTTCTCATAGAGCGCCCGCGCCGCCATATTCTCCTGGTGGGTGGCGAGCTCCAGCCCAGACGGCGACAGCGTCTTGGCGAACTCCAGCAGCCGCGTACCCCAGCCTCGGCGCCATGCGGGCGGGTCGATGTAGAGCCGGTCGATGTACGAGCCGCTGATCGCCAGAAACCCGACCGGCGCATCGCTGGCGTCGGCGGCGACCCAGATGGCGTTATTGGCGCGGATGACATCGTGGAACACCCGCCGCGCGTGGTCGAGTGCGAACGCCTGCCATGTGGGCAGATAGGGGTAGCTCGCGATCCCGGTGCGGTGCCAGATATCGGCGACCGCCTGCTCCTCGTCATCGCGCATGGGTCTGACGATCACGAATGCTCCTCGCAGTCAGCCAGCATAGAGAACAATCTGGAAAAGGGGATAACTGGGAGCTGCGCCCCCAAAACCACTGCTGTGTGCTAGGCTCCAAACAGCCTGGTGCGCTGGAGCTTGAACTGGAAGTAGAGGAAGCAGCCGACGCAGAACCCGGCGAGTGCGACGCTGGCGGCCACAGCCACCATCCCGGCCAGCGCCCAGCCGACGATCGGCGCGCCGAGCAGAAATGCCAGCTGCGCCAGCCCGAGCAGGATGACGGCGATCGTGTTGTTGAATCGTATCAGCCGCCGGTCCTCGCGCTCGGCCCCGGCGATCCGCGCCGCGAACAGCCGTTCGCCGAGGATCGCTATCAGGCTGCCGCGCGGCCCGAAGATGACGGCCGGGACGAGCAGCGCCAGCAGCAGCGTGGTGACGAGCGGCTGCTGCGCTAGAAATCCGCCGATGATCCCGACCACCAGGATGCTGCGGTTGAGCCTGACGACCGGGAGCGGGATGCCATCGATCGGCTCGTGGCCTTCGATGAAGGTTGGCTGGGCCATGGGTTTTCCTCCAAACAGAGTGTCTGGAATGAGTATATCACATTCTGTATCAACACTGTCAACAATAGAGTATTCCTATCCAGGGGAAACGGGAAGATCCGGGTGCTGCGCCCCAAACCCCACCGTGCGCTCCGCGCATGGACGTCTAGGTTTGCGAGAGAGCGAGGTGACGCAGCGAGCGGCACCGCCACGCCAGGAGACGCAACAGTGCCGCTCGGCAGTAGTCAGGGATACAGGCTACTTGCGCAGGTCCACGCGCTCGTTCTCGCCGATATCGGGCGGCGAGCCAGTGGCGAGCGACTTGACAAAGCCGAACAGCGTCACCACCGCGCTCGACGGCGAGTCCCAGTACTCGGCCCCATCGACCTCGATCTTAATCAGGGTTAGGTCCGGGTCATCGATGCCTTTGGGGAACCATGCCTTGAGCAGCGGGTTCCACAGCTCCTTGGTCTTGCCCTGGTCATCGACGAGCTCGGCGTGTCCGCTAACCGAGACGTAGGTCTGGTCGTCCGGCTTGGAGAATGCGACGTTGACCATACTGTTCTGCCGGATCTCAGCGGCCTTGCGCGAGCTGCGGGAGGCGAAGAACCACAGATCGCCATCGAACTCGACCTGCTGCACACCCATCGGCCGGCTGTGGAGCCCGCCGTTTCCGGCGCTGGTGGTGAGCATCGCGATCTTCACGTCTTTCATCAGGTCGGCGACCTTCTTCACCTGCTCGTCGTGGGTTGGCTGATGTGCCATATGTATGCCTCCTCTACGGTTGAACGTTCGCTGCACCATCACTCTGCAAGAAATATGCCTCTCGCATCGTGCGTTATAATCGCCGCACATCGCAGCGGATCTGCTCATCTGCGTGCATTAACGCGAATACTGCGCAGCACAACGCGGGGTCAGCGCAACCTGGGTGTTTGGGGGTGCAGCCCCAACTATTCCCTTCTTCGCCGAAATGAGGTTAAGTGTACGTCCCACACGCATTTGCAGAACAGGATACCGCGCAGCTAGTCGCGTTTATGCGGGCCAACAGCTTCGCCACGCTGGTGTCGGTGCTGGAGGGCGCGCCGTTCGCTACCCATCTCCCGCTCGTAGTGCGCCAGGCGGACGACGGCGGCGTGGTGATCGGCGGGCACGTGGCGCGCGCTAACCCGCAACACACCCACTTCGATCGCGGCGAGGCGCTGGCGATCTTCAGCGGTCCGCACGCCTATATCTCGCCTACTCTCTACGAGAAGCGTGAGAGCGTGCCCACATGGAACTACATTGCGGTCCACGCTTACGGTGTGCCGCGCGCCTTCAGCGCGGCGACCGACCCGACGGCGCTTGATCGGGCGATGCGCGAGCTGATCGCGACGTATGAGGCGGCCTATCAAGTGCAATGGGACAGCCTATCGGCTACGTTCCGCGATGGGATGCTCGCTGGGATCGTGGCCTTCGAGCTACAGGTGACCAGGTTAGAGGGGAAGTACAAGCTGAGCCAGAACCGCAGCGCCGCCGATCACGCCAGCGTCACACAGGCGCTGCTCGCCAGCGATGACCACGCGGCGCAGGCGACCGGCGCGGCGATGACGGAACATGCGAGGGAGGTATGAAACGAATCATCATGGACACCGACATCGGCACCGATGTCGACGACTGCCTGGCGCTGGCGGTGCTGCTGGCCTCGCCCGAGGTGGCGCTTGAGGCGGTGACCTGCGTCTATGGCGATGTGGCGCTCCGCGCGCGGATGGTCGCCAAGCTGCTCAGGCTCGCCGGCCGCGATGACGTGCCGGTCTACCTCGGCGCGTGCCCGCCGCTGCTCGGCCTCAGGCCAATCTACTGGCCAGGCCACGAGGGGCTCGGGCTGCTGCGCGACGACGACCCGCCGCCGATCGGGCAGCCCCTCGGTGCGGTGGATCTCCTGGTGGAGACGATCATGGCCAGCCCAGGCGAGATCCACCTGCTGGCGATCGGGCCGCTGACGAATGTGGCGCTGGCGCTGCGCAAGGAGCCGCACATCGCCCAGAATCTCGCCAGCCTGATGATCATGGGTGGGGTGTTTCGCGGGCCTGGGCGTTTCCATCTGCCCTACGCCGAGCATAATATCGTCTGCGATCCAGAGGCGGCGCATATCGTCATGACCTCCGGCGCGCCGATAGTGCTGGTGCCGCTGGATGTCACCACCGAGGTGCGGGTCTTCCCGGACGGCGCCGCGCAGATCCGCGGCGGCGGCACGCCGTACCACGCCGCCGTGGCGGACCAGATCGCGCGCTACCCAGGCTTTGTGGCGCGCGGCTGGACTCACCTGCACGATCCGCTGGCGGCCGCGCTACTGATCGACCCGTCGTTTGCGACGCTCGAACCGCTGCACGTCGAGGTCGAGCTCGGCGGGCGGCTGAGCGTGGCGGCGACTCTGGCGCGCGCGCCGAGCGAGGCGCATCCGGCCAACGCGCAGGTGGCGCTGGGCGTCGATGCGCCGCGCTTCGAGCGCTGGTTCGTCGAGCGGGCGGCCGGACAGATCGTCCACAGATAGGCACAGATAGGCACAGATAGCCGCACATGCCGGGCCGATCGTCCGCTCACTGTGTCACCGTGTCACCGTGTCACTCGGTCCCCTCAACAGCTCGATAGACTGACGCCACCCTCCGTCGAGCTGCCAGATCGGTCTGGGCATCGGTGGAGTCCGCCCACTGATCGATGCCGCCGATGTATGGCGGCAGCGCCAGCACTACGGCGTCGCGGATCGCCGCCAGCGCCGAGTCGGCGAGGCGGTCGCCGCCGATCACGCGAAACGGCCGGCTGTAGAACGGCCTGACGCGCGGGTCCTGTGGCGCGCCGACGCCGCTTGCGTTGTGCAGCGCCGCCAGCGCCTCGTAGGCGGCGCACAGCCCGGCCTCGCGCGCCTGCCAGGTGTCGGCCGCCAGCGCCACCGCCAGCCCCGGCCCGACGTGTGGCGCGCACGCCAGCCTGGCGAACGCCGTTCCAAGCCACTTGCTGTACGGCGCGTACTGCCGCTCCAGCAGCAGCGCCAACCGCATCGCGTCGCGGGCCAGACGTGCGGCCACCACCCGCGAGCCGAGGTCGTCGCCGAGCTCGCCGCAGCGCCCCACAAACGCCTCCTCCTGGGCGATCCGCCGCCACTGCGCCGCCACCCGGTAGCGCCAGATATCGTCTGGGTAGGTGGCGAGCCGCGCCCGCAGCCCTGTCAGCTCGCCGTCAGCGTCGGCGAACACCCGCCCGTCGGCCACCGTCCGCAGCGCCTGCTCCGGCATGGTCAGCCAGGCCACGGCGTCGAGCTCGGCTAACGCTTCGATGCCGAGGTATCGCTGTGCGAACGCCGCGACGCTGGTGATCTCGATGTGGTGGTTGATCGGGCCGCCTGCCAGCTCAGGCACCGCCTCGACCCAGCCGCCATCGTCCGAGTCGAGGAAGTTGGTCGGCCAGCCGGCGACCGTCGGCGGGAGGCCGGCGCGTAGCCGTGCGTCGATCGCGGCGCGGTGGCGGGACAGATCGTCGTCGCCAAAAAACAGCGTCAGCTGCGGCCCCCAGCCGTGGTCGGTCGAGCGCGGGGTATCGAAGCCGAGCACGTCCGATCCGCTGCCCAGCCGCCCGGCGGCGTACGGGACGCCAGGCGCGGCAGCCTCGACGATCGGCAGCGCGGCTTCGTAGAGCAGACGGCTGAGCTCCAGGCCGGGCAGGAACGGCGTGCTCACGTGAAGGCTACCACGCCCTTGAGCATGCCGCTGCCCGGCGCGACCCACTGCGGGAACAGCTCGGGCAGCGCGCTCGCGGCGGCGCGGTGGGTGACCCACCGCGCGGTATCGATCTGCCCGGCGGCGATCAGCCCGATGATGCGCGGGAACTCCTCGGGGGGGCTATTGCGGGTGGCGTAGACCGTCAGCTCACGGCGGTGGAACTCGGGGTCGTCGAAGCTGACCTCGCCCTGCGCCAGCCCGACGAACACTAGCTTGCCGGTGTGGGCGCAGAGCGCGAACGAGCGCCGCATTGACGCCAGATTGCCGGTCGCATCGAACACCAGCGTCGGCAGGTCGCCGGCGGTCAGCGCGCGCAGTGCGGGCAGCGGGTCATCGTCGGCCAGGATGTACTCGCTGGCGGTGGCGAGCGTCTTGGCCTGCGCGATGCGCGCCGCGCTGACATCGAGCAGCAGCACCCGCGCCCCGGCCAGGCGGGCGAAGGTGGCGGTGGCCAGCCCGATCGGCCCGGCGCCCACCACCAGTGCGGTCTCGCCAGGCTCGGGCTGGGCACGCGAGACGGCGTGCGCCCCGATCGCCAGGGTCTCCACCAGCGCCGCCTGCTCGAAGCTGAGCTGGCTCGCCACGTGCAGTTTGCGCGCAGGGAGCAGCATCGTCGCGCACATGCCGCCGTCGCGGTGGACGCCGAGCGTCTGCATCGCCACGCAGCAGTTGGGCCGGCCGCGGCGGCAGGCGATGCAGACGCCGCAGTTGATGTACGGCTCGACGCTGCACACATCGCCGACGCGCAGCCCGCTCACGCCAGCGCCGAGCGCCAGCACCTCGACGCCGAGCTCGTGGCCGAGGACCCGCGGGTAGCTGAAGAATGGCTGCCGGCCGAAGTAGGCGTGGATATCGGTGCCGCAGATGCCGACGCGGTGGACGCGCACCAGCGCCTCATCCGCGCCAGGCGCGCCCGGCGCCTCGCGTTCGGCGGCTTCGAGCGCGCCTGGGGTGGTCAGGACGATGGTGGGCTGTCGCATTCGGTCACCTCTGCTGTGTACGATCGCCGCTTCGAGTGGCGGCGGCGAGCTGCGGTCTCAGGCCAGGGCATGCAAAGTCAGTATGATCCGCTCATCTGCGCGAATTTGCGAAAATTCGCGCAGATGAGCGAATAAGACCGCCTCCGTTCCAGCTTTGTCCTATTCCTCAGGCCACCTCGATGCGCTCTAGCCGCCGCGCGCCGAAGGTCAGGAACCCCCAGACCACCCCGGCCGTCAGCAGGATAGCCAGCAGCCAGCCGGCGGCGGTGAGCGGCAGCTCCCAGCCCGGCAGGATCGTGCCGAGCAGCGGCAGCCCGGCGGCGGCGGAGACCGCGAGGCCCAGGTAGACCAGGTAGAAGATCGGCGAGAGACATCCGGCGGCGACGCTGTTCTGCCGGTTGGGGTTGTCCCAGTTAAACTTGGGGAAGGCGGCGCTCATCCCGAGCGCGATGGCGGACACCCCGAGGCCGCACAGCTGGATCAGCAGCCAGGCGCGCAGCAGATCCAGCGGCTGGGTCTGCTCCAGCCAGCCGAGCGCGATCAGCAGCATGGTGCCGACGATCGCGAATGGCAGGTAGGCCAGGGTGAACTTGCCGCGCATCAGGGTCTGCGCGCTGATCGGCGCGACCTTGAGCTGCCAGTAGCCCTTGCCCTCGCGGCCAATGCTCACCCCGCCGAGCGCCGTCGAGAACGCGATGCAGATATAGGCCGCGATCCCGGCCGGGGCCAGCAGCGCCAGCGGCGTGCCCAGCGCGCTCTGCGCCGCATCAGACTGTTCGGCGCCGCGGGTCAGCAGGTTGAACGTCCAGAGGCCGGCGATGGCGAGCGGGAAGATCAGCTGCTGGAGGTTGCGCAGCTCGCGCGGGAAGACCCGCAGATCCTTGTAGACGATCGCCGCCACGTCGCGCGGCAGCCACCGGCTGAGCGCCGCCAGCAGCCTGTCGCTCGGCCCCGGCGCTGCGTCGGCGGCCCTGCGCCTGGCCCGCCCGCCCTGCGCCGACATCTTGGCCCAGCCATCGTAGTAGACTTTCTCGCCGAGCAGCAGCGCGCCGACGAACGCGCCCACCGAGAGCGCCGCGAATAGGCCGCCGAACCCGGCGAGCGTCGCCCAGCGGCCCTCGCCGGCGGCGTTGATCGCCTGCCCGGCCCACGAAGATGGCAGCAGCGGGTTGCTCAGCCCGTTCAGCAGCGAGATTGTCTGCGCCTCAGAGATGCGCTCGCTGATCTGCCGAGTGGACTGCGAGACGACCCAGGCCACGATCCCGAACAGACCGCCAAGCAGGCTGACGATCTCGCGGGCACGGCGCGCCGGGATCACGCGCACCACCGCCATCACCAGCAGCGAGCCGATGGCGAACGGGAGCAGGGGGAGCAGCAGTAGCGCCACGATCGCAGCGATGTAGTAGGCCGGCCCAAATCCCATGCCGCTGCCGTAGCCAAGGAGCGCCGGCGCCACCAGCAGCAGCAGCAGCGCGTAGGGCACGATCAGGCTGCCAAAAAACTTCACCACAAACACTGCGCGCATCGGCACTGGCGCCACCACCAGCATGTCGATATCGCCGGACAGGTAGAGCGATGCGAGCAGCGTGCTGAAGCTGGTGAGCACGAGGGCGGCGAGCGCGATGAACATCACGGCGCTCGGCAGCGCCAGCAGATAGACGCGGACATCGCTCGGGAGGCGGAAATCGGGCGAGGCGGCGGCGGCCTCTCGCAGCAGCGACGCGAACTCAGCGCCGGCGAAAAAGCTGACCGCCGCGCTCAGCAGGATGTAGATGCCAAACGCTGCGGCGATCAGGGAGACCAGCACCAGCGCCAGACCAACCTTGCGCGCAAGCTTGCCGCGCCAAAATGTATTGCGCAGGATCATAAACTGCGCGCGAGCGATCACACCGACGGCATTGAGCACGGCTCATCCCCTTCGCATCAGGCGCATCAGGCGCATCAGGCCAGCGCGGCGGCGATCTCGGCCTCCTCAGAGCCACCGGTGAGCTCGATGAAGATATCTTCAAGACTCTCGCCGCTGCGCCCGGCGCGCAGTTCGTCCACGGTGCCGGTGGCGATCACGCTGCCACCGCTGATGATCGCCACCCGATCGCACATGCGCTCGGCGATCTCCAGAATATGGGTGGTGAGAAACACCGCCGTGCCACGGTCGGCCACCTGGCGCAGGATGTCTTTGATCAGCCGGGCGCTGCGCGGGTCGAGCCCGACGGTCGGCTCGTCGAGGAAGAACGCCTGCGGGTTGTGGAGCAGCGCTCCGGACAGCGCGGTCTTCTGGCGCATGCCGTGCGAGAACCCGCCGACGAAATCATCGCCGCGGTCCTCGAGGTCGAACAGCTTGAGCAGCTCATCGCCACGCCGCCGCGCGGTGGCCGCGTCGAGCCGGTACAGGCCCGCGATGAAGGCCAGGTACTCGCGGGCCGTCAGCTTCTCCGGCAGATACGGCTGGTCAGGCACATAGCCGATCAACGACTTGGCGGCGATCGGGTCCAGCTGAATATCGTGGCCGCCGATCCTGGCCACTCCGCCGCTCGGCCGCAGCAGCCCGATCAGCATCTTGATCGTCGTGGTCTTGCCGGCACCATTTGGCCCGAGGAAGCCAAAGATCTCGCCAGGGCGGATGCTGAGATCCACCCGTTTGACGGCGACAGTATCGCCGTACTGTTTCTGCAGGCCGACCGCCTCGATAATCGGCGCGACGGCTATGCTGCGCGTCGTGGTCGACGTAGGATCTATCATCTTCGCCCCCTTTGTGCTCAGCCCACACTATTTTAGCACGCTGTGTTCCACCAGCAGCGCGCTGCGGATCGCCTCCGCCAGCACCGCCATCTGCGTCTCGTCGAGCGTCAGCACGCCGCGGTCGAGGCGCATGGCTTCGAACTGCTGCTCGGCGAACGGCACGCCTGGTGGGAGCGCCACAATGTGCCAGTGAACGTGGCTGTTGCCCTGCTGGCTGCCGAGCGACGCGATGTAGATCCGCTCGGCGGGGACGGCGCGGCGCAGCGCCTCGGCCACGCGGTAGATCAGGTGCTGGAGCGCCAGGTACTCGTCTGCGCTGAAGTCGCCAGCGACCTGCTCGCGGTGCCGTCTCGGGGCGACGAGCGTGTAGCCGGGGAGCGTGGGGTATTTGCTGAGGAAGACGACGGCCGCGTCGTCCTGGTAGATGATATGGTGGCGGTAGGCCGGGTCGCCGGTGAGCATGGAACAGATGAAGCACGGTCGCGTCGTCACCTGCTCGATATAGCCTTCGATATCGAATGGCTGGCGGGAGCTTACCAGAGCCGCGTCACGGGATAGGCGTCGAACGCAGTATCGACACTGACGACCGGGATACGCTCCACCAGGCACTGAGCTATCAGCAACCTATCGAAAGGATCGCGATGGTGGTGAGGCAAGTTGATAATCTCCGCAGTATGTACAATGCTGATCGGCAAGCGAATGTATGAGTGTCGAGCAGCAGTTTCACGGCATGTACTCACGAAAATCATCGAGCGGATGGTCAAAATTATCGCGCATAGCAACTTGCCCACGAGCGCTCCCGAAGCGTGGAGCGGGACGATCAGCGTGAATAGGTACTAACTGTATCAGGGGTAGCTGATTCTTCATAATAAATACTTCATCGCCTTATTCGGCCGCCTGAATCAGCGCGAGTAATTGACCTGGAGCATCAGCAATATCGACGCGATAGGTCATAGTGTGCTCACTTTCACTGTTGTGCATCAGTATAGCATAGCGCATTCCTATTGGAGTAGAAAAGTGGGAATCGTAGGGACACCCAGAGGGTACCCGGCCCCCCCACTCCCGCTCTGTGCTGCGCACAGTTCCCACCTGCGGAGGTCTGCTAGCGAGACGTTCGATTGACCTGCATCCAGGCCGCGGCGAAATCGACGCAGGCCCGCTGGCGGAAGAAGCGCACATCGGCCCCGCCGAGCCGCTGGATCGGCACGCCGTGCTCGGCTTCGAACGCCGCGCCGACCGTCTCGAAATCGTCAGAGGAGAGATCGATCGCCTCGTACGTCACCCAGCGCCGCTCGCCGTCCACCAGCATCGCGCTACCGTTGGTGAGCTTGACTTTGGGTGGCAGCTGCGCCCGCCGCTCGGCCAGGTGCAGCGACGAGTTATTGCCGTGGCCGACGCCGATCAGGAGCACGTGGCCGTCCAGCCGGTAGAGCGCGTCGAGCGGCGAGCGCTCGCCGGTGTCGTCGCCGAGCTCGTGCTCGGCGGTGATATAGGCCGCGTTCGGGCCGATGGCCGCCAGCGAGAATGCCGGGTGTGAGCTCCGCAGCGCGGTGGCCAGCGCCGCAGCAGCTCGGCCACCGCGCCCATCTGCCGCGTCGGGGTGTTCAGCGGGTTATAGGCAGGCGTGTGCTCACGGATCAGCAGCCACCAGGATTCCGGCACCGGCGGGTGCTGCCAGTGGCTCGGCTCGCTATTGTCGGCGCTGTGCGTCGGCACCACGATCGTCCCGCTCGGCCCGACGGCGGCCAGCAGCCCATCGGCCACCGCCTGCGCCGCGCCGACGACGAAGCCGAGCTTGCTCATCGCCATCTGCACCAGCACCGTCTGGCCCTCGCGCACGCCGCACGCGCGGAGCCCGGCCGTCAGCGTGGCTGCGGTGAGCGGCGGCGACTCGCTGTTCGCCATGGATGATCTCCTCACTGTATCTAAGCCGGGCGGCAGACGGCGGATGGTGGATGGCGGACGGTGGACGCAGCTTGCTGCGTCTGTTGCGGCTCGTGCGCATCGTCAGCGATCACGAGAATACCGTGAACGTGGTCAGGCATGACCAGGAACGTATCGAGGTTGAGGTGCGAAACATGGCCTGGCAATGCTCGCCACGCGGCATCGACGATCGTGCCGATCGCGTTTAGGGCGATCGCACCATATCCAGACTGTAGCCTCGGTCGTAGGTTTGTGCAACGGTCGCGGCGGTACACGGTAAGCTACGGACCGAGGAAAATGGCCGTTCAACGCCCAGCAGATCCTTCATCCGGCCATCACGGCCAGGTAGCGCCGCAGCAGCAGCGGCGTCCTCCGCCAAGCTTCCGGGATGCGGTCCTCGGCAGACAGCGACGCCCCACCAGCTCAGAGTCCTGGAAGCTGATCGCCGTCGCCACCTGCGGCAGCGCGATGCCGAGCGGTCCTGTACCAGGCGCATCGTCGTCGCTGCCAACCTGCTCGCTGACCAGCACGCCATCGCCCGCGCACCATCGCCCCGCGTCTTGTGCCGCTCGGTGGGTCGAGCGCTCATAGGTTACGCGCCTCCGTGGTTGCCTGCGGCCTGCTGCGCGGCCTCAGCGATCCAGCGCGCCGGGTCGATCTTCTGCCAGGCCAGCGGCTTGACGATCGCGCGCACCGCGTCGGGGGCCAGCGCCGCCAGCTGGGCGAAGCGCAGCTGGCGGCGTCGTAGAGCCTCTGCTGGTAGACCGGGCCGACGCCGTCGATATCAACGAGCGGGTCGCGGCGAACGCCGCGCAGCGCTGCGAGCTCGGCTCTGATCTCGTCATTTTCCTAGCGCACGGCGGCGCTATCATCGCCGCCAGCGAGCGTGGCACCCGCCACAGTCCCCGACGCAGCGGCGTCGATCGCGCCGGACATGCCGCCGCTCGGGGTCTGCGCCCTGAGCGCGGCGAGCTCGGCGGTGAGCCTGTTGTTTTCAGCCTGGAGGTGGCCGCCGCCGGTGAGCGTGGCGTGCTGCCCGCGCAGCGCATCGAGGTCGCCGGTGAGCTGGAGGTTGATGCTGCGCAGCGCGGCGTTCTCATCGCGCATCCGGTTCAGATCGGCCTGGAGCGACGCGTCCGGGCTGCCGGCGAGCGTGACCCCTGTGGCGGCACCGGCCGCACCGGCGGCGAGCAGCTTGGCGCTGAGATCGTTGTTCTCGCCGCGCAGCCCGATCATCTGCATCTCAAGATCGCCGAGGCGAGCGCTGTACTGCTGCGCGTTGCCCCTGACGAGCGCGAGCTCCTGCTCGAATTTGGCATTCGTGCCGGTGCTGCCGTCGAGGTCGGCGCGCAGCTTGGCGTTGGCAGCCGTGCTGGCGTCGAGGTCGGCGCGCAACGTCCCGAGCTCGGCGCTCGCGTCTGCCTGGGGAGCGCCGCCCTTGCCGTGCCCGCGCCCGTAGACCCAGTCGATGACCCACTTAATCAGCCAGCCGATCAGAATACCGGCCACGAGCAGGCTAGCGGCAGTCGTCCAATCCATGCGTAGCTCTCCTCAGCGTATGACAAACCATACTGACCCGACGCCACAATGGCGCGGAAGCGGTGGCGCGATCCAGTCGAGGGATTCGAGCGATGTATAAGTCTATGGCCTCGGAATAGTCCCGAGTATACCACACGTCGATGAATGCGAATACAGGTGTTTACGTGTAGGCTACGACCGGTATTGTTTGGCGATTCGCTCGCAGAACAGCGCGATGAATCGTTCGCTATCGAAGCTTGTCACCAGCTGCATGTTGTGCTTCGGGCGGAAGGCCGGCCGCCAACGCATCGGCCAGCTGCTGCTGTCGAAGCCGGTGATATCGTGGACATCGGAGGTGCCGCTCTCCAGGCCGACGTAGCTGATGACGCTTTTGCCGATCGTCAGCTCGCTGGTGAACTCGACCGCCACGTGGGCCGGAGTGGTCTGCGCCAGATCGGGGGCGAACACCATCGCCAGCGCCGCCGGGTCGTTGATGCTGCACCCAGCCCAGCCAAACGCGGCGAGGTGGAAATCCATGTAGAAGCGGGTGGCATCGGCGATGAACTGTGTCACGCCGCCAGGCGTCTCGAGCAGCCGATCGACGTCGGTCTTGCGCAGCAGAATATCCTTGGTGATATCCCACGGCAGCAGCGTAATCGGCATCCCGCTCTCCAGCACGATGTGCGCGGCGTGGGGGTCCACCAAAAAATTGAACTCGCCGAGCGAGGTGGTGTTGCCGTCGGCGCGCACCGCCCCGCCCATGATGATCACCTGCCGCACCCGCTCGATGATCCGCGGCTCTTTGCGCACCGCGAGCGCCACGTTGGTCAGCGGGGCCACCGCCACCAGCGTGACCTCGCCTGGGGCCGCCATGATCTCGCGGACGATCCGGTCGACGCCGTGCTCGTCGCTCGCGGCGGTGCGCGGGTCAGGCAGCCTGGCGTAGCCCAGCCCTTCGTCGCCGTGGGTCTCAGGCGCGGTGAGCGGCGGCCGGATCAGCGGCAGCGTGACGCCGGCGCAGACCGGGATATTGCGTCTTCCGGCCAGCTCCAGCACGCCGAGCGCGTTGCGCGTCCCCTGGGCGCAGCTACAGTTGCCGCCGGTCACGGTGACTGCCGCCAGATCGATCTCTGGCGAGGCGACGGCCAGCAGGATCGCCAACGAGTCATCGATACCCGGGTCAGTGTCCAGCACGACGCGATGTGACATCATTCTATCCTTGGGCTATGTGAGTCGAATCAGCACGTGAAAGCGCGCGTCCTCATCGTACCACATGGGGAAGTTGGTGCCCCAGGCGTTGTTGTAGAGGTTGAAGTGGACGCCGCGGTGCATCGGCAGCTGCCGATTGTGCAGCCAGAGGAGCTGTGGTGCGCCGGGGGCCACGAGCGGCGCGTCCAGCGACTCGAGCGCGAGCGCGCCGCGGTCATCGCGGTAGGTCAGCGACTCGACGGCGTGGAGATGCCGTCCGCCGTTGCGCACCACATCGAGCGGGTCGATCGGGCGGCCGATCTTGGTCATCGTCCAGCCGCGTCGGTCCAGGATGCGCGGGGCGCAGCTCAGCCAGATCGCCTCTGGCAGCCGGCTCGCCGGTTTGTCGAACCACTGCACCGTCAGCGCTGCGGTGGATTCGTCGGCGAGGGCGACGGAGATCAGCGCCCGCCCCGGCATGCCCAGCCCGTCGGCCGCCGGATCGCGCCGCAGCCAGACGTGGAGCCGCTCGTCGCCCTCGGCCAGCCACTCCTCGGCGGTGTAGCCCCACCAGCCGGCGCGCGCGCCAGCCGCATCGATGCCTGGTTTGGTCTGGTCCGGCACGCCCCAGCTGGCCGTCTCTTCCGGATTACGGCCGTACTGCCACCACCAGCGCCGGTAGTCTGCCTCGTCGAAGCTCTGGTAGCGCAGCAGCCCGATCGGGTGCGCCGCGTCGGCCCAGCTTCTGCCGCTGCGCCGGTCGGTCAGCCCGACGATCGCGCCGGTCAGTCGGTCCAGCTCGATGGTCAGTCGCGCGCCGCGCAGCTGGCGCGCTGTGGTCGCCGTGGCGCGCGGCGTGGCGGGGTCCGGGCGCAGATCGGCCAGCGCCTGCGCAGCGGCGGTGGCCAGCGATGGATGCGCGGCGAGCTCGGCGACCGCGGCGTCGAGATAGCCGCGCTGCTCGACCCACGACGCCGCAAACGCCACAAACGCAGGCGTGAGGCGCACCGCTGCCAGCTGTGCCGGTGTATAGTTTACATAATCATTGAGAAACGTCTTCTCGTCCATGCCCCAGGTATGCTCGGCCACCAGCAGCAGCGCGGTGCTCATCCGGCCGATAGCCGCCGCTTCGGCGGGCGTCGCGCCAGCGCCGAGCCACTGCCGCCGCAGCCTGGTGAGCGCGCGAAAGCCAGCAACCTTGGCGGGGTCGGTGCCGACGCCGTGGATCCATGTGTCGCCGATCTCCTGGGTGATCGTGGGCAGCTGCTCGCGGGCGGCCCAGATCTGCGCGGCGAAGGCGTCCATAGTACTGGCGCGCACGCGAGCGTCGGGGAATTGCGCGCGGGCGTGGGCGAAGGTTTCGCGCACCTGCTCGGCGGTCTGCGGGCCGTGGTTATCGTTGGTGTGGGCGAACAGCAGCGCGTCGTCCATGCCGTCGAGCAGCGTCAGATCGCCGTAGCCGCCCTTCTGGTAGACCACCACGATCTCGGCTCCATCCGGGTCGCGCCAGCGGAATGCGTCTGGCACGTCTGGCGGGGCTGACGCAGCGTTGACGCCGATGTGCAGCATGCGGATGCCGGAGGCGGCCAGCGGCCCGACGATGGCGCGCGTGTGGCCTGGCACATCGGTCATTTTGGCAGCGATCGTCTGCCTGCCGAATCTGGCATCGAGCTCGCGCGAAAAGCCGAGCGCGCGGTCGAGCAGGCCGGCGTCGAGCAGCTCGGTGTGCGTGGTGAACGGCAGCGCGTGCCACGTCAGGTCGCCGCGCTCGATGGCGCGCTCGATGGCGCGGCGATCGGCTCCGCGCGCGCGCTCCAGCGCCGTGGCGATCAGCCAGGAGCCGGTGGTCCAGACGAAACGGTCATCGCCTTCGCTGCGCATGGTCTCGGCCACGGCGAGCGCGCGCGGCAGAAAATCGGCGAAGTAGGTGGCCGTCACATCGCTGGCGTAGCCGGTGAAGCCGATATCGAGATGTGTTTTGAAGATGAGATAGATCTGTCGCACAATCGAACCTCGCTATCGCGCTGAACTCAGTAGTATGATACACGAAGTTGGGGTGCGGCCGGCAGGATGGCGAAAGGTAGCCACATGAGCGATCAAGTGGAGTCACAGCGGGCGCTCTATCAGGATCTGGTTCGCTCGGCGCAGGAGGTGCGGCTGCTCGCCGATGTGCTCAATTGTGTCGGCGGCTCGCTCCCGCTCGCCGAGCTCGTCGAGCGGGTCGAGCGCGGCCTACGCAACGTGCTGCCGGCGAGTCGCTGGAGCACGGTGCAGATCGGCTTGCTCGACAACCTGGGGCAGCAGATGCGCACCTTCGAGGTGACCGGCGGCAGCGTGAGCCGCTACTGGGCCAACGTCAGGGCCGGCGCGCTGGCTGCGGCCGAAGATCTCGGTCTTAGTGTCTCGTTCGTGGTGGGCGGCGAGTCTGGCGACGCGAGCCAGGCGGCGCTGCTACGCCGCGCGATCGACGAGCGGGCCGATGGGATCGCCATCGCGCCGATCGATGCTGTGGCGCTTGAGCCCCTGATCGCTGAGGCGCGCGCCGCCGGCATCCCGCTGATCGCCTTCGACGCGCCGCCGCTGGCGCAGACCGCGGCGCTCGGCTACATCGGCACGGACAATACCGCCGCCGGCCGGCTGGCGGGCGAGGTGCTGCTCCGCCTCGTCGATCGGCCAGGCAGCGTGGCGCTCTCGTGCGACTCGCTGGTGGCCGCCAACGGACGGCAGCGCATCGAAGGGATGGTCGCCGCGCTCGCCGGCTCATCGCTCATCCCGCTCGAACCGATCGAGGATCGCTACAGCCCCGAGCGCAGCGAGCGGCTCGCCGGCGAGATCGTGACCCGCCACCCGGATCTGGCGGCGGCGTTCGGCGCGTGCGGCTCGAACGGTATGAGCTGGGCGCGCGCGGTGGAGTCGCTCGATCGATCGGCCGCGCCAAAGCTGGTCTGCTTCGATATTGGCGCCGACAACATCAGGCTCTTGCGTCAGGGGGTGGCGCGGGTGGTAGTGGCGCAGCGCGAGTACGATATGGGCTATCGCAGCGCGCAGCTGCTCGCCGAGCTGTGCTGCGATCACGGGGCGCTGGCCGCCGAGTCGTTCTGGACGATCGACACCGGCGTCGACCTCGTCACGCTCGAGCGCACGCCCTGGTCGGTGGCGTTCGCCGACTATTTGCTGCTGGCATCGCGGCACAGCCTGTTCGAGGCGATGTGCGCGCCGCCGTACAGCGTGCCGGGCGAGCGCCGCGCATCGTGGTGATCGGGATGGCAGAGGTTGGTCAGAGCGGCATCGTCGAGCGACAGCTGCCCATCGCTGCCGGCCACCTGCTGCGCGCGATGCTGAGCGCCGGGCGGCCGCAGATCGTCTCGCCGACGGCCGCTGCGTACGGCGCATACCCAGACGTGGCGGCCGTCCGCGCGGCAGGGCGGCAGACGCTGGTCTACGTGCCGCTGCTGGTGCGCGGCGCGCCGATCGGGATGCTCTATCTGGAGAGCGATGAGCGCGACGCCTGCCCGCCGGCCGATCTTGCGCTGCTGGAGCGGGTGGCGAGCGCGGTGGCCGCCACCATCGCCACCGTCAGGCTATTCCAACAAGCGGAGTCCCGCGCCGCCGAACTTGAGCTGGCAGCGCGGCGTCAGGAGCTGCTGCTCCAGACGATCATGGAGCTTTCCAGCCCGGTGGTGCCGATCGCCAGCGGCGTCCTGGTGCTGCCGATCACTGGCGTGGTGGACAGCGTCCGCGCCGACCGCATGATCGAGACGCTGCTCCAGGCGATCAGCGAGCACCGGGCGCAGGTGGTGATCATCGATATCACCGGCGTCTCGGTGGTGGACACCGCCGTGGCCAACAGCCTGGTGCAGGCAGCGCGCGCGGCCGGGCTGCTCGGGGCCGACGCCGTGCTGGTGGGGATTACGCCGGCGGTGGCGCAGACCGTCGTTCATCTCGGGGCGAGCTTCAGCGGGCTGACCACCCGCGCCGATCTGGCCGGCGGGGTGGCCTATGCGCTGGCGCGACTGGGCGGCCGCATCGTCTACGATCGCCCGCTGCCGCGGGCGTAGGCACACCGCCGGCGCACGGGCCAGCGCCCGTTTCCCCCGCTGTTTATCGAGCGCCTCGCTTGCGCCTCGCGGACGAGCGCAGTTTCATGTTGCCTTGTGTGAGTCCGCAGACGTTTGCCCGCAGCATGAAGCAGCATTCGTCACTCACTCAATCGTCAATGCGCTAGCGGACGATCAGCGTGCGCGCCGCGCTGCCGACGATCACATCGTCGTCGCCGATATCGAACAGCTCAAGCGTGATCTCGCCGCCGCCGCGCGGGATGGCGAACGCGACGGCGACGCTGAAGCTGGTGGGCTGGCCTGCCCTGCCGCCGATGGCGAAGTTGCCGCGCCCGAGCAGCGCGCCGTCTGCGCCGCGGACCTGGTAGATCAGCCGGCCGCGCGTCGGCGGGCGCGCCGTCCGCCCGGTGATGGTCATGGGCGAGAAGACCTGTTGCTTGAACGACGGCGTATCGATGACGATCTGCTGCGGCACCGCCGGCCCAGCGACGGGATTGGGCGGCGCGGCTGGCTTGGATGGCGCGGCTGGCTTGCCGCTGCCGCCGATGACGAGCGTGCGCGACGCCCTGGCGACGACCGCACCGCCATCATCGCGCTCGGCGATCCTGAGCGTGATCGTGCCGCCGCCCTTGGGGATGGCGAAGCGGATCTGGGCGCGGAAGCGCTTCGGTGTGGCGGCGTCCACGGCGAAGCTGCCGCTGCCGAGCGACCGGCCGCGGGCGTCGAGCACGGTGTAGCCCAGCTCACCTGACAGTGGGTAGCGCGATGTCCGCCCGGTGATAGTCATGGGCGAGAATACCCGCGCACCGCCGCCCGGCGTATCGATCGCGATCGTCTGGGCCGAGCGCGGCGGCAGCTGCACGGCACCCTCGCCGCTGTTGAGCGTCAGCGCGACGCTGCTGGCCACCTGGCCATTATCGCTCGACGCGACCGTCAGGCTGACCTGCCCGGTGAAGGCCGCCATGCTCAGCTCGCCGGTGAAGGTCCCGGCCTGCCCAGGCGCCCCACCGACGCCGATCCGCCCCTGGCCGACGACCCGGCCGTCTGCGGCGCGCACCAGCCAGATCAGATCGCCGGTAGAGGGGATGCTATCGACCTGCCCGGTGATGACGAACGGGTTGCCGACGACGCTGCCGGGCGCGGGGCTCTGGATGGTGATCCTGGCCATCGCGCTGGCGTGGGGCGCGAGCAGCGCCGAGGCGATCAGCAGCGCCACGAGCAGGACGATTCGTCTATGCATAGATCCCTCCGAGTTCTTTGAGCCCCAGCTCAGGAAGGCTGGATGCCGAGCAGCGCCGTTAGGTCATTCAGCAGAGTCTGCTCGGCCTCGCTGACCGGCTTGCCGCCGAAGCCGAGGAAGCCACCCTCTGAGACAGCGTTGGCAACTTTATCTGACACGTGATAAAGATACTGCTTGTAGTGGTCCAGATCCTCGACGCTGACCTTGGGTGCTAGTAGCGCGATCACGCTACGGCACTGGGCCAGCGTCTCGCTGCGGATCTCATCGAACGACTTGCGCGCCAGGTCAGTCGAGCGTTTATCGAGCGACGTGGCGGCGTGGCTGCTAAACAGCGACTGCATGAACGGGCTGCTGGCGAAGAGTTGCTGCGCATCGACGATCGCCTGAGCGTGGGCGAACATTTCGCGGTAAAGCCCGCCCGGCGATGCGGCCATCGTCATCATCGCCACCATGGGCGGCGTGCCGACGATTGTCTCCCACTCCTCGGTGCTAAAATCGGCGCTCGTGGTCATCGGTGTTCCTTTCGATTGTGGTACACGCAAGTATAGTTCGCCGCTGTGGCTACGTCAACGCGGCTGCCGCAGCAGCTTGCCGTATAGCGCCACAAAGCCCCGCCCGAGCTGCTCGTAGCCGAACGCAGAGGACACCTTCTCGCGGCCGTGCTCGCCGAACCGACGCCGTAGCGCGGCGTCCTCGCCGAGCTCCTGCACCCGCGCCGCATACGCCGCCACATCGTTGACGGGGCAGAGAAACCCATTCTGGCCGTGGTCTACCACCTCGGGCAGCGCCGAAGAGTCGGTCGTGACCACCGGGCGGCCGCAGGCCAGCGCCTCTGCCGGCGCGATGCCGAACCCCTCCAGCCGCGATGGGAACAGCAGGATATCGCAGCTGCGGTAGGCCGCCACTAGCCCCGCCCGGTCTGGCGAGCCGATGTTGACCATGCGCGGATGCGGTGGCGCGTCCTCCTTGCCCTGAAACCCGCCGGTGTAGAACAGCGTGTAATCGGCCGGCAGCCGCTCCACGATCGCTGGCAGCAGCTCGTAGCCCTTGCGCCGCGTCCGGTTGCCGACGAACAGCAGCCTGATCCTGGCATCCGAAGGCGGCAGTCCGCCGTCGCTTCTAGCCAGGTGTGGCGTCGGCGAGAACACGTCCATGTCGATGCCGTCAAAAATCAGGTGGGTGTCGGTCACGCCGTAGGTCTCGGCTACCTGGCGCTGGGTGAAGCGCGAGACGCAGACCACCGCGTCGGCCTCGCAGATCGAGCGCGCGTCGTAGCGCGACTCGACGAGCCGGTAGAACAGCCGCTGGCCGAACGAGGAGTACGGCTGGAGTTGCGGGTCGGTGGTGAGATGGTGGACGGTGGTGACGAGCGGCTTGCCTGTCACCCGCAGCGCGAAGCCGACCCGCGAGCGCCCCTGGATCACATCGAAGCCCAGGTGCCAGCCGGCTGGGAGCGAGCGATGGATGAGCTGGGGCGCGAAGTTGTACAGCTCCGGCAGCTGGAGCAGCGCGGCACCTGGCGCGCCGTGGAGCCGCACCGAGCGCACGATATTCTGGATGCCGAAGTCCACGCCGCCGCGGCCCTTGGGCGAAAGATACAGTGGTCGCATTAGAAAAAATCCACGCTGTAGGGCGTGAGGCCGGCGAAGACCCGCTCGGCGAGCATCAGCGCGGCGCGGCTGCGAGCTTCCAGCAGCCCGAAGCTGGCGGCTGTGCGCGGCCTGAGGATACGCGACGCGATCTGCGCCAGCGCGCCGACATCGCACGCCAGATCTGCATCTGTGGCCACCGCAGCCTCCAACCGCGAGCAGCGCAGCGCGCCGCCAGCAGCCTCGATGGTGAAGGTGCCCTGGTTGTGCGCCAGCCACTCGTCGCGCACCGCCAGCGTCAGCCTGCCGCTCGCCTCGCGCGGGCAGCGATATCCGTCGAGCGCCAGCGCCACATCCAGTATGCGCGCCATGTGGTACGGCTCGACCTCGCAGCGCAGCGGGCGCGGCAGCAGCAGATTGACCGGCGCATCTGGCGGGGCGGGGAACTCGACGCTAGCGATCTGGCCGGCGAAGCTGCCAAGCAGCGCGAAGATCTGCGAGCGGGCCTCGGCGTCCAGCGCGCCGATCTCGCGACACACCAGCTTCCGCCCGGTGTGCCCGTCGCCCTCGACCTCGTAGATCAGGTAGGCGCGCGGCGCGCCGTCCGGCCCGTACCAGCAGTAGGCGATGCGCTCGGCGCTGGAAAATTCGGGGCGCAGTGCGAAGTGGCGCCACCAGCGCTCGTCGCGCACCAGCGGGCCGAATCGATGGCGAAACGCGCCGCGATACACCGCGTCCAGGTCGGCGATCGCCTCGTCGCCCACCCGCCGCCACCGACCTGGCGCGGCGCGGAAGCCGGCGAGCAGCGATGGGGGGCCGCTGTAGCGCTTACGCTCGACGGCGCTGGCCCAGCCGAAGCGGTGGTAGACGGCGGCGTCAAACGGGTAGAGCAGCGCCCACGCCCGGCCATCGGCCGCCAGTTCCTCGGCCACGCCACGCAGCAGGGTGCGCAGGTGGCCACGGCCGCGATGCTCTGGCGGCACCGAGACGCTGCCGAGGCCGCCGGCGGTGGCGCTGCCCTCGCCGGTCTGGAGCGTCAGCGGGAACAGGACGCACTGCGC
>JAYUUK010000522.1:0-2405 GCA_043754595.1 Roseiflexaceae bacterium | reverse complement strand
GCGAGCGCCTGAAGCCGCCGCCGGCGTAGTTGGGCAGCGAGCGATGCAGCAAGTAGCCATTGAAGAAGACGATGCTGCCGCGCCTGACCTCCACCGGCACCGCGTCATCGTCGGTGGAGGGGAACTCAGCCTCGCCGGTGCAGTCGAAGCGTCGATCGTTGTGCTGATGCTGTGGATAGATCACCCCGCGCCGGTGCGAGCCGGGGATGACCCACAGACAGCCGTTCTCCACCGTCGCGTCGTCCATGGCGATCCAGCCGCCGGTCAGCGAGCGGTCGCGGGTTGGGATAAAAAACTCATCTTGGTGCCAGGCTTGCCCAGGCTTGCCCGAGGCCTTGATGAACAGCATGGACTGCATGGCCTTGACGTTGGGGCCGATGACCTGGGTCAGCAGACCGACCATCGATGGGTGGGCGAGCGCCTCGTACATCGGCTGCGAGATCTTGTGCGGGAAGTGGATGCAGAGATACTGCCGCATCACCTCGTCGTCGCTCGCGGCCACATCGGCTGGGGTAACACCCTGGACCGCGCCACGATCGCCGCGACAGATCGCCGCCGCGTCGGCGTTGAGTCTGGCCACCTCATCGTCGGTCAGCGCGCCATCGATCACCACAAAGCCGTGCTCGTGAAAGAACATCCCGGCGCGCGGGTCGCGTGGGTCGGCGAAGTAGCCGGCGGGACGGCCAAACTCGGGCCAACTCTGCCACGGCGCGAGCTGCCGCGCCTCAGCCAGCTTGTTGAGACTCGGTGTCTGGGTCATAGTTTTCCTCGCTGATTCAGAACCACATGGTGCTATTGTATAGCAATCCTATGGGCGGCGTGGCGGCCCACGCCGCACGTGGTATGAAGCGTGCGGCACGCAGCAAACGACCGCCGCTGCATCCAGCAATAAGACATTAGTACTATTGTCCCACGCCAGTCCATAGGTATACTGGGTGTATGCAACCAACCAAGTTTATACTTTTGATCGCCGTGGCGCTCGCTATGGGATTCGTCGGCGCGGCGCGGGCCGCCGACCCGCTGCCCGGTGGGTTCGCCGATGCGCTCGTCACCGACGCGATCGATCAGCCGACCGATATCGCGTTCGCCGCCAACGGCCGGATGTTCGTCACCAGCCAGCTCGGCAAGCTCTACGAAGTCTTCCCCGACGCTGCCACCGCGCCGGCGCTGCTGCTCGACCTCGGCTCCAAGGTCTGCAGCAACTCGGAGCGCGGCCTGCTCAGCGTCACGCCCGATCCGCAGTTCGCCAGCAACGGCTACCTCTACCTCTACTATACCTTCAAACGCGTCGGGCAGTGCCCCACAAATCAGCCGACAAACACCAACAACCCGGTCAACCGGGTGGCGCGATTCACGCTAAGCGGCGCGCAGGTGGACCCGGCCAGCGAGCTCGTGTTGGTCGATAATATGCCGTCGCCAAACGGCAACCACAACTCCGGCGACACGCTGTTCGGCAAAGACGGCTATCTGTACGTCACCATCGGCGATGGCGGCTGCGACTACGCCAATAACTCGGGGTGCGCCGGCGGCAACGACGCGACCCGCGACCGCAACGTGCTAACCGGGAAGCTGCTGCGGATCGCCCGCGACGGCAGCGTCCCCGCCGACAACCCCTACACCGACCCGGCCACCAGCGCGCGCTGTAACCTGGCGGGCAGGACCAGTGAGCAGAGTGGCGGCCAGCCCAAATGGTGCCAGGAGATCTATGCCACCGGTCTGCGCAACCCGTTCCGCATGGCGCTCAACCCCGATGCATCGGGCACCGTGATCTATCTCAACGACGTGGGTCAGAACCTGTGGGAGGAGATCGACTGGGCCGCCAAGGGGGCCGACTACGGCTGGAATGAGCGCGAGGGGCCGTGCGCCAACAATGCCCGCTGCGCGCCGCCGTTCAGCACGCCCCCAGGCACCACCGCTCCGCTCTACGCCTACCGCCACGATGTCGGCGCGAACTGTGGCAGCATCACCGCCGGCGTGTTTGTGCCGCAGAGCTCAGGCTGGCCGGCGGGCTACCTCGGCAGCTATCTCTACAGCGACTATAACTGTCAGCGAGTCTACCGGCTCGCCCCCGGCACCGCCGAGGGGTTCGCCTACGTCGCGCAGCCGTTCGGCGGCAGCTTCGGCGGCCCAGGGCCGATCGCCATGACCTTCGGGCAGACGGCGAGCGGCACGGCGCTATACTATACGATCTACAGCGGCGGCGGGGAGGTGCGGCGCATCAGCTACGCCAATAGCGATAACCGACCGCCCACCGCCGTTATCACCACCGATATGACCAGCGGAACAGCCGCGCCGCTCGCCGTCAGGTTCGATGGCACGGGCAGTAGCGACCCAGACGGCAACCCGCTGACCTACAGCTGGAGCTTTGGCGACGGCGGCGCGAGCGCCGACTCGATCGTTAGCCA
>JAYUUK010000521.1:0-2418 GCA_043754595.1 Roseiflexaceae bacterium | reverse complement strand
AGTGCTACGTCGAGGATCTGCGCGAGGTCTTCGTGCGCGACTACCTCTTCCCGCTGCTCCAGAGCGGCGCCGTCTACGAGCGGATCTACCAGCTCGGTACATCGGTCGCCCGCCCGCTGATCGCCCGCCGCCAGGCTGAGATCGCCATTGCCGAGGGCGCAGACGCCGTCGCTCACGGCTGCACCGGCAAGGGCAACGATCAAGTGCGCTTCGAGCTGACCTACATGGCCTTCGCGCCGCATCTCAGGGTCATCGCCCCCTGGCGCGAGTGGGACATTGTCTCGCGCGAGGACGCGCTGGACTACGCCGCCGAGCACAATGTTCCGGTCAGCGCCAGCCTCAAGTCGATCTACTCGCGCGACCGCAATATCTGGCACATGTCCCACGAGGGCGGCATCTTGGAGAACCCGTGGAACGAGCCGGAGGAGCCGATGTACACGCTCACCGTCTCGCCTGAAAACGCGCCGGACTCCCCCGAGTACGTCGAGGTCGGCTTCGAGCAGGGCGTGCCGGTCAGCCTCGATGGCGCGCGCCTCGGGCCGGTGGCGCTGCTCAGCGCGCTCAACGATGTTGGCGCAAAGCACGGCATCGGCCGCATCGACCTCGTCGAGAACCGGCTCGTCGGCATGAAGTCCCACGGCGTCTATGAAACTCCTGGCGGCACGATCCTCAAAGTCGCCCACCAGGGGATCGAGCAGCTCGCGCTCGACCGCGACACGCTGCACTACAAGGATGTGGTGGCGCAGCGCTACGCCGAGGTGGTGTACTACGGCCAGTGGTTCACCCCGCTGCGCCACGCGCTCCAGGCGTTCTTCACTTCCACGCAGACCCATGTCACCGGCGTGAGCCGCATCAAGCTCTACAAAGGCAACGTTATCCTCGTCGGGCGCACCGCCGAGAAGAGCCTGTACAACCCGGATATCGCCAGCTTCACCATGAGCGCGTCGTATAACCAGAAGGACGCCGAGGGCTTCATCAAGATCTTCGGCCTGCCGATCAAGGTCGGCGCGGCCGTCCAGGGTCAGTAAATCTGGCTCGCGAGCCATCCGCTGGGTCGTCGCGGTGCATCGTCGCCGCAGCTCGGAGCGTCTATGGCATCAGATGACACACACGGCGAGCTTCGCATGTGGCTTGCGTCGCCCGCCGATATCCCATACATCGAGGGGCTGTTTTACCGCAGCGCGGTCTGGCTGGAGGGGCGCGGGTACGGCCATCCTCCGGTCTGGCCAACGCCAGCATTCATCGCGGCGGCGGTGGCCGGTCGAGTGGCGCGCGGGGAGGCGTGGCTGGCGTCGCTCGGCGCCGCGCCGCCGATCGCGACGATCACGGTGCAGCCGAGGGATGATCTCTGGCCTGACGACGGGCTGGCGCGCTATGTCCACGGTCTCGCCGTCGATCGGTGCGCCGCAGGGCGCGGCATCGGTGCCTATTTGCTCGCGTGGGCTGCGGCGCAGGCTAGCACGGCGGGCCTCGATTGGCTCAGGCTCGACTGTGATGCCTCCAACTCGGCGCTGCGCTCCTACTACCGGGCGCGCGGCTTTATCTTCTGCGGCGAGCGATCGGCCGAGCACCGCACCGCCGCGCTCTTCGAACGAGCGACCAGAAAGGATGCCACGTGATCGATCTGGAGACGTTTTCCTTCGCCCCCGGCTTCCGTGCCACCGCCACCGCCGCCGGGCTGAAAAAGAACGGCGCGCTCGATATGGCGCTCGTGGCCGCCGAGTCGGCCTGTAGCGCCGCCGGGGTGTTCACGACCAACCGCGTCAAGGCCGCGCCGGTGCGCTACGATATGGCGCTGCTCCAGCAGGGCGCAGCCGGCGTCCGCGCTATGGTGATCAACGCCGGCAACGCCAACGCTGTCACCGGGCCGCAGGGCGACGCCGACTGCCTGCGGATGGCTGAGCTGACGGCTTACGGTCTGCGCTGCCAGCCGGATCAGGTGCTCGTGCTCTCCACCGGCGTGATCGGCCGCCAGCTCGATATGGCCAAGGTCACCCAGGGAATCGCCGAGCTGACCTCATCGGTCGCCAGCGTGGGCGCGCATCACGCCGCGCTGGCGATCATGACCACCGACACCCGGCCCAAAACGGCCAGCGCCACCGTCGCTATCGATGGCGTCAGCGTCACGATCGCCGGGATGTGCAAGGGCGCCGGCATGATCCACCCCAACATGGCCACCATGCTCGCCGTCGTCACCACCGACGCCGCCGTCGCGCCGCCGCTGCTGGACGCTGCTCTGCGCCGCGCCGCAGACCGGTCGTTTAACCGCATCTCGGTCGATGGCGATACCTCCACCAATGATACGCTGCTGCTGCTGGCCTCTGGTGCCAGCGGCCTGACGATCGACGGCGGCGCGGCGCTCGACGCCTTTGGCGAAACGCTCGCCGCTGTCTGCACCGATCTGGCCAAACAGGTCGC
>JAYUUK010000520.1:0-7119 GCA_043754595.1 Roseiflexaceae bacterium | reverse complement strand
TCTTCGTCGAGCTGATTGTCGAACAGGCCCCAGCCCTGGAGCAAGAGCGCTGTCTCGCCGGCGCTATCCGGCGCGCCCTCCAGCAGCAGGCGGTAGCTGACCCGCCAGGCGGGGGCCGGCGCGACGTAGCCGACCAGCAGCTGATGCTCGCCCGCCGAGAGGTGGACGGTGGCCGATCGCCGATCCTCTTCGCGCTGCGATGCGCGCAGGAAGTAGCGCAGGTCATCGTCGGCGCTGGCGTCGAGCAGCTCGATGCTGACGATCGACGCGACTGCGATGGTCCGCACCGTGCGGCGCTCGGCGAGATACAGCGAGAGCAGCGGGGCGCGCAGCGGCTGGTCGTCGTCGCGGTCGATGCCGATCACCAGCCCGTCGGTAGCGGCTGGCTCGGAGAGCGGCCCGCTCGCGCTGGCCACGCGCACCGTCCGCCCGCGCAAGTCGCGTAGCAGATCGAGCATGCTGCTGGTGTCAGAGAGATGGATCGAGCCGCGCGCGATCCGGCTGTCGCGGTCATCGGGGGTGTCGAAGTCCACGCCGTGCACTTGGCCGCCGGCGAGGTCGATGGCGACCAAGCTCTTGAGCACATCGTCCATCGCATCGCGCGGGAAGCTGAGCTGGAGCAGATCGCCGGTGTACGCGCCGCGCCGCTCGAAGTAGCCGACGCCGTGCTTGTAGAGTGTGATCCGTCGGATCGGCAGGTCTGGCATGGTATATCTCCATTGACTCATGTAACGCGCGCAGCGCAACGCGGGGGTTTGGGGGCGCAACCCCCAAGATCTTTGGCGCGCAACGCCCGCGCGCAGCGCAACGCGGGCGTTTGGGGGCGCAACCCCCAAGATCTTCCCCTCCTACGTCAGTTATTAATTGGATTGAAATACGTATAGACAAGGCGCGAGACCGAAGCGATCGCTGCTGTCATGACCCGATCGGGGATAGGGGTGCCATTTTTGCCAAGCGGGCGATAGATATAGATCGAGACGATATAGTCGCCGTTCGGCGAGCGCACGATCCCGTTATCCGCCTGCATATCCTCGATCCAGCCGCTCTTATGCGCCGCCTTCGTGCCTTTTGGCAGCCCAGCCATCAGCCGCGTCTTATCGCCGTTTTCGTAGAGCCGGTTCACCATCTCGGTGCAGCGCGCGGCGGTCAGCGTCGGGTACTTCTCCAGCAGGACGCCGCTCCCGCCGCTGCAGCGCTCGATCATCAGGTAGAGCTTGGCCATATCCTCTGGCGCGGCGCGCAGGTAGCGGCCGGATTCGGTGTATGGTGCCTCGCCCTCCTTCACGGGGCCGCGGCGTATCTTGAGCTTTTTCTGGCGAATGTACTCGCCCGCCTCAAACGGCGAATACATATAGGTGCGGGTCAACCCCAGGTCGGCGAGCCGGTCGCTCATCGTATTCGCGCCGACGACAGCATCCTCGGTGCCGCCGCCGTTCACCGATGCGGCGAGCAGACCGTTGGCGGCGATGTTATCGCTGTCGATGATCATCCGCTTGAGCAGCTTATCCTGCGCTGGCGTGAACGATTTCAGGCTGATGTAGGCATTCAGCATAATCGCGACTTTGATTGTGCTCGCCGACGAGAAGACGGTGCGGGGGTTGACTGCCGCTATCTCGTCGCCGTCGGCATCGTAGACGACGACGCCCATCACGCCTTTCCACTGCTCAGCCATCGCTTCGAGCTGCTGCTGCAGCAGCGCCTTGTCGATCGCGCCGCCGCGTGCGATCAGCGGGGCGACATCATAGGTCCGCGCTGCGCTACGGCTGCGCAGCACTTGGTCGACGCCTATTGTCAGCAGGTCAGCATCGACTGCGACGCCGCGGCCGCCGATAGCGAAGCTGCGCGAGAGCACATCGGTGCCGCTGATCACGCTGACTTTCGGTGCGCTGCCGCCCCAGGATGCGGCGATCGCGGCGATGGCGCTGCGCAGCGCCGCATCATCGTAGGTGAGGCTGAGCGGGACTGTGGATGCGGCCGGGGCGCGCATGGCGGCGGCGAGCATGCCAGCGCCATCGATGGCGAACTTGAGCTGATTGGGGTCGATCGTGGCCGGCATCGGGCCGCCAGCAATGTTGATCGGCGTCAGCAGCGGGGCCAGCCTGGCGTCGATGGCGACTTTGGCCTCGGCCTCGGTCTTCCCGGCGAGGTCGATGCCATCGAGCGTGACGCCTGAGGCTACACGCGGCACGAGCGTTGGGCTCGGCGGCGCGGCGGTGGGTGCCGCAGCGATGGCTTGCGCCGTCGTGGGCGCGGCGGCGGCTGGCGCGGCGCCCACGACGGCGGCTGGCGCGGCGGCGACTGGCACAGCGGCGCGGGTGGTTGAGCACGCTGTGAGCGCGACGGCGATGACGATCGGGAGCAGCGATTTAAAATATGGCATAGGGTATGTTCAAATGGCAGTGGCGTGGCGAAACAGCGGCGATAGTATAGCATATGCGCTGGCGGGCGATGCGCGGGGCGATGGCGGGTGGGGCGATGGCGCGCGGTGGATCGTAGGGACGAAGCGCGCCGGATCGATCCGGTGTTGGCGACCAATCTGCGCTTGCTTCGCCCGTACGGGGCGATGGCGGGCGGGGCGATGGCGCGGGGCGATGCGCGGGGCGATGGCGCGCTAGCGCAGCGTGGGCATCGGCGCGGCGCTGGCGATCAGCGCGGTGGCCTGGTCAGCCGGCATCGGTGGGCTGAAGAGAAATCCCTGAATCCGCTCGCACCCCAGGTGCCTGAGCATGTCGAGCTGCTGGGTGGTCTCGACGCCCTCGCTGATCACGGCCATGTCTAGGCTGTGGGCCAGCATCGTGACCGCCCGCAGGATTGCGCCGTTGTTGTGGGCTAGCGCGCTGCTCGTGCCGACCTCCTGGACGAATGCGCGGTCGATCTTGATGGTGTCGATCGGGAGCTGCGGCAGATAGCTGAGCGACGAGTAGCCGGTGCCGAAATCGTCGATGGCGATCTCGACGCCCAGCCCCTTGATCTGTTCGAGCTTCTGCACTGTGGCCCGAATATCGCTCATCACCACCGCCTCGGTCAACTCGATCGCCAGCAGGTGTGGGTCGATCCCCGTCTGAAGAATGATGCGCGTCACCGTCTGCACAAACTCGTGCTGCGCGAACTGGCTGGCCGAGACGTTGATGGCCACGCGCGGCGGCGTAAGATCGGCCCGCTGCCACTCGTTCAGCTGGCGGCAGACTTCGCGCATCACCCACTCGCCGAGCGCCGCCGAGAGCCCAGCCTCTTCGGCCAGCGGGATGAATCGCCCAGGCAGCACCATGCCGAGCTCTGGGTGCCGCCAGCGCACCAGCGCCTCCAGCCCCACCAGCGTGCCGTCGGTAGCGACCTGCGGCTGGTAGTAGACGCACAGCTCGTCGCGCTCGGTGGCGCGTCGCAGCTGGCCTTCGAGCTGGATTTGGTCGTCGAGCTCGCTGCTATCCACCGTGAAGAACTCAAACGTGTTTTTGCCGCGGTGTTTGGCGCGGTAGAGCGCGTTGTCCGCGCTCTTCTTGATCTTGGTAGTCGTCTGGCCGTCTTGTGGGTAGAGGCTGATGCCGATGCTTGCGGTGACGAACATCTCGCATCCGTCCAGCAGCAGCGGCTGGTGGAGCGCGCCGAGCAGCCGCCTGGCGACGATCGCCGCGTCGTGCGGCCCGTCGCACTGGCGCAGCACCAGCGTGAACTCGTCGCCGCCCATGCGTGAGATCATATCCTGCTGGCGGATCACGCTCTGGAGCCGCTGCACGACGTGCAGCAGCAGCTGGTCGCCGGCGGTGTGTCCGAGTGTATCGTTGATCTGTTTGAAGCGATCCAGGTCGATGAATAGCAGGGCCACGATCCGCTCGCTCCGCAGCGCCTCGCCGATCGCCAGCGCGAGTTGCTCGTCGAAGTGGGCGCGGTTTGGCAGCCCGGTGAGCAGGTCGTGGTTGGATTGATAGAGCAGTTGGTGGTGGCTCTGCTCGAGCGCCGTCAGCGTCTGGTTGAGCCGGTCGGCGAGCAGCCCGATCTCATCGGTGCCGTCGGCGTCGACCCGGCTGGAAAGATCGCCTTGCCGTCCGATCAGATCGATCCGCTCGCTGAGCCGCGTCAGCCGGTTGAGCACCAGCCGCTCCATAAACAGCGCGATGCAGCCGATGAAGATGATGGCGGTGGCCACCAGCACGATAACATAGGTTCGCACCGTCGTCGTGCCGAAACGGTAGAGTTCACGCGGCGTGGTCTGGACGATCAGCGCTGCGCTCTTCTCGCCAATCGTGACGATCGAGGTGGAGATCGTCAGGTAGTCGTCGCTTGTTGTATCGATCGCGATCGGCTGGCTGTCTGGCGGCGGGCCATCGAGCTGCTGCAGCCGGCGATCTAGCCTGAGCTCGGTCGCGGCACCCGGTGCCGGGATGATCTGAACGATGCTATGGTCCGGTTTGCCGAGCGCATCGAGCAGCCGGCCGTCCACCCAGCGGCCAACGATCAGCGCGCCGTGCGGTGGGAGCGTGGGCACTCTAGCGATCAGCAGCATGCCCCGATCGGTCTGCATCAGCCCGCTGAAGGTAGGACCCTGGCTGTAGCGTTCGATCTCGCGTGTTATCAGCCGCTGGAGCTCGGTGCTTGGTGGCGAGCGGGTCGGCTGGCCGACCGGATCGTCGACCGGCCGAAAGGCATCGCCGTCGCTAATGAGCGCGAAGTCGATCCGGCGACTATCGAAGGATACTAGGGTCGGCGGCGAGCGCGGCGAGGCTGCCTGGGCCGTGGGCGAGCTCGTCTGCCGTCCGCGCGAGCGCTCCCTGCTCGCGCCGCAGATCGTTGACGACCCCCAACATACTATTGTGCGCCTCGCGCACCTCCAGCTGCGCGAAGCTATCGAGGACGATGGCCTGTGCGGCGGCGGAGAGCGTGAGGACCAGCGCCACGAGCGAGATGCCGCTGGCGATGAGCGTGCGGCGGCGGAGCGTTAGCGATGTGGGCGTAGTATGCATCTGTGCGCCAGTATACGGGCGAGTGCTGGCGCGCGAGTGCGTAAACTATCACAGATTTGACACAGTATCGAAGCGGGGCACCGAGCGGCCATCAGCCGAGCGGCAGCATCACGTGCATGGTCGTGCCGAGCTGTGGGGTGCTGCGAGCCGCGATCGTCCCGCCGTGGCGCTGGACGATCTCGCGGGCGATGGCGAGGCCGAGGCCGCTGCCGCCTCGGCTCCTGGCCTTGTCGGCCCGCCAGAAGCGGTCGAAGATATGCGGTAAATCTGCGGCGGGGATGCCGCTCCCGGTGTCGCGCACCGCGATTGTCAGGTGGCCATCGCCCACCTCTGCGGTGATCGTGACCTGCCCACCAGGCGGCGTGTGGCGCAGCGCGTTGGTCATCAGGTTGGAGATAACCTGGGTCAGCCGCTGCGAGTCGGCCTGGATCTCGGGGAGTGCGGCGGGGACATCCACGGTCAGCCCGATCTGGTGCGCCGCGGCCTGTGCGGCAAATGAGGCGGCGATCGTCTGCAGCAGCGGCGCGATATCGGTCGGTTCGGGGTAGAGCGGCAGCTGCCCGGCGTCGGCGAGGGCGAGGAGCCGCAAATCTTCGATCAGGCGTTCGAGCAAGGATGTCTCATCGAGTAGCCCGGCGATCTGCGTCTGATCGGCGGTGTAGACGCCGTCCTGGATACCTTCGAGCCGGCCCTTGATAATGCTGAGCGGGGTGCGCAGTTCGTGGGCCACATCGGCGGTGAGCTGGCGGCGCTGCGCATCGGCGGCGGCGAGGTCGGCGGCCATCGAGTTGAAAGCATTGGCGAGGTCATCGAGCTCGCGCACCGATGCGCCCTGAACGCTCACATCGAGCTGGCCACGGGCGAGCTGCCCGGCGCCGCTGGTGATCCGGCGCAGGGGTCGCGTGACCCAGCGGGTGAATAGCGCCGCGCCAACGATCAGGATCACGGCGAGCGCGCCACCGGCGGAGGCGAAGCTGATCAGAAACGACGTCGGCCCGCTCTGGCGGAACCGCTGACCCGGCGGCCCAAGCAGCAGCCACCCCACCTGCTCGCCGCGCGCCACGATCGGCCATCGTGTATCGGCGAGCTGCGGGTCGATCTGCTCGCCCTTCAGGTAGCGCGGCGAGGTGCTGACCACGATGATCTGGCGGTCATCGACGATGGTATACGACAGCCAGTTTGTCGCGCCGCCGCCGATGCCGCCGAGCCTGGTCTCGATTCCATTCCACGATCGCCCATTGGCCAGGTAGTAGTCGCCCAGGAAATCGGCATAGGCGCTCGGCGGTTGCTGCCAGTCCTCGCGCTCGCGGTTGGGGAAGATGCCGGCCATCGCGAGCCCAAAAAAGCCGATCATGCCGCAGATCCCAACAAGGATCGTCAGCGCGAAGGCGGCGATAGTGAGCCAGAACAGGCGCGGCTTACGTCGCTGATGCTGTGGGAATCGTTTCGGCAAATTTGTACCCCACGCCGTAGAGCGTCAGAATATAGCGCGGCTCGCGCGGGTCTGGCTCGATCTTGCGCCGCAGATTTTTGATATGCGCGTCCACCGTGCGGTCGAAGCCGGCGTAGCTGACATCGTAGGCCAGCTCCAGCAGCTGGGCGCGGGTGAACGGGCGGCCGGGCTCGCGCGCCAGGATGGCCAGCAGATCGAACTCGGTGGCGGTCAGCTCGATGGCGGCCGGGCCGCGGCGCACGCTGCGGCGCTGGAGATCGATCGTCAGATCGCCGATGCGGATCGTCGGCGCGCTGCGCTCGTGGCCCTCGCTGCGGCGCAGCACCGCCCGCACCCGCGCCACAAGCTCGCGCGGGCTGAACGGCTTGGTGATGTAGTCGTCGGCGCCGAGCTCGAGGCCGATCAGCCGGTCGGTCTCATCGACGCGCGCGGTGAGCATGATGATCGGCATGGCGCGGGTCGCCGGGTCGCCGCGCAGCGCCCTCGTCACATCTAGCCCATCCATCCCCGGCAGCATCAGGTCTAGCACCAGCAGCGCCGGCCCCTCGGTGCGGGCGCAGCGCAGCGCGCTGACGCCGTCGCCGGCGGTCAGCACGCGGAACCCGGCGCGGTCGAGGTAGTCGCGGGCGATCTGCACGATCCCCGGCTCGTCGTCGGCGATCAGGATTGTGTGTGTCGACATCGGTCCACCTCACCGCGTCGCCGCCG
>JAYUUK010000519.1:0-2424 GCA_043754595.1 Roseiflexaceae bacterium | reverse complement strand
GTGACAAGTTCGCGCATTGACGAAAATCCCATGGTAAAATGATACGCGAGCACACGCACAAAAGTAAGCCACGAATGTTTTTCATTATAATGCTTCACACGATTCTGCTCAATATCCGTCAATATCGGTAGCGCTGGTGCGATTATTCGATCAAATGGTATCATGGTGGCTCTCATTTCTTTCGTAATGTGTTTTTTCAGATATACATCGATAGAATAGCATAAAAATAAAAATGGCGCAAATCGTTGTAGACACTATTGGTCAGGCTGCTGGTATCAATCTGATATACTCCGGTTGCCGTTGCAATGGTAAAAATCGGGAGCGCATAGGTCAACAGGGCTGTGAGCAGGAGCGCAATCGAACTGACAAGAACAAGCATCATCAACATGCTCCAAACTTGAACGGCCGCTTCTCCACTCTCAGGAGACACTTGTTGGAGATAAATGTTGCGCAAAAGCCGAGCACGAATGCCACAGGCCTCCGAACTCATTATTCACGGAGATATTTCGTCAGCGTCTGCGGTTGGGCGCTGACAACAGCGCGGCCCCGCTCTACAGCGATCCGCCCGCGCCTCAGCGGTCGGCGTGGTGGCCGGCGTCGCGCTCGCCGGCGCGCACGGCGAATAGCAGCCGGTTCTGCGGCGGCGGCAGCGGGCATGTGGCGAACGCGGTGAAGGCGCACGGCGGGCTGACGGCGTAATTAAAATCGAGCGCCACGCGGCCGTCCTCGGGCGGCGGCGCGTCCAGGAACCGCAGCGCGCCGTACGTCTCGCTGCCGCTCGTCGTATCTCTGATGACAAAGTGGAGCCCGTGGCTATCGAGCGATGAGGCGTCGAGCCGATGCTCGCTCCCTTCGAAGACCCAGCTGACGAACCCTGGGCTGAGCACCTGCGAGCTGTCGCCAAGCAGGTTGCCGATCGTCAGAATCTTTGGCGGGTCGTACGGCGTGTAGGTCGCCTCGAAGCAGAAGTCCGGGTCGGGCGCGAACCAGCTGCGCCCGGCGAACTGCTGTCGCACAGCGCTGTCGTTGTCGCGCAGCCGTACCCCGATGCGCTCGCCGCGCCTGATGATGATGAACGACTGCCGCCCGAGCGCGACGACGCTCGGCGTCCCATCCGCATCGTCGCATAGCTGGCGCGGGCCGTCGGCGGGCGCGCCATCGACGGTCAGCTTGCTCGCTGAATCGGGCGCGAATGTGACCACATCGCCGCTCAGGTCGAGTCTGCCGACCGAGGCTGGCGCGGGGCTGACCAGGACAACATCGCTCGCCGGGTCGGTGCCGACGGTATTGCCGCCCTGGCGCAGCCAGAATAGCCCTGCCAGCGTCAGCCAGCCGTCATCGGCGCGCAGCCTGGCATCGGCCGCAGCGCGCCATGCGAGTAGCCGGTCTACGTCATAGGAAGATGGTTGCATATTGATCCTTTTATAATATTCCTACCGGAGAAGAAAAGGGAATATCTTGGGTGCTGCGCCCCCAAACCCCCGCGTTGCGCAGGGGAGGATCTTGGGTGCTGCGCCCCCAAACCCCCGCGTTGCGCTCAGGGCGCTGCCACAGTTGAAAAGCGCTTCCACGACGCGGAGCGCCTCAGAAAACACGCGTGATGCGTATGGGTGCTGCCGCAGTTGCAAAAGTGCGTCGCAGCAGCATGAATACTACGACTCAACGACGGCATCGAACGCGGCGCGCGGCCGCACCTGGGTGAAATAGTACTCCTCGGCGGCATCCCAGCGCCGGTGCCAGGCGTCCAGGAACGTGGCGTCCTCGCGCGCCGCCAGCCGCTCGTGGCGGATGTGACGTGGGACATCCACCAGGATCGTCAGGTGGATCAGATCCAGTAGCTCCGGCCTGGTCGAATACGCGCCGTCCAGCACGATGAATGGTGCCGGCTGGCGCTCAACGATCTCTTCGCCCATGGCGTAGCTGCCGTCTGGCTGCGGGCCGGCGGCGAAGTCGAAAGCTCGCCATCGCGCCGCCCGCCCGGCCAGTAGCGGCTCCAGCGCCTCGGCGCGCAGCCACCGCCAGTCGAGGCAATCCTCGGCGCGCCGCTGCGGCGAGCGCGCCGCCCACTCCGCATCCGCGATCGCTGCGGCGAAGAAGTCGTCGGCGGGAACCACGCACCCGCCGAGCGCCGCCGCCAGCTGCGCCGTCAGCGTCGATTTGCCAGCGCCGCTCGGGCCGTCGAGCGCGAGCAGCAGCGGACCTAGTCGCGACGCCAGCAGCCGCCTGGCGTGGGCGTCGATCGCGTCGATGGCCAACTGGGTGGCTCCGCCCTGTGGGTTTGGCATACGTCTCTCGCTCGTCTTACTCGTGCAGTTGCAACCTGCATGTTTGATTGACACGGTCATCGCTTTGTATCAAAAGGCCGCGTTCGGCAATTGTCAATCGCCAATATAGAAATCCTATCTGGGTTGTAAAGAAGGGAGG
>JAYUUK010000518.1:0-7138 GCA_043754595.1 Roseiflexaceae bacterium | reverse complement strand
GCTGCTTATCGAGGCTGATCACGCGGGCGCTGATCTGCTGGCCAGGCTGCAGGAGGTCGCGCGGCTGGGTCTGCGGGTCGTTGTCGAGCTCGGAGGCGTGGATGAGCCCCTCGACCGCCTCCTCGATCTGGACGAACGCACCGAACGGTGCCACGTTGGTGACCGTGCCGGTGACGAGTTGCCCAAGCGCGTAGCGCTGGTCGATCGACTCCCAGGGGTTGGATTGCAGCCGGCGCAGCGAGAGACCGATCCGCTCGCGCTCTGGGTCGATCTCGACCACCATCACGCGGACTTCCTGGCCGGGCGAGAGTACCTCGCGCGGGTGGTTGACCCGCTGCCACGAAAGCTCGGAGATGTGGGCCAGGCCATCGGCGCCGCCGAGGTCGACGAAGGCACCGAAGTTCGTGAGCTGATTGACCCGGCCGGTCAGAATCGTGCCGGGCTGCAGCTCAGTAAGCAGCCGATGCTTCTGCGCCTTGCGCCACTCCTGCGTCGCCGAGCGCTCCGAGAGCACCAGCCGATTGCGCTCGCGGTCGACTTCGATCACCTTCAGCGGGATCACCTGGCCGACCATGCGCTGCAGCGCCTGCTGCCGCTCTTCGGCGGCGGTGCGCCCGTGGAGCTGCGCCACCTGCGATGCCGGCACAAAGCCGCGGATGTGATTGAACTGGATGAGCAGACCGCCCTTGTTGTAGCCGATGACCGTGCCCTGCACGATCCCGCCCTCGCCGGACAGCCGCGCCGCATCTTCCCAATCTTTGGCGACCTGCACCATCGTCAGCGAGAGAACCAGCTCGCCTTCACGGTTCTCGGGGTCCTGAATGTACACGGGGATCGTCTGTCCAACGCGGAGGGCGCTGACAAACTCGTCGCCCATCGCGCGCAGATCTTGCTGTGGGATGATGCCCTCGCGCTTGGTGCCGATCGAGACGAGGATATTATTATCCTCGACTTTCATCACGACGCCTTCGCGCACTTCGCCGCGCTGCGGGCGGGCATAATCATACTCGTCGAGCAGCTGCGTCCAATCAAGATCCTCAATCTCTGCGGTCGTCGTACCAACTGTCATTGGAAATGACCTCACCATTTTGCTGATCTGCCACCTATCTCCGGCCGCAGTTCGGGTATAGTACTTCGCTGAGATATGGGAACACACTGAGGGAGGATGCATCGGTGGAGCGCCACGTGCAGCCGGGCCCAGAAGCGGTGCCTGCGAAGGCTCCGCGCTGGCTGGCTCTCCTGATGCTCAATCCAATGACTGGGGAGGTAAGCCGCTAGCGGGAACAGATGTATCGGATGAGCATTATACGTCGCGGCTGCGTATATGTCAACTTAACCGAAGTGCTGGCATACCTTCTGGTATACTAAAGCATTCAACATACTAAAGGACACTTCGATGACTGAGATTATCCCGCCGGTGCGGGTGCGCTTCGCCCCTAGCCCGACCGGCTACCTGCATATCGGCGGGGCGCGCACCGCGATGTTTAACTGGCTCTTCGCCCAACACTACGGCGGTCAGTTCCTGCTGCGGATCGAAGATACTGACGAGAACCGCTACGTCCTGGGGGCAGCCGAACAGATGATGGAGGCGTTGCGCTGGATCGGGCTGAGCTGGGATGAGGGACCAGATGTGGGCGGGCCACACGCGCCGTACGTCCAATCCGAGCGCAAGAGTCTGGGCATCTACCAGCGCTACGCAGATGAGCTGCTGGCGCGCGGCAGCGCCTACAAATGCTTCGTCACGCCCGAGGAGGATCAGGCGCTGCGCGCGGCGTGGGAGGCGGCCGGCAATCACCCGCAGCGCTACCGCTTCCGCGGCCCTGAGCGCGACTGGAGCCCCGAGCAGGTGGCTGCGGCCGAGGCGATCGGCAAGCCGTATACCATCCGGCTCAAGGTTCCGCTCGAAGGCACCACCAGCTTCAGCGATATCGTCCGTGGCGGCGAGCAGATCACTATCGGCAACGCCGAGCTCTACGATATCGTGCTGATCAAGACCGGCGGCATGCCGGTCTACCATATGGCGCACCTCATCGATGACCATCTAATGGGCATCACCCACGTGCTGCGCTCCGATGAGTGGGTGCCGAGCGCGCCGTTCCACATCCTGCTGTATCAGGCGCTGGGGTGGGAGCCGCCGGTCTTCGCCCATCTGCCGCCTATCTTTCGCCAGGACGGGCGCGGCAAGCTCTCCAAGCGCCGCGACGATGTCGATACGATGAGCTTCCGCGACCGTGGCTATCTCGCCGACGCGATGTTTAACTATCTGGCGCTCCAGGGCTGGAGCTACGATGACCACACCGAGATCATGACCCGCGACGAGATCGCCGCGCGCTTCAGCATCGAGCGGGTGCAGCCATCGCCGGCGCGCTGGAACCCCGAGAAGCTGCTGGACATGAACGGGATCTATATCCGCGCGCTCTCGACGGAGGAGACCGCGGCGCGGATCTTGCCTTTTCTCATAAGTGCCGGTCTGCTGAGCGAGAACCCGAGCGATGCCGAGCGCGCCTACGTTCTGCTGCTTGCGCCACTCATCCACGAGCGGCTTAAGGAGCTCGGCGAGGCCCCCGATCTGCTGCGCTTCTTCTTCGCCGATGTCCACCCTCACAACGAGGGCGGTGACGGCTACGACCCTGCGACGCTGGTTCAGAAGAAGATGGATGCCACCGCGACCCGAGCCGCGCTTGAGCAGGCCCAGGGCGCGCTGAGCACTATCGAGCCATGGAGCGAGGGGCAACTCGAAGCGACGTTGCGTGAGCTCTCCGAGACGATCCAGGTCAAACCAGGGCCGCTATTTGGCAGTATTCGCGTCGCTGTCACCGGAAGCAGTGTGGCGCCGCCGCTGTTCGCCACGCTCGCGCTGCTCGGCAAAGAGCGGACGCTGACGCGACTGGCCGCTGCAGTCACAAGTCTCTACCATTAAATGCTTTGCTAAAGGAGTCGGTATGTCGAAGATCGTCGCGGTGACAACAGCTGTGCCCTCCAACCGCGTCACGCAGGAGGAGGTGCGCGATCTAGCGCGGCTGCACTTCGCGCCGGCGCTGCCGGGGATCGAGCGCTATCTCTCGATCTTTCGCCACGCCAAGATCGATACGCGCTATTTCGCCGCACCGCTCGAGTGGTTCGCCGAGCCGCGCAGCTTTAAGGATTGCAACGACCGCTTTATTGATGAGGCGGTGAAGCTTGGTGAGGAGACCGCGCTGCGCTGCCTGGAGCAAGCCGGGCTCGCGCCGTGCGATATCCAGCACCTGTTCTGGGTCTCCACCACCGGCATGGCCGCGCCGAGCCCCGATGCGATGCTGATACAACGGCTAGGGATGGATCGTCACACTCGGCGCACGCCGATCTGGGGGCTTGGCTGCGCCGGGGGCGTTGCCGGGCTGGCACGGGCCGCCGAGTATGTGCGCGCATTTCCGGACCAGCGCGCGATGCTGATCTGCGTCGAGCTGTGCAGCGTCACCTTTCAGTGGGACGACCGATCGCGGCGCAATTTCGTCGCCGCATCGCTGTTCGCCGATGGTGCGGCGGCGGCGATCGTCGCGGGGAACAGCGTCGCGCTAGCCGATCGAGGTGCTGCGGTAGCGGCCGACGAGGGTGGTACGACGATCGACCGTGAGCGACCGCTGACGCTGATGGGCACGCAGAGCACGCTCTGGCCCAACACGCTCGATGTGATGGGCTGGAATATGATCGATAGCGGCATGCAGGTGGTCTTCTCGCCGCGCATCCCAGCGATCGTCACCGAGCTGATGCGCGATAACGTCGCCGAGCTGCTCGCAGCCCACGGACTGACCCTTGGTGACATCGATCGCTGGGTGCTCCACCCCGGCGGCGCGCGGGTCATCGATGCCTACGAGGCGGCGCTCGAGGTCGATGCCGCGCAGGTGGCGAGCGCGCGCTCGGTGCTGCGCGACTACGGCAATATGTCGTCGGCGACGATCTTCTTCGTGCTTGATGCCGCGCTGCGGCAGGCGCCGCTCGCCGAGGGCGAGCACGCGCTGCTGGCCGTGCTTGGGCCGGGGTTTAGCTGCGAGCTAGCGCTGGTGCGTGGCTAATCGTGGAAGCTGCTGTTGAAGTCTGAGCGCTGCTCGGCGAGCGCGCGCTCGAGCTGCGGACGGCTGATGAAACCGAGGTCGTAGGCGATCTGGCCGAAGTGATCGGGCCGACCCATACGCTTAAGCTCGCTCTGGCGCTGGAGCGCGCGCCTCACCTGATCGCCACTCATGATTCCCCGCCGCACGAAGTAATCGCCGAGGCGCGGGATAGACGCCGAGTCTAAAGTCCCTAGATTATCGCCCACTGCGTGCTCGACGAGCTCCTCGACGGCGACGTTGTAGGTGACAGGGCCGAGCGTCAGCTTATCGCCTGGGTTGAGCCGGCTCTGACCGGTGATGATCGCGCCGTTGAGCGAGATCCCGCCGAGCGCGATCGGCACGATAAACCATCGGTCAAACGTCTGCTTGATCTCGGCGTGCTGCGGCTCAATCTGTCGATCGTAGAGCATCAGATCGCTCGACGCCGCGCTACCGACGCTGTTGGAGCGCCCTTCGAGCGTATGCCGCTTGCCCCGCTCCAGGCCAGTTACGGCGGTCAGCACCAGTACTTTGAGCATACGTGTCCTTACCCTGTTATGCTAGATTGTTGTAGATCGCCACGTTGTTCCACATACTGTATACTGCTGCGTATGGCTTGTCAAGACGAGCCATCTAACGCTTCTGTCATCTGTTTCTCAGCATCGCGCGGCTGCTGCAAGCGTCGTGCAAAGGGACGCTGCGTATGTCGAGCGGTGAGGCCGTTCAGCGGGTCCGCATCTACCTGAGCGAGCGCGACCTGGTCGAAGGACAGCCACGCTATATCGCCGTGGTCGAGCGGCTGCGACGCGAGGGGGCCACAGGGGCGACGGTGCTGCGCGGCGTCGCAGGCTTTGGAGCCGGGCATCGGCTGCGGCCGGGCGGTGCCAGCGATGTGACGCTCGCCGCCCCGATCGTGATCGAGTGGATCGACCGGGTCGAGCGGGTGGCGCGCATCCTGCCGCTGATCGATGACCTCATCCCCGACGCACTGGTCACGCTTGAGGAGCTGCGCATTCACCGCGCGCTGCTGCGCGCCACCGGTCCGCTCGCGAGGCACGCGCTCAGCGATGTGCTCACCAGGCCGCAGGCCACCGCGCTGCCCACCACCCCGCTGCCCGAGGCCATCCGCCGCCTCGTCGAGCTGCGCCAGCCGATCCTGACCATCACCGATGAGTCCGGGCGCGTCAGCGCTTCGATGCTGGCTGACGATGTGGCACGGCTCTGCGGGGCCGCGCCGAGCGTGCTCGCCGCGCTTGACGCCACCTTGCGCCAGCAGATTCTGGCCGATACCGCCGGGCGGGCGCTGGCCGATGTGGCATCTGGTAGGCGGACGCTCTACATCGAGGCGGCCGTGCCGCAGGCGGTCAACACGCTGATCGAGTGGGGGCTCGACGCGCTGCCGGTGCTTGACCGCGATGGACGGCTGGTTGGCATCTTCGGCGTCGAGCAGGCGCTGCGGGCGGCGCTCGCCGGGCGGACGCCGGGCGACAGCAAGGTGCGCGACGCCGAGCCTCTGCCGCCCGTCGGGGCAGTGATGCAGACGCTGGTGCCCACCGTGGCCGCCGAGACGCCGCTGACCGATGCGCTGCTGCGGCTGCTGGGGGTCTCGGCGCGGCCGCTGGTGGTGACCGATGGCTTCGCGCCGGTGGGTACGCTGGATGCGGCGCAGCTTGCCGGCTGGCTGCCGTCGGCGCAGCAGCCGCTGTGGCTGGCGGCGCTGCGCGACGGGGCGCTGCCGCAGGAGCTGCGCGATGCGCTGATAGGCCGGTCGGCGCGGGACGCCGCCGCCAGCGCGCCGACGATCGACGTGCGGCAGAGCGAGGATGTGGCGGCGCAGCTACTGCTCGCTAACGAGGCGGCGGCGCTGATAGCCGTGGATGAGGGCGGGCGTCTGGCTGGCCTGGTAACTCAGCGCGGCCTGATGCGCGCGCTGGCGCAGGAGCACAGCGGGGCTTAGCGCAGCGCATCCACGAGGTCTTGACCCTGACGATAGACGTAGTGGGTGGTACGCGAGACGGCGAGACGGCCGATCACGCCCTGGCTCTCGCGCCAGCCGCCGAAGCTCTGTGGGTCGATGTAGACCACCGAGGCGCGGACGCCGGCGTAGCGCAGGTGCTGCAAACTGACGACCCAGCGCTCATCGATCGACGCCGTGATCACTACCAGTGAGACATTGCGCCCGAAGCGCGCCGACTCGGCGGCCAGCACCTCGGCGAGCGGCTGACTGCCCTGGGCGCGCAGGATCGCCAGCGCCTCAAGGATCTTGTACAGCTGCCGGCTCTCGCGCTCGGGCGGGATCACCTCGCGGTGCTGCCCCCACGCCACCAGCCCGACCGGCTTGTTCTCGCTGAGCAGCTGCTGCGCGATCGAGGCTGCGGCGTGGATGGCGTACTCCTCGGTAGACTCGGCGGCGCGCGCCTCGCTCAGCCGCCGCATCCCCCGTGCTCCATCGCCGCTCAGCCGCTCCTGCGACCGCTCCTCGAGATCGATCGCGATGTAGACCTCGGCCGTCGGGTCGAGCTCGAACTCCTTGACCATCAGCTGCCCGGTGCGCGCCGTCGTCCGCCAGTGGATGCGGTTGAAGCTATCGCCTGGGGCGTAGTCGCGTACCCCAGCGACATTGGGCGTGACGTGGTATGTGCGGCTCTTGGTATCCTGGCCGCCTGGAAGCTCGGCGCTCGGCAGCGAGAAGTGGGTCAGCGGCACGGTGCGTGGGTAGACGATCAGCTCGTTGCTGCCGGCGATCCGCCGTTCGACGCGGAAGATACCAAATGGGTCGCCGCTGGTCAGCACCGATGGCCCGAGCCGAAACCGGCCGCGCATCACGCACGGCGTCCTGATCATCCAGCGCCGCCGCTCGCCGCCCTGGAGGTAGCTGACGAAGCCGCTGCCGTGCTGCGGCATGTCCGAGCCATCGCGCAGCTCGACCCACAGCTTGGGCAGCGGCCAGCGGTTGATGACCGTGACGCGCTCGCGGGCGAAATCGCCGACCTGGGCGCGCTGCGTCGAGATCTCGCGCTCCAGCTCGATGCCGCGCAGGTTGAGCCAGGCCCAGGCGTACGATACCA